>NZ_BAAHYI010000010.1:0-91109 GCF_054657635.1 Halanaerobaculum tunisiense
TTTGCAGGAGTTACTAATTACTTATAGAAAAATATGGTTAGTAACACAAAATTATTTTTTGTGTTACGAGAAATTTTAAGGAGGGCCAACATGTCAAATTTAAAACGGTTTGGGGTAGCAGTTGATGAAGAATTATTAGATGAGTTTGATCAACTGATTGAGGATAAATATATTAATCGTTCGGAAGCAATTAGAGATTTAATCAGGGCTAAAATTATTGCCGAAGAAGCAGAAAATAAGGATCAGGAAGTCATTGGCTCCTTAACTTTAATTTATAATCATCAGCAGCGGCAATTACCAGAGAAACTAGTAGAAATTGAAGATAATTATAATTGTCTATTTAAATCGAATCTTCATTTATATTTAGATGATAAACATTGTTTAGAAGTAATTGTTATGCAAGGGCCAACTCAAAAAATTCAAAAGGTAGCTAATAAGTTAGGGGGCTTAAGAGGAGTTAAACATCATAAATTAACTATGACTACTGTTATGAGTTGTGAGTAAAGGCTGAATATAGGGAGGATAAGTGATGAAGAAATCGATTGTTCTAATTTTAGTAGTAGGATTATGTTTAGTTGGAGCAGGCTGTGTTACAGAAAAAATTGAGCAAAGGGAAACAATTAAAGTTACAGACCTATTAGGTAGAGAAGTTAAAGTTCCTAAAGATGTAGAAGAAATTGTAGCAGTTGGGCCTGGAACTTTAAGATTAGTAACTCATCTCCAAGCTGTAGATAAAGTAGTAGGAGTAGAAGAAGCAGAAAAACGAAATGATTGGGGGGCAGCCTATAATTTAGCTCATTCTAAACTAAAAGAGTTGCCTACCATTGGGCCACGGCATGGTGGAGATGCTGAATTAATAGTAGCTCAGGATCCAGATCTGATCTTTTTTTATGGTGCTAAGGGGACAGCTAATGACTTACAGCAGAAGACAGGGATCCCAGTAGTAGGAGTTAAGTATATCGATGTTGGCCCGGAGAGAGAGAAATATCTGTATAAATCTTGGCAGTTAATTGGTAAGTTAGTAGATAAGCAGGATAGGGCTAAAGATTTAATCGATTATACAGAAAGTTTAATTGCTGATCTTAAGCAAAGGACGCAAGATATTTCTACTTCAGATAACAAGAAAGTGTATGCTGGCGGGATATCATATCAGGGAGCCCAGGGAATTGTATCGACTAAAGTTCCGTTCCCTCCATTTACATTTTTAGATGCTAATTATGTAGCTAATAAACTGAAGTATGAACAGGTTAATTCAATTATGGTTAGCCAAGAGAAACTATTAGATTGGGACCCTGAATTGATTTTTGTTGATGAAGCTAATTTAAATTTGATTAAGCAGGATTTAGAGAATCATCTGGAGTATAAATCTTTAACTGCTCTAAAAAATAATCAAGTTTATGGTTTATTACCGTATGCTTTTTACCATCGTAATGTAGCTACAGTATTAGCTAATTCTTATTATATTGGTAAGATTTTGTATCCTCAGCAATTTGACGATATAGCTGCTAAACAAAAAGCAAATCAAATTTATAATCAGTTTCTTGGTCAGCCAGTTTATGATGCTTTAGCTAATAAATATGGTGGATTTAAAAGACTAAATCAGTTAGATTAAGAGGTGGAAATGTTGGCTAAGAAAGAAATTATAAACGACTATCAAACATATAGTAACCACAAGTTATTATTGGGAATGATAATCCTGGTTTCTTTAGTAGGAGTAATTATTTATTCTATTGCAGTAGGAGCAGTTAAGATACCATTATCTCAGGTGATATCAATTTTAGCAGGCCAGAATATAGCAAAGTTTACAACAATCATTTGGAATATAAGGTTACCCCGGGTTTTAACAGCAATTATTGCAGGAATGGGCTTATCTATTTCCGGAGCAACAATGCAAAGTATTTTAAAGAATCCCTTAGGTTCCCCTTATACCTTAGGAATCTCTCAAGCAGCAGCTTTTGGGGCAGCCTTTTCTATAGTTGTTCTGGGAGCTGGTTCTAGCAGTGCAGATGCTGTAGTGCTTAATAGTCCGTATCTAACTACTATATCTGCTTTTGTAGCTGGTTTAGTATCGACTGGAGTAATTATTGCTTTAACTAAGTATAAAAATGCTACTTCTGAAACAATGATTCTAACAGGGGTGGCTCTTGGTTCATTATTTACAGCTGGAACAACAGCTTTACAATACTTTGCTAGTGATGTTGAAATTGCTTCTATTGTTTTTTGGACTTTTGGTGATGTAGGAAGAACTACTTGGAATAATTTAGTGCTGATGTTGGTAGCAGTAATTCCAGCTAGTATTTATTTTGTGTATCATAGTTGGGATTATAATGCACTAGACTCAGGGACTGAAACAGCAAAAAGTTTAGGGGTAGATGTAGAGAGAGTAAGATTAATCGGGATGGTGTTATCATCTTTGGTAACTGCCTTGCTAGTTTCATTTGTAGGAATTATAGGATTTGTGGGGTTAGTTGCTCCTCATATTGTGCGCAAATTAATTGGAGGAGAGGAAAGATTTTTAATTCCTTTTTCTGGCTTAGTTGGAGGTCTTTTATTATTGATATCTGATACTGTAGCGAGAACTATTATTGCTCCTATTGTTCTCCCAGTAGGAATTTTAACTTCTTTTTTAGGAGCTCCATTATTTATCTATTTAGTATTAAAAGGGAGGCAGTATTGGTGAGATTAAAAATTGAGGGAGTAGAATTTAATTATCAGAGTCAATCAGTTTTAAAAGGAATTAATTTAGAATTAAAGCAGGGAGAAATTTTAGGATTAGTTGGCCCTAATGGTTCAGGGAAAAGTACTTTATTAAAGTGTGTTAATCGGATTTTAGAACCACAAATTGGTAGTGTTTTAATTAATAAGACTGATCTTAAAAGTTATAGCAGCCAAGAATTGGCTAAATGTGTAGGTTATGTACCGCAAGAAGAGACTAAGAAGTTTCCAACTACTGTATTTGATACTATCTTGATGGGGCGTAAACCATATATTAATTGGAAGCCTAAAAATAATGACTTACAGGTTGTCTCAGAAATTATAGATACACTAAATTTAAATCAATTAGCCATGCAAGATATTAATCAACTAAGTGGGGGCCAACAACAGAAAGTATTAATCGGTAGAGCTTTAGCTCAAGACCCAGATATCTTACTGTTAGATGAGCCAACAAGTGATTTGGATTTAAAACATCAGTTAGAAATTTTAAATATTATTAAGGAGCAATCTAATCAGGGTATTTCTGCTGTCATAGCAATGCATGATTTAAGTTTAGCTGGGAGGTATAGTGATCAAATTGTAATGTTAGATGAAGGGGCTATTTTTGCTGCTGGGGGATTAGAAGTGTTGACTAGTAAGAATATCCAAGAAGTTTATCAGGTAGAGGTTAGTATTACTAAGCATAATGATAATCTTTTGATAGTCCCAGAAAAACCATTGTAATTTTTGTTTAAGGATAGGTAGGTTGTGTCGTCTTCCGGTATAATTTTTTGTTCATTACATTCTAATTAAAAAGGAATAAGCGAAATAAATGGTAGATTTCGCTTATTCAATTCCTTTTTAATTTCCATTTCATATTCGTGAACAAAAAATTATAAATGTCAGTTAACACAACCTATCTATCTAGAAAAATATATATTAAGTTAACGCGTATGATTGTCAATTGTACATTGTTAATTGGATTAATAAGGGGGAGGGATTTAGATGACTAATTTTGAGCAGATTGGAGTTATTAAAAGTAAATTTACAGAACCTGTTGGCCCAGAAGAAATGCAACAACAGGAAAGTACTATTGTAATTAATCCTGAGTATGAAGCTGGTTTATATAAGATTGAAGATGTTGATTACTTACAAGTGATTTTTAATTTACATCACGCTGAGGGATATACTCTACAAGGGCCTAGAAGATATGGAGAGGAAAGAGGAGTGTTTGCTTCGCGGAGTCCTAAACGACCAAATTCTATTGGCGTTACTACAGTAAAATTATTAAACAGAGATGATAATAAGTTACTAGTTACAGGTTTGGATGCTATTGATGGTACACCAGTACTTGATTTAAAACCTTATGCAGTAATGATGGATCAGGTTGATAGATTTTCTAATAAGGAGGAATGAAGATGAATTTAGAAGAAAAACATGACAAGTTACAGGAGATTATTGAGGATTTAGGTAGGATAGTAATTGGTTTTTCAGGTGGCGTAGATAGCACTTTATTAGCTAAGGTTAGTTATGATGTCTTAGGTAAGGATGCTTTAGCTGTAACTGCTGAAGCACCACTTTATGCTCAAAAAGAGATTGATCAGGCGAGAAAGATGGCTCAAGAGATCGGGATTAAGCATCAGGTAGTTAGTATTGATGATGAGTTGATGGGTTTAGTTAAGGATAATCCAACTGATAGATGTTATCATTGTAAGAGCAAAATATTTTCTCAGGTTAAAGAGTTTGCCGGTGAGCGGCCAGTAGCTGATGGAACTAATGTAGATGATTTAGGTGATTACCGGCCTGGATTAAGAGCTATTGACGAATTAGATGTGCGAAGCCCACTGAAAGAAGCAGGTTTAGGGAAGGAAGAAATCAGACAATTATCTAAAAAGTTAGATTTATCCAGTTGGGATGATCCGTCTTTAACTTGTTTGGCTACTAGATTTCCTTATGGCGAGGAAATTACTGAAGATAAGCTGGAGTTGTTAGAAGAAGCCGAAGTTTATTTAGATCAATTAGGCTTTGAGCAATTTCGAGTTAGGTATCATGGAGATTTGGCTAGAATAGAAGTTGGCCCTGAGGAGAGACTTAAGTTATTTGACTTAGGAAAAATGGATCAGATTAATGAGAAATTGCAAAGTTTAGGTTTTAATTATGTGACAATGGATCTAGGGGGCTATCAAACTGGTAATATGAATAAAACAATTGAGGAGTAATTGATATAATACTTCACTTTTTAATAAAAAGCTAGCAATAAAAATTCAACAGCTAGTTCGGAAAAGCTACAAAGTAGCTTTTTTCCGAGTAACTTTTATCAAAATATAAAAGTTACCAAAAAATTTCAAGGGTAGAACAATCAATGATTCTTACGGTTAAAGAGTTACTGGAGATATTAAAAGATACTGGAACATATATCACTCTCTTATTTTAACCACAAGTCGCGGATTGTTCTACTTAAATCAAACAGCACAATCTTTCGCAATTACTAAGTAAGAGTTTCACAACAATATTTAAATTTTTTAGTAACGAATCTTAGCGAGCTGGAGTAAAAATAAGGCTTGAATTATCTAATTTGCAGAACATTAAATTTTATTCAGTAATTTCAATTGTCAATTGTATATTGTTAATTGTAAATTATAAATTGATTGCTAGGGAGGGCCAACTTTGCAAAATAATGAGATAGAGCAATTACTAAAGGAAGTACAAGCTGGAAAAGTAGATGTTGAGCAAGCAATGGATAAATTACAAGATTTACCTTTTTCTGATTTAGGTTATGCTAAAGTTGACCATCATCGTAGTCTGCGTAATGGTTACCCAGAAGTAATTTATTGTGAAGGGAAAACCCATGAGGAAGTTAAGGGGATCACTGCTGAGATGTTGGAGAAAGGAAGTAATGTTTTAGCTACTAGAGCTAGCCAGGAGATATATGATGAATTAACAGACTTAACAGATCAAATTGAATACCATCAACGGGCCAATATCATTGTTATTCAACAACAAGAAATTGAATTAAGTGCCAGTCACATTTTAGTTGTTACTGGTGGTACTTCCGATATTCCAGTGGCCGAAGAAGCTGCTATTACAGCAGAAATGATGGGTAGTCAAGTGGAAAGGTTATATGATGTAGGAGTAGCAGGGATTCACCGGTTATTAGGCAATAGAGATCAACTTGAAGCAGCTAATGTAATTATTACAGTAGCTGGTATGGAAGGGGCCTTAGCTAGCGTAGTTAGTGGTTTAGTAGATCAGCCTGTTATTGCTGTTCCAACTAGTGTTGGTTATGGAGCTAACTTTGAAGGAGTAGCAGCTTTACTGGCGATGTTAAATAGTTGTGCTAGTGGTCTAGGAGTAGTTAATATTGATAATGGTTTTGGGGCTGGTTACTTAGCAAATACAATTATTCAACAGATAGAGCAGGCGAGATAGTCATGAGCTATGAGTCATGTGCTATTAGCTGTGAGGAATAAAAGCTAAGAGCAAGGTTAAGGTTGAGATTAAGTTTTAGTTTGAGTCTGAGTTTAAGAATAGTAAGTAAGGAGTGATAGAATGGATAGAATACTATATTTTGATTGCCTAGCAGGTATCAGTGGTGATATGACGATTGGTGCTTTGCTTGATTTAGGAGTTGATGAGGAAGTATTACAAGCAGAATTGGCTAAGTTAGAAATTACAGGTTATGAATTACAGATAGAAAAAAAACAGAAGCAAGGAGTGACTGGGACGGATTTTAAAGTCCAGATTGAAGATCACCACCATCATGACCAAGATGAGGAACACTATCATCCCCATCGGAATCTAGCTGATATAGAAGCAATAATAGAGACTAGCAACTTAAATCAACAGGTAAAAGAATTAAGTCAGAAGATGTTTAAGCTAGTAGCCCAGGCCGAGGCTAAAGTACATAATAAAGATCTTTCTGAGGTGCATTTTCATGAAGTAGGAGCAATTGATTCAATTGTTGATATTATTGGTGTAGCTATCTGTATCGATCAGTTAGACATTGATCAGATTTATGCTGCCCCCCTTCATGTAGGAACTGGTTTTGTAGATTGTGCTCATGGTAGGCTTCCTGTTCCTGCGCCAGCTACTCTAGAGATTTTAGAGGACGTTACAGTTTACTCTACAGGAGTAAGAAGTGAGTTAGTAACTCCTACTGGTGCTGCTATAGCTAAGACTTTAGCTGCTGAATTTAAGCCTGTTCCGGAGATGGAGATTGAACAAGTAGGTTATGGGTTAGGAGATAAAGACTTAGAGATTAGTAATTTATTACGAGTAGTAGTGGGTAAAAAAAAAGAACGACTAAACTAATGATGTTAGAAACGAATATTGATGATATGAATCCTGAAATTTATTCTTATTTGTATCCGAGATTATTTGAAGCAGGAGCCTTAGATGTTTACCTGACTGATATTATGATGAAGAAGAACCGACCAGGCAGTAAAGTTAATGTCTTGTGTCAGCCCGAGGATGTTTCCTCACTAGAAGAAATTCTATTTAGAGAAACAACTACTTTTGGGATTCGCAAGTATCAAGTAGAACGGAAGGCACTAGAACGTAAGTTCCAGCAATTAGAGACGAAATTTGGGGAGTTAACAGTCAAGTTAGCTTACTACCAAGGAGAATTAATTAAGTATGCTCCTGAATATAAGGAATGCCAAACACTAGCCCAAGAGTTAGCAATACCAGTTAGGCAGGTATATGATGAAGTAATGGCTACAGCCCAGGAAAAGTTAGCTAAGGAGTAGAATCATCTTGACAATAATCTTTTTTTAATTTATACTACTGACGTAAGTCGTTAATAAGTGTACCTTTAAATTAAGTATAAGTTCGTATTAATAGTCAATAAATTTTTAGTAGTAGATGAAACTTGATACTAGTACTATTTCGTATATCTTTGAGGATAGGGCTCGAAAGTATCTACCAGCTAGCCGCAAACTAGCTGACTACGAAATAGAATTCTGTAAGGGAAACTATTGTTAGTTGGCCCTATAGAATTCTATTTCCCAAGTATATTCCTATTCCAGGATATAACTTGGGGTTTTTTGTTTATAATAAGACTAGGAGGGACAAAATGGCATATAAAACAGATCATGAATTAATTTTAGTTTTAGATTTTGGCGGCCAATATAGTAAATTAATAGCTCGTAGAGTAAGAGAATGTAATGTTTACTCCGAAGTAGTACCCTATGATATTTCTATAGAACGGATTAAAGAACTGAATCCAGCGGGAATTATTTTTTCTGGTGGACCAGCTAGTGTTTATGGTGCAGATGCTCCTTATGTTGAAGAAGAAATTTTTAAGTTAGAGATTCCTATTTTAGGAATTTGTTATGGAATGCAGCTAATGAGTCATTTATTACCAGGTGGAAAAGTAGAGCAAGCAGATGAGCGAGAATATGGTCGAGCGATGTTAACAGTGAAGGAAGAATTAGATTTGCTATCTGATGTAGGACAAGAGCTAGAATGTTGGATGAGTCATGGAGATAGAGTGACTGAAATGCCAACAGGTTTTGAGATCATTGGTTATACAGCTAATTCTCCTGTGGCAGCAATTGGGAATCAATTGTTAGGTTTTTATGGAGTTCAATTTCACCCCGAAGTTGTACATACTCCCCAAGGGACAGAAATCATTAATAATTTCTTATATAATGTATGTGAGTGTAGTGGAGATTGGACTACTTCAAGCTTTATTGAAGAAACAGTAGCAGATATTAAAGAAGAAGTAGGCGATAAACAAGTGATTTGTGGTTTGTCAGGTGGTGTTGATTCTTCTGTTGCAGCTGCTTTGGTTCATGAGGCAATTGGAGATCAATTAACTTGTATTTTTGTTGATCATGGCTTATTAAGAAAGGATGAAGGAACAGAAGTAGAGGAAACATTTGGCCAAGAATTTGATATGAATTTAGTTTATGTTGAAGCTCAGGAGAGGTTTTTAGACAAGCTAAATGAGGTAGGAGATCCCGAAGAAAAACGAAAGATAATTGGTAATGAGTTTATTAGAGTTTTTGAAGAAGAAGCCGTTAAAGTTGGTGATGCTGGGTATTTAGTCCAAGGAACTATTTATTCTGATGTGATTGAGAGTGGTGGTAGTGATGCCTCAGCAACCATTAAGAGTCATCATAATGTTGGTGGTTTACCAGAAGATATGACTTTTAAATTAATTGAGCCATTACGAGAATTATTTAAGGATGAAGTACGAGAAGTAGGAGCAGAACTAGGTTTACCTGAGGAGATTGTCTGGCGGCAACCATTTCCGGGACCTGGTTTAGGAATTAGAGTTTTAGGAGAAGTCACTAAAGATAAATTAGAAGTGCTAAAAGAAGCTGATGCTGTTTTTAGAGAGGAAATTAAGGAAGCAGGATTACAGCGAGAAATCTGGCAGTATTTTGCTGTGCTACCTCCAATGAAGAGTGTAGGGGTGATGGGGGATGAAAGAACATATACACATACTATAGCTTTACGAGCAGTAAAAAGTAAAGATGCTATGACTGCTGACTGGGCTAGAATTCCTCATGATGTATTAGCAAATATTTCGCAACAGATTACTAATCAAGTTCCTGAAGTTAATCGAGTTGTCTATGATATTACTTCTAAACCTCCTGCTACCATTGAGTGGGAATAGAGAAATCTTTAATTTCTCTATTCCACGGAGAGTCCTGATTTTTAGGACTCGTAGGGACTAAAATTTTATACTTAAGAAAGGGATTTATATGTCTGATTTATTAAATACTGTATTTGCTTTAGAAGAACATAATACTGATGTTAGGACAGAAGTAATGGCTGGTTTAACTACTTTTATGACTATGGCGTATATTATCTTTGTTAATCCAGGAATTGTATCCGAAGCAGGAATGCCTTTTGAAGCAGTAATGATTGCCACAGCAATGTCGGCGGCTTTTGCTACATTATGTATGGCTTTCTTTGCTAATTATCCTTTTGCTTTAGCACCAGGGATGGGCTTAAATGCTTATTTCACTTATACTGTTGTGTTAGGTATGGGACTTAGTTGGCAGGAAGCTTTAGGAGCTGTCTTTATTTCGGGAATTATCTTTTTGATCTTAACTTTGACGAAGGTAAGACAGACAATCATTAATGCTATGCCGCAAACATTAAAATCATCAGTAAGTGCAGGTATTGGTTTGTTTATTGCTTTTATTGGCCTCCAAAATGCCGGGGTGGTAGTTAATAGTGATGCTACCTTAGTTACTTTAGGTAATTTAGCAGACCCTAGTTCTATCTTAGCTATTGTAGGGTTAATAATTACTGGTTTATTAATGGCTAAAGATGTGAAAGGAAGTATCTTAATTGGAATTATTGGTACTACTATATTAGGTATTCCGCTGGGAGTAACTAGTTTACCCTCAGCAATTTTTAAATTGCCTAGCTTTTCTGATTGGGCACCTGTTGTTTTTAAAGCTGATATTGCCGGAGCATTAGATGAAGGAATTTTAACGATTATCTTTGCTTTTCTATTTGTTGATTTATTTGATACTGCTGGTACTTTAGTAGGGGTTAGTCATCAGGCTGGTTTCTTAGATGAAGAAGGAAACTTACCTAAAGCAGATCGTGCTTTATTAGCTGATTCAATTGGAACAATTGGTGGTTCAATGATGGGAACACCGACAGTTACTACTTATGTTGAATCGGCTTCAGGAGTAGCTCAGGGAGGTAGAACTGGATTAACAGGTGTTACAATAGCTTTCTGCTTTATTTTATCTATCTTCTTTACTCCAGTAATTAAGATTGTGCCGGCAGCTGCTACAGCTCCAGCGTTAATTATTGTTGGTTCTATTATGTTAGAGAATGTAACTGAGATTAATTGGGATAATATTGCTGAATCATTACCTGGTTTTGTAACAGTTGTTGCTATGCCTTTTACTTATTCTATTGCTACTGGGATTTCTTTAGGCTTTATTTTATATCCAATTATGAAGTTCTTCCATGGTGAAGGTGAAGACGTACACTGGATTATTTATCTATTAGGAGCTTTATTTATAGTTAAATATATCTATTTATAAGTGTCAGTTAGGGCAGAACAGTAATGTTCTGTCTTTTTTTATGTGTTCTCTGTAGATTATGAAAATAGTAGATGAGAATTCTATCCATGCTGTTTTCGTCGTATCGGTGTGTGAAACCAATAGTAACAGGGTGTCTATCGTGAGATAGAATCTGAAGAGTTTGAGGTGAATAGTCAGCCTAAAACAATATGTGAACCGTCGGTGGCATTTAGTAGTGGCGATTCACCATAAAAATGAAGAAGTCCAATGTCGACTTGGGGGATGCAGGTGGCTCTGGATAAAAAGCGAGATAACGAGAGTGTCCATGTCGAATTACTAGGTGTGATTATGGTTGGGATGGCTATAATAGTTTTCGTAATTGACCAGAGGAGTCTCTAATATAGTTCTGTATAGAAATCTATAGAGATAAATGATGGTATAACCTAAAATGGGAAAGCCAGAGTGAGGATATATTAGAGTTCAGAAGCTATCATAGTAGCGAAAAAAATCAATGAAAGTTGATTACAGTGAAGGATAGTCAGGTTATTGAAGTTAAGAATAGACTGTCAATGATATCTTAATAAGAATGGTTTAGACGCTATTAAAGATAGTGAGCTCTAAAAGAAATATAGACAGGAAATAATAACTGAAAATATGATGAATTTAGGAAATACCATGACTTAAGTAGTAGTGAACTAAGAGGTGCGATTGGTGAGAGCCTAAAGACGTGCTTAGGAGTACTATGAAGATAAGGGTTAAGATATCGAGACAGGAAAGAAAGAACTGGTAAGTAGTGAAATTAGGATAGGTGAAAAAAATTTTCGAACCTTATACAGTCTGAAAGATTTAATCACAGATAAATGGCGAATGCATAAGGCAGGACAAAAAGTGCTGGCTAATGGTGGTTGTGGTGGAATTGATAATGTAAGTATCAATGAATATAGAAATAACTATAAACTGAATATGCAAGAATTATATAGGCAGTTAAGAGAGGATAGATATGAGCCACGACCAGTACTAAGAACGTATATCTCAAAAGAAAATGGAGAAAAGAGACCACTAGGGATTCCAGTAATTAAAGATAGGATTGCCCAACAAGCAGTCAAACAAATCTTAGAAATATACTTTGAGAGATTGTTTTGTGAATGTTCTTTTGGATTCAGACCTAACAGATCAACCCATGATGCAATAGAGAAAATAGAAGAATATAAACAGCAAGGTTACGATTGGGTAGTAGATGCAGATATAAAATCTTATTTTGATACTATAAACCATGATTTATTAATGGATTTTATAGTAGAATATATAAGTGATGGATGGGTATTAGACTTAATTAGATCGTGGCTAACTGCAGGAGTCATGACCGAAGAAGGAAGAAAAGAGACTAAAGAAGGAACACCTCAAGGAGGTGTGATCTCTCCTTTATTAGCTAATATCTATTTACATTACTTTGATAAGAAGATGACTCGAAGGGGATATAAACTAGTTCGCTTCGCTGATGATTTTGTAGTATTGACCAAAAGTAAAGATAAAGCCAAAAGAGCATTACAAGTAACTCGTCAGATAATAGAAAATGAATTAAAATTAAAACTCCATCCTGAGAAGACAGTGATAACAAACTTTTATGATGGGTTTAAATTTCTAGGATTTAGATTTCATCATTGGTATTATAAAAGTCCAAGAGATAGAGCAATAAATAACTTTAAAGATAGAATAAGAGATATAACTAGAAGAAATAGACCTCAGAAATTGGAAATAATAATTGATGAGTTAAATTTAGTACTAAAAGGCTGGGGACATTACTTTAAAATAGGCAATATCAAAACATTATATAGGAAATTAGATAAATGGATAAGAATGAGAATACGTTCTTTCATAGAAGGAAAGAAAGCGATAATTCATCAGAATTATCGCTTATCGAATAAGTTTTTAAGAGAAGAAGGACTAGATTCACTGCTTACTGATGTGCTGTAATCGAGAGTGAAATATACATCTATGGTAACATAGAGTCGCTGACTTACTCTCTGATATGGAGCACCAATAACCGAAAGCTGTATACGGGAAAACCGTTCGTGCAGTTTGATAAGGGGTCCCAGCTGTGAAGCTGGTCCTACTTTATTTTTTGAACTTTATAATAGAGGATTAGTAGCTTGAGGAAATACTTCTGTGAAATTTCACACCTTTTGTGAAACTGCACAGAAGGTGTGATTAGATACTAAAGCGTTTAATTATATTGTAAGGGATCAGTTTATCTGCTATCATATAACCAACAATTAAAGGATTCATAAAATTAATACAGGAGTGATACTTTATGAAAGAGAAGATCCAACGTTTTGGGGCTGCAATGTTTGTACCAGTCTTATTATTTCCCTTTGCCGGGATAACTGTTGGATTAGCTATTTTATTTATGAACCAGGAGATTATTGGTTCAATAGCTAACCCAGATGGTTTATGGTATCAGATCTGGTTTATTATTCAGGAAGGATCTTGGACTGTATTTCGTCAGTTACCTCTATTATTTGTGGTAGGGTTGCCAGTGGCTTTAGCTAAAAAAGCTCAGGGACGTGCTTGTCTAGAATCTTTGGTTTCTTATTTAACTTTTAATTATTTTGTTAATGCCATGCTTACTTTATGGGGTTCTAGTTTTGGGGTTAATTTTTCAGTTAGTGCTGGTGATAGTTTTGGTTTAGCTGAAGTTGCGGGGATTAAAACCTTAAATACAGGTATGATTGGAGCTATTTTGATTTCTGGGATTGTTGTTTATCTGCATAATAGATATTTTGATACAGAGCTACCAGAGTATCTAGGAATCTTTCAAGGATCTTCTTTTGTTGTAATTATTGGATTTTTCGTAATGCTTCCTGTTGCTTTAGCTACCTGTTTATTCTGGCCAAAAGTCCAAACTGGAATAGCTTCTTTACAAGGATTTTTAGCTAGTTCTGGTGTGATTGGAGTCTGGTTGTATACATTTTTAGAGAGAATTTTAATTCCTACAGGACTACATCACTTTATTTATGGACCTTTTATTTTCGGGCCAGCAGTAGTGGAAGGTGGGATTTATTCTTATTGGGCTCAGCATCTATCTGAATTTGCTCATGCTACTCAGTCACTTAGTGAAGTATTTCCAGAAGGTGGATTTGCTTTACATGGGATGTCTAAAGTCTTTGGCGCACCAGGAATTGCACTTGCATTGTATGCGACTGCTAAATCCCACAAGAAGAAAATGGTTGCTGGTTTATTAATTCCAGCTACTTTGACTGCAGTGCTAGCAGGAATTACAGAACCACTTGAATTTACTTTCTTATTTATTGCTCCTGCTTTATTTGCTGTTCATGCAGTTTTAGCAGCGACTTTAGCGGCTGTAACATTTGCTTTTGGAATTGCCGGTAACTTTGGTGGCGGATTGATTGAATGGCTAGCTCAAAACTGGCTACCATTATTTACGTATCACCCAGGAACTTATATAACTCAGATTATTATTGGTTTATCTTTTACAGCAATTTATTTCTTTGTCTTCCGGTATTTAATCTTGAAATTTGATCTTGCTACTCCAGGCCGTGAAGCAGAGGATGAAGAAACAAAGCTGTATACCAAAGAAGATTATAAAGAAAAACAAGATTCTTCGACAGAGGATGAAACTAATAATTCCAGCCGAGATAGCAAAGCCCAAGCTTTCTTAGAGGCATTAGGAGGCAGCGAAAATATTGCTGATGTTACGAATTGTGCTACCCGATTGCGGATTTCTGTCGAAGATGAGACTAAATTAGCGGATAATAGTGTCTTTAAAGATGCAGGAGCTCATGGAGTAGTTAGAGATGGGAAAGCAATCCAAATAATTGTTGGTTTATCTGTCTCTCAAGTGCGAGATAAATTTGAAGAATTGCTTTAACAGAAAAGTAATGTTGACCTAGAGAAGGAGGTAGGGGAGATGTTTAAAGAATTATTTTCATCTAAATCTGATGTTGTAGAGATCTGTGCCCCTTTAAGTGGAGATATTATAGATCTAGAAGAAGTACCTGATCCGGTGTTTGCAGAGAAAATGGTAGGGGATGGTTTTGCTATTATTCCCAATAGTGAAAAATTATTATCGCCAGTTAAAGGTAAGGTCAAAAAAGTATTTCCTAGTAAGCATGCTATCGGAATTGAAACTACAGAAGGGTTAGAAATTTTAATTCATGTAGGATTAGAAACTGTTGAATTAGAAGGAGAAGGTTTTGAAGTCATAGTTGATAGTGGAGATTTAGTAGAGGTAGGAGATCACTTATTGAATTTTGATATTAATTTTATAGAAGAAAATAATAAAGAAATCGTAACTCCAGTAGTAGTTACAAATTATGAGGATAAAGTAAGTAAATTGACTCTAGTTTCTAAGGCAGAAGTTACTAGTCAAGATTTAGTTTTAAAATGTGAATTAAATAAATAATTTAAGTTATTTAATAAGGAGGAGATAGTTATGAAGAAGAAATTTTCTATAGTGATTGCTGGTGGCGGAAGTACATTTACTCCAGGGATTATATTGATGTTATTGGATAATCTAGATAAATTTCCGATTCGTAAAATTAAATTTTATGATAATGATGCAGAACGACAGGCAACTATTGCTCAGGCTTGTGAAATTATTTTAGAAGAACAGGCCCCTGAGATTGAATTTTCAGCTACAGTGGATCCAGAAGAAGCTTTTACAGATGTGGACTTTGTGATGGCTCATATCCGAGTTGGGAAGTATCAAATGCGGGAGTTAGACGAAAAGATTCCTCTAAAGCATGATGTTGTCGGCCAAGAGACATGTGGGCCAGGAGGAATTGCCTACGGGATGCGTTCTATCGGGCCAATTTTAGAGATTATAGATTATATGGAGGAGTATTCTCCTGATGCTTGGATGTTAAATTATTCTAATCCAGCTGCTATTGTAGCAGAAGCAACTCGGAGATTACGTCCTGATTCTAAGATACTAAATATCTGTGATATGCCAGTGGGGATTGAGACTCGGATGGCTGAGATTGCCGGATTGGATTCTCGGAAGGAAATGAAGACTCGATATTATGGCTTAAATCACTTTGGTTGGTGGTCCAGTATTACTGACCAAGAAGGTAATGATTTAATGCCTCAGATCCAAGATCATGTGGCTGAGTATGGTTATACTACTCAGAATGGAGATATTCAACATGATGATGAGAGTTGGAATGATACTTTCCTTAAGGCGCGAGATGTCTATGCAGTAGATCCCACTACCTTACCAAATACGTATCTTAAGTATTATCTCTTCCCGGATTATGTTGTAGAGCACTCTGATAAAGAATATACTAGAGCCAACGAGGTAATGGATGGTCGAGAGGATTTTGTATTTGGTGAAGCTAAGAAGGTAATAGAAAATCAATCGACAGCAGGTTGTGAGCTAGAGATTGACGAACATGCTTCTTATATTGTTGATTTAGCGCGAGCTATTGCCTATAATACTCAGGAAAGAATGTTATTGATTGTAGAAAATCAAGGAGCAATTGAAAACTTTGATCCAACAGCAATGGTAGAGATTCCTTGCTTAGTAGGTAGTAATGGGCCAGAGCCACTTGCTATAGGAGAGATTCCTCGGTTCCAAAAAGGCTTGATGGAACAACAAGTAGCAGTAGAAAAATTAGTAGTAGAGGCCTGGGAAGAAGGATCTTACCAGAAATTATGGCAGGCAATTACTCTATCTAAAACAGTTCCTAGTGCAGAAGTTGCTAAGGATATCTTAGATGATTTAATCGAAGCTAATCAAGATTATTGGCCAGAATTAAAATAATTTATAATTGGTTAGTACGAAGCCAGGAATGTTCCTGGCTTCGTACTAGTTTTATGATTAATTACCTTCTTGTTCTTGGAGATAATTAATATACTGTCTAAATAGTACTTCAATAAGAATAAAAAACATAGAAAAAGAATGACTTTCCTTGTCTTTGTAATTCCAGGGCGAGGACATGACATACAGGTTATGGTCTGTCATTTGCGCGAGTTGATTGTTATTCAGCCTGGTAATCGAAATAGTATTAATCCCCTTCATAGTGATTTCATTAAGACAACTTTGGAAAGCGATTGTATTGCCGGAAAGAGAAATAAAGATGACTACATCTTCTTTAGTTATACTAGGAGTAATAACCTCTAGTTCTCGATGCCGATCAATAATATGAAAAAAATTATGGGTGATTAAAAAGGTGCGTTTTAATTCCTGAGCAATATTCATCTGAGCAGCCCCGGTACTATAGACAAAAACTCTTTCTGCTTGATAAAGTACTTCACAAATTTCTGTAAAGTCTCTTTCCTTGATTAGTTTAATAGTTTCTGTGATATCATTATAAAGATGTTGGGTATAATCTGTTTTTTCTTGCTCGTTTTCTTCCTCTTCCCACTTTAAGTAAAACTTAAATTCACTATATCCTTTAAATCCTAACTTTTTAGCTAACCGAAAAATAGTTGTCCGCGAGACATTACACTTATCAGCTAAAGGATTAATTCCTAGCTGAGAACATTCTTGCTTATGGTTGAGGATATACTCTAAGATATATAAGTCATTTTCATTTAATTGGTCATAATGATCATTAATTATTTCTTGTAATCTCATAATCTAATCTTCCTCCTTTTAGTTTAGTAACATTATATCATATAGTTTTAGACTTAAAAGGATAGCGTAAAAAAGAAATCTCGTAATTTAATGACGGAATGCGGAGAAGTGACATATAAAAAAATTTGACATTTAAGATGACCAGTCATATAATATTTTTATGGAGGTTATAATTACTATGAAAAAAAAGGAAACTAAAAAAAGAGAAATAATTGAAAACTCATCTCAGCTAATGCATTTGTATGGTTATAATGGGACCAGTGTCAAAGATGTAACTGATGTAGCAGGTATACCTAAGGGATCATTTTATAACTATTTTACTGGTAAAGAAGATTATGCTAAAGAAGTAATCCATTATTTTGCTGACCATGAAAAATATATTGAAATTTTAGATGATCAAAGTAAGCAACCTTTAGAGAGGATAGTTGCTTTATTTGAAAAGAAAATAAATGATTTTGAAAATGAGGGTTTTAAGTGTGGGTGTTTTGTTGGAAATTTAACTCAGGAGATGGGCGATGTAAGCGAGGTAATAGCCCAAGCAACAGAGGAGTTTTATCAAGAGTTAACTGAAAAAATTGGTCAGTGTTTAAAAGAAGCAGAAGAAGTTGGTGATTTTAATTCAAAATTAGAAAGTGAAACTATTGCTAATTTTATTGTTAATGCTTGGCAGGGAGTGTTATTACGGATGAAATCACAGCAAGGGAGAGAACCGTTAGATGGTTTTATGCAAGTTTTAAAGGAAATTTTGTTATAGTTAGTAATTAACCAGACTAGTTAATTAGCAGTTTTTCTTTATCATAAGCTGATGTATTTAAGGTCATAGGATTAGAAAAAAGCGGTGATTCTAATTATAGTGATCGTGAGATGAGCTAAGAGGAAGCTAAAAGATATTTAAATTCAGCTATAGTTTGATTAATTTTAGAACAAGGTATAGTAGAGGAAGAAGTTTATTTGTTTTAGGATTACCGTTGTTAGAAAAAATATTCTAATAATGAGCGCTATCAAAAATTTTAATTAAAAATTTAAAGGAAAAGGAGAGGATTGAATGAGTATTTTTGAAATTATTATGTTGGTTTGTTTTGGCGCAGCTTGGCCAATGTCTATTTATAAAGCTTATAATTCTAGGAATAATTCAGGTAAGAGTTTATGGTTTTTAATTATTATCTTTACAGGTTATATTTCAGGTGTAATACATAAGTTGTTATATAGTTTTGATTATGTAGTTTTCCTATATTTGTTGAATGGATTAATGGTTTTAGCAGATATGATATTATATTATAGAAATTGGAAACTGAATCATTAATAAATAAAAGTATGGTTTGACCACAAGGTTCTTTTTATAATTATTACTGGGGACTGGTTATTTAGTTAAAGTCGATGGCCAGTCGTTTATTTCATTTTTTAAGACGACTGGTCATATTAAATAGAAAGGGTGTTATTATGAAGGTAGTTGCATTTAATGGAAGTGGAAGAAAAACAGGTAATACTAATTATGCATTAGAAATAGTAGGAGATGAATTAGAAAAAGAAGGGATTGAGGTAGAATTTATTCAAGTTGGAAATAAAAATGTTAGAGGGTGTGCTTCTTGTTTTCATTGTATGGAGAATAAGACGGGCCAATGTGTAATAAAAGAAGATAAGGTAAATGAATGGATAGCAAAGATAAAGGAAGCAGATGGAATAATTTTAGGTTCTCCTACTTATTATGGGAATATTTCTGGGACTATGAAGAACTTTTTAGATAGAGCATTTTTTTCAATGGAGTATGGGTCTGAAGAACCAATTTTAAAGTATAAAGTTGGGGCTGCAGTGGTGGCTGTAAGACGTTCTGGAGGTTTTAATACTTATAATGCATTAAATGATTATTTTTTAGGTAGTGAAATGATAGTTCCTGGGTCGAGTTACTGGAATATTATTCATGGTATGATGCTTGGAGAGGCTAAAGAAGATGAGGAAGGAAAGCAAACTATGAGAGTTTTGGGACAAAACATGGCTTATCTGCTTAAGATGAAAGAGGCAGCTAAGGATCTAAAAGTTCCTGAACATGAATCTAAAAAAATGACAAACTTTATAAGGTAGAAAACTGGTAATCTAGGAAAAATTAAATAAAAATTATGTAAGGTTTTCCAACAACTCATTAGTTGATATAATCATATTGAGTTGCCTCCTTTGGTTTTGTTTTGTGTAGCTTACTTAACATGATACCAAATGGAGGCAACTTTTTATATTTTATTGGAGATTTTAGTTATTCAACTTAAATATTATTTTGAACAATGATTTTATGCCTTTAATGTGTTAAAATATAGTAGAAACAAGTAGTAGGAGGTGACTAAAATGAATAATAAATTTAAAGATGAAGCTACTGAAAGACTGTTTAAGGCTATTTTATCTTTGGAGAATAAAGAAGAATGCTATAAGTTTTTTGAAGATATATGTACTATTAAAGAGATTAAATCTATGGCACAGCGTTTAGAAGTGGCAAGAATGTTAAAGGAAAATGCTACCTATAATGAGATTGCTGATGAGACTGGAGCTAGCACTGCTACTATCAGTCGAGTTAAGAGATATTTAGATTATGGTGCTGATGGTTATCAATTAATTCTAGGGCGCTTGGATAAAGAAGATGATAATGATGAGTAAAGATTTAGAGCTTAAATCAATTACTTATCAAGGTTGGAATGCTTATGAGCTGAAAAATAAGTATTTAAGTATAAAAGTTGTTCCTCAAGTTGGAGGTAGGATTATTAGTTTCTCTAAAGGGGAAACAGAATTGTTATATACTATGCCTAAATTAAGAGGAAAAAAATTTGCCCTAGATGAAGTAGAGGATATTGAAAGTTATAGAGAGGATTTAGATTATTTACCTATAGGTGGCTATAAGACTTGGTTAGCTCCACAATCAAAGTGGGGTTGGCCTCCCTATCTTGATTTAGCTGTTGGTGAATATCAAATAGATTACTATCAATCAAATAATAAGATTGAGTTTAAGATGATCAGTCCAATTTGTAGAGAAAGTGGAATGCAATTAATTAGAAAGATTATTTTAAATAAAGATGATGATAATTTGAAGTTAAAACAAAAGATGAAGAATTGTCAAGCCGATAGTAAAGAATATGGATTATGGGATGTAACACAAGTTTTAGGCTCAGGAAAAGTAGTGTTTCCTATTTCTAATGAATATAAGTTAGAGAATTTAATGGAAACTAATGGGAAAGATTTTATGACTCTTATGAAGATTGATGGAGAGTTATATGCTATAATTGAATGTCCAGGTGAGGTAGAGTTTAAGTTAGGAACTTATTTCTCTGCTGGCTGGTTGTTATCTATAGTTGAAGATAAAGGGCAGAAGATTGGTTATTTAAAGCAATTCCCAGTTTTTTCTGGAGCTGAGTTTGGACATGGTTATGCCCTAGAAGTTTTTGATACATATAAGTTTGACTATTTTGAAGTTGAGGTTCATGGGCCAATGACTAGTTTAGCTTCCGAAGAAAGTGCTGGTTTTGCTGAGGAGTGGCAAATTTACACTTGGGAAGCGGATACTAGTCTAGAGGAGATGATTAGAGCAGTTAGTCTTTAGTCGTGTGTCGTTAGTTTTGAGTCGTGTGCTGTGTGCCATGTGCTATGAGCCAATTCAAAATCTAAAATAAAAGTTATTTGGTGCAGGCTGATAGCTATGGAATGAACAATATACTAGTAATATTTTAGCTCTTAGAGTGGTACACTAGAAGATAGCTAACTAAGTATCTTCTAGAAAGGAGCTAAGTATGCAGATTGTCCATGCTACTTTTGAACCAGGAGAAGGAACAGAAGCAGTAAAGACATTATCGAATCTAGGTGTTGATATTGAGGATTATAAATTAATCCAATCTCAGACAGGGGATTTATTGATTATTAATCTACTGTATGGAGATGCTGATAAGTTACTGGATAGATTAAAGAATAAATTTAATTTTTCCACTAACGAAAATCGAAGTTTGATTATTTTTACTCCTGATACTGTTATTCCTCGAAACGAAGAAAAGTTAAATAAATACGAGTATAGAGCAACTCGGGAGACAATTATTACTTATGCTAAAGAGAGTAGTCAAGTAGATCCGGAATTTATTATTTTGGCTATAGTGGCTTCCATTATTGCTTCGTTAGGTTTGATCTTGAATAACACCCCAGTAATAGTTGGTTCGATGATTATTGCTCCTGTATTTGGCCCGATTGCTGCGATGGCAATTGGGATTGTTTTAGGGGATTGGAAGTTGTTTAGTAAAGGAGCAGTTTCTGAAGGGCTCGTGATTGTTACTGCTATTGTGGTTGGTGGTATTTTTGGGTTATTAATTCCTAATGTAGCAGTTAATAAGGCTATAGAGATAAGAATGTTTCCTACTATTGCTGACTTATTAATTGCTTTTGCTGCAGGAGGAGCAGGAGCTTACTCGCTAGTGACTAATGTTAAGTCGCAACAATTAGTAGGAGTAGTTATTGCTGCTGCTTTGATACCAGTAATGGCTACTTTAGGAATTGGTGTTGCCTTATGGCATTTACCAATGGTCTTAGGTTCTAGTTTATTATTATTTGGGAATCTATTCAGCCTTTTGTTAGCAATTATAACTATTTTTTATATTAAAGGTTTAAAACCTCAGTGGTGGTATAAATCGACAGCTAAAAAGATGATTAAAAAGAGTCTGATTTTTTTGATTATTGCGGTAATTGTACTAACTATTCCTTTATCGCTAATTACCTATCAGCAATTGATCAAAGAACAGCCAGCTGATATAGTACGTAAGGTCTATCGCGATCATTTTAAAGACCAGTTAGAAGACAGATTAATTACTATAGATGTTGATGCGAGAAATAAGCAGGCTAAATTAGTCTTTTATGCTCCGACGGAAATGAAAGAGGAAGTACTGAATAGATTAGCTACTAAAATCAAGCACCGCTTAGGTAGTGATTATGAGATCAACTTTGAAGTGATACCTACTAGGTTGCTAGAGCCTCCCTTCGAGACATCTTGACAAGTGGAGAAAATATTGGTATACTAAAAATATCAATTAAACATATAAATTTACTAGGTTTTTAATAAATGAGGAGGTTATAAGCATGATTGTAGATGATATTACTGAATTAGTCGGTGAGACGCCATTAGTTAAATTAAATAGAGTTGTTCCTGAAGATGCTGCCGAGGTAGCAGTTAAATTGGAGTCTTTTAATCCGGGACATAGTGTTAAAGATAGAATTGCTTTGAGCATGATTGAATCAGGAGAGGAAGCAGAAAAATTGCAACCAGGTGGAACTATTGTCGAACCTACAAGTGGTAATACCGGAATCGGTTTAGCTTGGGTAGGAGCGGCTAAAGGATATAATGTAATCTTAACAATGCCGGATACAATGAGTAGGGAACGGAGAAAATTACTAAAAGCTTTTGGAGCTAAATTAGTGCTAACTCCTGGAGAGGATGGAATGCCGGGAGCAATTGATAAAGCTAAAGAATTGGTAGCAGATAATGATAATTACTTTATGCCTCAACAGTTTGAGAATCCAGCTAACCCGGAAGTTCATCGTGAGACAACTGCTCAAGAGATTTTAGCAGCTACTGAGGGAGAACTTGATGCTTTCGTAGCCGGAGTAGGAACTGGAGGTACTATTACTGGTATTGGGGAAGTTCTCAAGGAAGAGCTTTCTGAGGTAGAAATTATAGCAATTGAGCCGACTGGTTCAGCTGTTATCAGTGGTGATAATCCTGGGCCACATAAGATCCAAGGTATTGGGGCCGGATTTATTCCGGAAGTATTAGAAGTGGAAATTTTAGATGATGTAGTACAGATAGAGAATGAAGCAGCTATGGAGATGACTCGCCGATTAGCAGTTGAAGAAGGAATCCTTGTTGGTATTTCCTCTGGAGCTGCAGTAGCAGCAGCTATTAAAGTAGCCCAGAGATTAGATCAGGATCAACGAGTAGTAACTATTGCTCCTGATACGGGAGAAAGATACTTAAGTACCCCATTATTTAAAGAAGAATAGTTTTTAATTGAGGACACAAGTTATTGTGTCCTTTTTTTTATGGGCCATAATTTTAGTTAAGTAGCATATTATTTAGTAAGGAAGATTAGGTTTAGCTAAGGAGGGGATTGATAATCGGTAGTTTAAGAGTGATTTTAAAGACAGTAAGTTGGCGAATAACAGCTACCAGTAGCACTTTGTTAATTATATACTTATTGACAGGAGAGCTTAAAGTTGCTGGTTCAGTTGCTTTAGTTGAAGCTGTTGCTAAAACAGTTATTTATTTTGTTCATGAAAAGTTGTGGGATAAAATTAAAATTATTTGAATAAAATCCTATTGTAAATGGAGGTTATGTTGCGGATAAGGAATTTCTATATCATGTTTTTGAAAAGACTTCCAAATACCTAAGCGGATATTACTTTTAATATTATCTAATCCTTTCTCAGGATCTGTAATCCAAAATCTTAATTTTAAGTTAACAGAACTATCTCCAAATCCAGTTAATAAACAAGATGGATTTTGCAGCTCAGTAACCCGAGGGTTATTGTGGGCTACCTCTTCTACAAGTTTAATAGCTTGTTCTACGTTACTATCATAAGAAATCCCAATAGGTACTTCTAGTCTAATTAGTTTATCACTATAGGATAGGTTGACTACTTTTTTAGTAATAAAATCTTCATTAGGAATTAGATATTCTTCTCCTTTCAGAGTTCCTAGAGAGACAAATCTAGAGTTTAGTCTAGATACTATCCCATAGGTATTATCTATTTCAATTACATCACCTGGTTTAACTGAATTATCAATTAAAATAATAATTCCACTTATGAAATTTGAGACTATATTTTGTAGCCCAAAACCAATTCCTACCCCAATAGCTCCACTTAAAACTGTTAATGTAGTTAAGTCAATTCCAATGCTACTTAAAGAGGTAATTATTGCCAAACCAAATACAGTAAATCTAATGAATTTATTAATTAAAACCTGCAAAGAAGGGTTTAAATTAGACATACCTCTAATCTTTCCTTCTATAAATGAGGTTAGTTGTGATGCAAGCCACATAAATAATGATAAAAGTAAAAATCCTTGGATGACTAATAGTAAGGAGATTCTAAATTCGCCTGTATTTAAAGCGATACTATCCAATAAATTGATAGTACTATCATATATATTCATAATATTGAGAATAACTAGTGTAAGTATAAAAAAAGAAAATAGCCTAATTATAAATATATTCTTAAAAAAGGATGATATTAGCCGAATGATTAGCCAAGCAGTTATTATCTCTACTATGATATTTACTATTTGATAAGGCCAGGAAAAATTGATTGCTAGAAAGATATAAAACCAAAGAAGAATAGTATATCCAGTAGGAAGAGTTAATTTATTAATTAAATCATTAATTTTTTTATTTAAATTCCAATTTAATCTTTCTAATATAGTGGCTAATGCTTTTTTTATTTTAAGTTTGATTTTTTTATTTGTTAGAAGACACAAGGTGAATAATAGAATGATTATAAACAGTTGGATAATATTTTGGGTTGATCCAATATACTGCTGAAAAGAATTATTAAGCTGAGTAGTCATCTGATTAATAGAATTAAGGTTCAAATTTTAACCTCCTAGTAAAGTAATGCTAGTTAATTAAAGGAGTGATTTATATATAAAATATATGAATTGAAGAAGGAAAATTATACATATAATTCTGTTGGGATAAATACCTAGTAAATCTATTGACATTATAGTGATAATGTGATACTTTTTATAATAACACTTAATATCTATAAAATATATCAGAATACTAGATTTTAACTAGGAGGAGAGAATATGAAGATTACAATTAATGGTGAGCAGGTAGAATTAGAGCAAGAATTAACAGTAACGGAGTTATTAGAGCAAGAAGATGTAGAAATGCCAGATATGGTATCTGTTCAATTAAATGGTGAGATTTTAGATAGAGATGACTATGCTACTACAACTGTTGCGGAGAATGATGGAGTGGAGTTTTTATACTTTATGGGTGGTGGAAGACTTGTTTAGTGAAGAGCAGTTAGAGAGATATTCCCGTCATATTATTTTAGAAGATGTAGGTGTTGAAGGACAGCAGAAATTATTAAATTCTGCAGTATTAATTATTGGTACTGGTGGTTTAGGGACGCCAGCCGCTCAATTTTTAGCAGCTGCCGGAGTAGGCAAAATTGGGTTAGTCGATGCAGACCAAGTGGAATTATCTAATTTACAGCGCCAGGTGCTTCATCATACTCCAGATGTGGATAAACCAAAGGTAGAATCGGCTCAAGAGACTATCAACGAGATGAATCCTGATGTAGAGGTGGAGACTTATAAATATTACTTGCATTCGGGGAATATTAAAGATGTTATTCAGGACTATGACTTTATAATTGATGGCACTGATAATTTTCCAGCTAAGTTTTTAATCAATGATGCTTGTATAATGGAAGGTGTACCTTTTTCTCACGCAGGAATAATTAGATTTTCTGGTCAGACAATGACAGTTGTGCCAGGTGAGTCTTCTTGTTATAGATGCGCTTTTCCCGAACCACCTAAGCCCGGAGCTGTACCTTCCTGTAAAGAAGCTGGAGTTTTAGGGGTTATGGGAGGCGTGATTGGTACTATTCAAGCCACTGAAGCTATTAAATATTTACTTGATAAAGGCGAATTACTAACTGATACGTTATTAACATATGATGCTTTAGAAATGGAATTTAATAGACCTCAGCTTAAGAAGAGAGAAAATTGTGCTATTTGTAGTGATGATCCAGAGATTACTGAACTAATAGATTATGAACAAGAGGCTTGTGAGCTATGATTATAGAATTACCTAGCAAGTTATATGAAGAATTAGTAGACCATGCTCGAGAGGAGTTCCCCAAAGAATGTTGTGGGTTAGTAGCTGGCTTATTTACTGATGAGAAGTTAGAAGTTAAAGAAGTATTTCCCATGACTAACCTAGATGATTCGGCAGAACATTTTTCTATGGATCCAAAAGAACAATTTGAAGTTGTTAAAGAGATAAGAGGATCAGGTTATGAAATGATAGGTAACTATCATTCTCATCCTTTTACTCCTTCACGTCCTTCTGAAGAAGATAAGAAATTGGCTTATGACCAGGAGGCTATTTATTTTATTCTGTCTTTAGCAGGTGAAGAACCTGTTTTAAAGGCCTTTTCAATCAAAGAACAACAAACTGTGAGTGAAATAGAGATCGAGTTAATCTAGAAAGGAAGGGATAGATTAATGGTTACTCAACCTGTATTCAATATTCCGGAGACAATTAAAGAGGATACTAGACAATACGAATCAGAAGTAGAACGTTTTTTAGCTGGTGAACTTGATGCGGCTAGATTTAAAGGACGTAGAGTGCCGAAAGGAGTTTATAGTCAACGTGGTTATGAACCAGGAGAAGAAAGATATATGGTCCGGGTGAGGGCTCCTGGAGGTGTAGTTACCAAAGAACAACTAGAGACGCTAAATCAATTAAGTAAAGAATACGGCAGTGGTTATCTCCATGTAACTACTAGACAAGATATTCAAATTCACCAGATTAAGATAGAAGATACACCAGAAGTCTTATTTAAGTTATTAGAAGTTGGATTGAGTCCTCGTGGTGGAGGTGGGAATACTGTTAGGAACATTTTAAATGCTCCGCGAGCAGGTGTTAATCCTAACGAAGCTTTTGATACTACTCCTCATGCTTTAGCGTTAACTGAGTATTTAATTAAGACTCGTTCTTCATTTAATTTACCGCGGAAGTATAAGATTGCTTTTTCTCCTACCCACGAGGATAATGCCTTAGCGACAATCAATGATTTAGGTTTTATTGCCCAGGAAGTTAATGGCCAACAAGGGTTTAAGGTGTATGCTGCTGGAGGAATGGGTAATGCGCCAGAAGTTGGTCTAGTACTAGAGGAATTTATTACTACCGATAAGATTTTTCATGTAGCAGAGGCAATTAAGAGGTTCTTTGCTGATTATGGTGACCGGAGTAATAAACATCGGGCTAGATTAAGGTTTGTCAGAAAGAGATTAGGAGATGAGGAGTTTGTTAAGAAATATCAAGAGTATTTAGCAGAGGTACTAGAGGATGATTTAGCTACAGAAGAGATCAATTATTATCATGAAGTTAGAGAAGAAGTACCAGCAACAGATCTTGATTTAACCCCTGATTATATTTATCCTGAACAGAAATCTGGTTATTATTCTCTGGAATTAAAGCCAACTAATGGTGATCTCTATTATGAGGATGTAGAGCAGTTACTAGAATTAGTAACCAATTCAGAGATATCTCTGCGGACTACTTTAAAGCAAGGGCTCTTGCTTAGAGGAGTTAAAGGTAGTCAAGTAACAGAGTTGAAGAAACAGATTACTGCTATCAACTCAGAATTATTAGTTGCTAACAAAGCTACAGTGCCTGTTTCCTGTAAGGGAGCTTCTACTTGTAAATTAGGTTTATGTATTTCACCTAATTTGGCCCAGGAGATAAAAACAAGGTTAGATTCTGTAGCAGAGGAAGTACAAACTAGTTTACCGCAAATGTATATTAGCGGTTGTCCTAACGTCTGTGGTCAGCATTTAATTGGTAAATTAGGTTGGGAAGGTAAAGCCAAAAGATTCAATGATAAATTAGTACCTCATTATTCCTTGTTTCTAGGTGGTAATATCGAACAAGACAATAGTTATTACGCAGAGCGGACAATAGATATTCCAGCTAAAAGAATTCCGGACTTTTTAGTTGAGTTAGCAGAAGTTTTAATTGCTGATCCTGATTATGATAAAGAGCAATTTGATCACTATTTAGATCATGGTGGGCGAGAGAAAATAATTGCTTTAGCTGATGAATATACTATAGTACCTGCTTATGAAGAAGACCCTGCTATCTATAAGGACTGGGGCCAAGAAGAGGACTTTTCTTTAGCAGGTAGAGGACCAGGAGAATGTGGAGCTGGAGTAATGGATATTATCCAACTTGATCTAGATACAGCTAAAACAAATTATGAGTCAGGCACTACTAATCAGGATAGCGAAGAGTTATACGAAGCAATAGTCAATGCGACTCGAGCTTTATTAATTGTGCGCGGAGTAGATACAGATAAGGATCGGGTTATTTTAAAAGAGTTTAAATCGGAGTTTATCAATAGTGATTTAGTAGATAGTAGTTATGAAGAATTATTAGATGCTGCTTTTGATTATAAACTAGGGGATATCAATGATTTATTAGAGTATCAAGAACAATTAGCAGGATTGATTTCTCGGGTTGAAGAGTTATTTAACTCCTTAGATGCTAACTTGGAGTTCGATCTAGAGGAAGAAGGTACTAGTCAAGAGCAAGAAGTAACTAATGATAGTGAACAAGAAGAAGTAGCTGATTTCCGAGGGGTAGAGTGTCCAATGAACTTTGTGAAGGCTAAGGTAGCGATTAGTCCTTTAGAAGTAGGTGAAGTACTAGAGATTTATTTAGATGAGGGAGAACCAATAGCTAATGTACCGCAGAGTTTAGCAGAAGAAGGACACGAAATCTTAGCTAAGGAGAAAACAGAAGCAGGATATTATAGTTTACGAGTTAAGAAGCAATAGAATTAATAGTTAACAGTGGACGGTTGACAGTGGACAGTTGAAATTAAATTCTAATTTTTTTATGTATTAATTAATGTTTATTTTACGGATTTAACTGTAAATTGTAAACCGTAAACTGTACACTGATATAAAGAAAGGAGTAGATAATGGAGTTCACTACTAAGTTAGTTAATTTAGATACTAATGATCAGTACGGAGCAACTAATACCCCTGTCTATCTAAGTAATTCTTTTCAGCAACAACAGGCAGAAGATTTAGAGAAAATATTTAATAATAGAGCTCCTGGTTATGTATATACCCGGGTTAGTAATCCTTCAATTACTAATGTTGAACAGAAATTAGCCAATTTAGAGCAAGGTAAGAGTGCTATCTTAACTTCCTCAGGAATGGCAGCAATTGCTACTGCTACTTTGGCTATTTTAGAAGCTGGTGATGAATTTATAGCTACTAATTCTTTATTTGGTGGCACTTATAACTTATTTAAAAGCTATCAGGATTATGGAATTACACCTCGGTTTACTGACGGGGTTGAAACAGAAGATATAGCAGAGTTGATTACTGATCAAACTAAATTTGTCTTTTTAGAGACCTTAGGTAATCCTAAATTAGATATTCCTGATATTCCAGGTATAGCTGAGGTTTGTCAAGAGTATGGTGTGGCTTTAATAGTGGATAGTACAATGACTACTCCAGCTTTAATTAACCCACTGGAATTAGGAGCGAATATTGTAATCCATTCTTTATCTAAGTATATTAATGGTACAGCTAATGCTATAGGAGGGGCTATTATCGATGGTGGTAACTTTGAGTGGACTAGATTTTCTAATTTTGCTGACTATAGCAGATACGGTAAGTTAGCTTTTTCTGCTAAAGCAAGAGGAGAAACTTTTAGAAATCACGGGCCAACTGCCTCGCCAATGAATTCTTTCTTAAATGAACTAGGTCTTCCTACTTTATCATTACGGATGAAGCAACATTGTGAGAATGCCCAGAAGTTAGCTGAATTTTTAGTTGACCAACTTGCGGTAGAAGAAGTAACTTATCCTGGGTTGGCAGCTAATGAGTACCATCAACGAGCCCGAGAGCTGTTTGCAACTGGCTTTGGTGGGATGTTGACACTACGAGTAGGGAGTAAAGAGCAGGCTTTCCAGATCATCAATGATTTAGAATACTTTTATAACTTAGCTAATATTGGTGATGTTAAGTCACTAATTATCCATCCTGCCTCGACAATCTATGCTAATAATACGCCACAAGAGCGGCAAAAATTAGGTGTTACAGATGGATTGTTGCGAGTTAGTGTAGGAATTGAGGACCCCGAGGATCTCAAGGAGGACTTTAGGCAGGCGCTTAAGTAACATAGCTGTCAGTCGTGTGCTATGTGTCGTGTGCCAAAACATTTAAATTCAAAATTTAAAATCTTAACACGACTGTGTTAGGGAAAAGATTATCGATTTAATGATCTGATTATCTAATAAAGTGTAAATCAGAAGATAAGGTGGTAAATATGGAGCAGGTAGAAGTTGTCGAGTTAGAGACTGATCTGTTAATTATTGGTGGTGGAGCAGCTGGTTGTTACGCAGGAATTACCAGTAAGGAACAAGAACCAGCTAAAGATGTTTTAATTGTAGAAAAAGCTCATATAGATCGCAGTGGTTGTCTGGCAGCTGGGATTAATGCTTTAAATGCTTACTTAAATCCAGGGGTTACCCCGGAAGACTTTCTAGCCTATGTTAAAGAAGATTCAGAAGGATTAGTTAGAGATGATCTAGTTTATTCGCTAGCCCAGCGAGTAAACCAGGTGGCTGAGAAGTTAGAAAAATGGGGACTTCCTTTTTTAAAAGATGAGCAAGGTAATTACATCTCCAAAGGAACCCGTAGTGTCAAGATTAAGGGAGAAAGTATCAAACCTATTTTAGCTGATCAGGTACGAGCTAGTGGGGTAGATGTCTTAAATAGAGTTAATGTAACTAATTATTTAGTAGTTGATGGGCAAGTTCGAGGTGCTGTTGGTTTTTCTGTTCGCGAGAATAAATTTTATGTAATCCAGGCTAAGGCAGTTATCTGTGCTACAGGTGGGGCAGCAGGGCTTTATAAACCTAATAATCCAGGCCAAGCTCGTCATAAAATGTGGTATTCCCCTTTTAATACAGGAGCAGGCTATGCTATGGGAATTCGAGCTGGAGCAGAGATGACTACCTTTGAGATGAGATTTATTGCGCTAAGAGTTAAGGATGTCATCTCGCCTACAGGGACGTTGGCCCAAGGTTTTGGAGGGCACCAGGTTAACATTCAAGGTGAAGAGTACCAGCAAAATTACGAGAAGAATTCCACTCCTTTAAGGTTACATGCTACTATCCAGGAGAATAAAGAAGGTAGAGGGCCTTGCTTTCTGGATGTTACTCACTTAAGTGACCAAGAGAGTGAGAGACTAAAGAAAAAGTTTCTTAATATGTCACCCGGGATTATACTAGACTGGGCTGATAAGGATCTAGAACCTAATGAAAGTCCGATTGAAATCTATGGGACAGAACCTTATATAGTAGGGGGGCATTCGCAGTCCGGTTATTGGGTTGACAAAAATCGCCAGACAACATTAGCTGGTCTATATGCTGCTGGTGATGTAGTAGGAGGAGCCCCTAAGAAGTATGCTACTGGTTGTATGGCGGAAGGGGCAATAGCTGTTGAAGCTGCTTTAGAGTATATTAAAGAAGTTGATTTTATAGATCTGAGTGATGACTTGATAGAGCAGGAATTACAGCGGAGTATAAGTCCTTTACAACGAGAAACTGGCTTTACTCCTAGAGAGTTGGAAGAAAGACTGCAAAAGATTATGGATGAGTATGCAGGTGGCTTAAGTACTGATTATCAGCTGCAGGAGGAAAAGTTACTGACAGCTAGAAGGCTACTTAAGCAGTTAGCAGCTGATCTATCGACTGGTAAAGCAGATGATTTTCATCAGTTAATGAAGTTCCATGAAGTACTGGATCGAGTTGATGTGGCTCAAGTATTGGTAGAACATCTATTGCACCGCAAAGAAACGCGCTGGAGGGGATATCAAGAACGGATTGATTATCCAGAGCGGGATGATGAAAACTGGTTTAAGTTTGTTAATTCAGTTTATGACCAAACCGAAGATAGAATTAAAATAATTGAACGTGACCATATCAAGGTAGGTGGTTTAGATGACAGTCAAGATTAATAAGAAGTTATGTACTGGCTGTGGCACCTGTCAAGAATCGAATTGTATGCGAGTTTGTCCGGGAAATTTATTATATAAAAATGAGAATAATACAGCTCAGATTAGAGATAAAAGAGAATGCTGGGATTGTGCTTCTTGTGTGAAAGCTTGTCCCCAGCAGGCAATTGAGATGTATCTGCCAGCTGAAATCGGAGGGCGAGGCTCTACTCTTAAAGCTCAAAACTTAGGGGAAGAAATAGTTTGGACGCTACAACAGGTGGATGGTAGTAGACAAGAGTTTCGAATTCAAACTAAATTATTATTGCATCAGAATTTATAATTATTATTTATTTGCTTAGGGCAAGGATTAGGCTAAGGTGATTTTAGCCCTTGTCCTAATTTTAAGTTTCTCCTTCCTGTCAACTATTATTTCTGAGAAATTATTGACATTAAGCCCAGTTATGCATATAATGTTAGTAACATGAATGACTACTCATATATTTTTTGGCAAATATATGAGTAGTCATTCATGTTACTAATTTTGGTTATAGGAGGGAGACAGATGGGAACCCAAAGTTTAGTCCAAAAAGAATTTTGGTTAGAAGGTTTAGGCTGTGCTGATTGTGCTGCTCAAATGGAAAGAAAGATCAATCAATTAGAAGGAGTTACTGAAGCAGATTTAAATTTTGTTAATCAGAAGTTAGTGATTGAGGTTGTTGATACTCAAAATAGATCGCAAGTGGTTGCTTCAGCTAAGGAAATTATTCATAATATAGAGTCGGATGTGGTAGTGAAAGAAAATAGCAGTGATGACCAGCAGAATGATGAATTTTCAGATGTTAATGATGATTTGATACCTAAGTGGTTAAGATTAGGTAGTGGAGCATTATTCTTTCTAGTAGCTTTATTATTTAACTTTAGTTTTGGGACTGAATTAGTTTTATATAGTATAGCTTATATAATAGTTGGAGGACAAGTACTAGCTAAATCAGCCCGGAATATTTTGCAAGGGAAAGTATTTGATGAGAACTTTTTAATGACTATAGCCACTCTAGGGGCTTTTGCTATTCAGGAATTCCCTGAAGGGGTAGCAGTGATGTTATTTTATGAGGTAGGGGAATTATTCCAAGAGATAGCTGTTAACCGTTCTCGGCGTTCTATTGAATCTTTGTTAGATATTAGACCAGATTATGCTAATCTAAAACAAGAGGGAGAAGTGCAGCAAGTAGCTCCAGAGGAAGTACAGATAGGAGATGAGATTGTAGTTAAGCCAGGAGAGAAAGTTCCGTTAGATGGCGAAGTTATTGCTGGGGAATCTATGGTGGATACATCTGCTTTGACTGGTGAATCAGTTCCGCGTAGTATAACAGCAGGTGAAGAGATTTTAAGTGGTTTTATTAACCAGGAAGGATTACTGACAATTAAAGTTACCTCTGAGTTTGGCGAGTCAACTGTTAATAAAATATTGGACTTAGTGGAGAATGCAGCTAGTGAAAAAGCACCAACAGAGAATTTTATTACTAAGTTTGCTCGCTATTATACTCCAGTAGTAGTTTTTGGGGCTTTAGCTTTAGCTATAATTCCTCCCTTATTTATTTCCGGAGCAGTCTTTAGTGATTGGTTGTATCGGGCTTTAATCTTCTTAGTTGTTTCCTGTCCTTGTGCTTTAGTTGTCTCAATTCCTTTAGGATTCTTTGGAGGAATTGGTTCCGCTTCTCAACAAGGGGTATTAGTTAAAGGAGGTAATTATTTAGAAGCCTTAAATAATGTTCAGACAGTTGTGTTGGATAAGACAGGTACTCTAACAGAAGGTGTCTTTGCTGTGACTAAGTTGGTTCCAGAAGAAGGTTGGTCAGAGGAAGAACTGTTAGAATTAGCTGCTCAGGTAGAGACTAATTCTAATCATCCAATTGCTGAATCAATCTTAGAAGCTTATGATGGAGCAGAAATCAGTAGTGAAGATATAGATAGTTATCAAGAAATTGCTGGTCATGGTTTAGATGTGGTTGTAGAGGAGAAGGAAATTTTAGCTGGGAATCATAAATTAATGGAAGCAGAAGGAATTAGTTATTCTTCGCCAGAAGAATCAGGAACAGTAATTCATGTAGCTTGCGATAGGAGCTATGTAGGTTATATTCTGATTAATGACCGGATTAAAGAAGACTCTGCCGAAGCAATTGCTGGCTTAAAAGAGCTTGGTGTAAAAAAAATAGTTATGTTAACAGGAGATAATCAGCAAGTAGCTAGCAGTGTAGCTGAGCAGTTGGATTTAGATCAGTATTATGCTGAATTATTACCAGATGATAAGCTAGCTGAAGTAGAGAACTTGCTTACAGACCAAAGTGATAGTGATAAGTTAGTTTTTGTAGGAGATGGTATTAATGATGCTCCAGTGTTGGCTAGATCAGATATTGGTGTTGCTATGGGAGGTTTAGGCTCTGATGCTGCTATTGAAGCAGCTGATGTTGTGCTGATGAAGGATCAACCATCTAGTTTAGTAGATGCTATTAATGTAGCTAATTTCACTCGGAAGGTCGTCTGGCAGAATATTATTCTAGCTTTAGGGATTAAAGGTATAGTGTTACTTATGGGGGCTTTTGGGATGGCTAGTATGTGGCAGGCAGTTTTTGCTGATGTAGGTGTAGCAGTTTTGGCTGTTTTAAATGCTATGCGGATTACAAGATCTGAATTTTAGATGAGTTCATTGGTTATTATATTTGATTATTAGCTATAATTTTTATATACTAAAAAAAGAATTCTTAATTAGGGGGATTAATAATGAAGAAGACATTTAAACCAGATGGTGTATGTGCTCAAGAAATTAAGTTTGAAGTCAATGATAGTGGAATTATTGAGGAAGTAGAATTCATAGGTGGTTGTAGTGGCAATTCAACTGGTATAGCAGCTTTAGTAGAAGGAGCTAAGGTAGAAGAGGTAGCAGCTAGATTAGAAGGAATTACTTGTAGAAATCAGACTTCTTGTCCTGATCAATTGAGTCAAGCTTTACAAGAGGTATTCTAAAACAGCTTGACTAGATCTTCCCTTGGATAGCTCTTGACAAGTTAAGACTCAACTGTTATGATATTTATAACTTAATTGAAATTTAATAGAAATCTCTTATCGAGAGAGGTGGAGGGACTGGCCCGATGAAGCCCAGCAACCAGTACTTACTTTTATAAGTACCCGGTGCTAATTCCTGCAGTTATTCCTGATAGATAAGAGGGGAGTTAATTAACCTCTTCTCTTATGGGAAGGGGAATTTTTATTTTAAATATAAATTAGTTAAATTTAGTAAATTAGAAGGAGTAGATATAGCTATGATTGAAGTTCAGAATCTAGATAAGATATATCACAGTGAAGAAGGTCCAGTTACAGCTTTAGAAGGAATTGATTTAGAAGTTACAGCAGGAGAGATTTTTGGAGTGATTGGCCCGAGTGGGGCTGGAAAAAGTACTTTAATTCGTTGTCTGAACTTACTAGAACGGCCAACAAGTGGCCAAGTTATTGTCGACGGAGAGGATTTAACAGAATTAAGCACATCGCAATTACGAAAGGCACGAAAAGAGATAGGAATGATCTTCCAAAACTTTAATCTGTTACAGTCACGTACAGTGGCAGAGAATGTAGCTTTTTGTTTAGAGATTGCTGGTAAAGGAAAGAGAGAAATAAATCCTAAAGTAGAGGAGTTATTAGAGTTAGTAGGACTGGCAGATAAGGCTGATAACTATCCTAGTCAGCTAAGTGGTGGTCAACAACAGAGAGTAGGGATCGCCCGTGCTTTAGCTAATGATCCTAAGGTGTTGTTGTGTGATGAGGCGACATCTTCTTTGGATCCAGAGACGACTCATTCGATTTTAGAGTTACTCCAAGATATTAATCACCAGTTAGGGATTACTATTGTATTAATTACTCATGAGATGGAAGTGATCAAAGAAATCTGTACTCAGGTAGCAGTCATAGAAGAAGGGAAGATTGTAGAACAAGGTGATATCCTTAATATCTTTACAGCTCCTCAAGAACCAGTAACTAAGAATTTTTTACAACGAGTAGTTAATGCTAATGTTCCCGAGGAGTTATTATCAAGAGTAACTGTTAATAATCCTGATCAAGGAAGATTAATCAAGATCAGCTTTACTGGTGATTCAGCTGGGGAACCGATAGTCTCTGATTTTGTCCATACTCATCAAGTTAATGCTAATATCTTATACGGTAATATTGATAAAATTCAGGGAACTCCTTTTGGAACTTTAATTATCGAGTTAACAGGAGATAGAGAGCAGATTAAAACAGGAATTGAAGATCTTCAACAACAGGAAAAAGTTAAAATTGAGGTGATTGAAGGTGCAGAATCTATTAGTTTATCTAACTAAAAATATGGGCTTATTATGGGCAGGAATCCAAGAGACTATTTATATGGTTGGTGTATCTATGTGTGTAGCTGTCTTATTTGGTATTCCTTTAGGAGTAGGGGTAGTGGTTACAGATAAAGAACATATTCTGGAGAATAAGTATTTGAATCTAATTTTGACTACTATTATTAATATTACTCGGTCAATTCCTTTTATTGTTTTAATGGTAGCCTTGATTCCCTTCACCCGTTTAGTTGTAGGGACTTCAGTTGGTACTACAGCTGCTATTGTTCCCCTTACTATAGCTGCTATTCCTTTTGTAGGTAGAATTGTAGAGAACTCGTTAAAAGGGGTTGATAATGGAGTTATAGAAGCTGCTCAATCTATGGGAGCTACTCCCTGGCAGATTATTAGTAAGGTTTTATTACCAGAGTCTTTACCATCTTTAACTTTAGGATTAACTATTACAGGGATTACTCTGATTGGTTTTTCAGCTATTGCAGGAGCAATTGGAGCCGGTGGCTTAGGTGATATTGCAGTTCGGTATGGTTATCATCGGTTTCAGACTGATGTTATGATCAAGACGATTATTTTATTAATTATTCTAGTCCAGTCAGTCCAAAGTTTTGGTAATTGGTTAGCTCAAAGATTAGATCATAGTTAAAGTTAGTTAACAGTTTACAATTTACAGTTAGAATAATTAGTAAATTATAGGTTTTTAATTAAAAATTTCAAACTGTAAATTATATAAAATGAGGAGGAGAGAAGATGAGAAAAAGAATTATTTTAGCAGTAGCTGTTCTATTGATAGCGACATTAGTAGTAGGTTGTGGAGGAAGTCAGGAAGCAACCCAGGAAAAAGAAAAATTAGTAATCGGGGCTACGCCAGCTCCCCATGCAAAGATTCTAAAGCAGGTAGTTAAACCTTTATTGGCTGAAGAGGGAATTGAATTGGAAGTCAAAGAATTTACTGATTATGTGACACCTAATCTTGCTTTAGATGACGGAAGTATTGATGCTAACTACTTCCAACATGTGCCTTATCTGAATAACTTTAAAGAAGAGCGAGACTTAGATTTAACTTATTTAACTAAAGTTCATTTAGAACCAATGGGCCTTTATTCCGAAGAAATTAGTGATCTTAAGGAGTTAGAGCCAGGATCTACAATTGCTATTCCTAATGATGCAACTAATGAAGGAAGAGCTTTATTACTATTAGAATCTGCTGATTTAATTGAGTTAAGTGATGAAGCTGGGCTAAAGGCTACTCCAGTTGATATAGTGGAGAATCCTAAGGATCTCCAATTTGATGAATTAGCAGCAGCTCAATTACCTAGAGTTTTAGGGGATGTTACAGCAGTAATCATCAATACTAATTATGCTTTAGAAGGCGATTTAGTTCCTACTGAAGATGCAGTTATTATGGAAGGAAGCGATTCTCCATATGGAAATGTTTTAGCAGTTAGGAGCGAAGATAAGAATAATAAGTTACTTAAAAAATTAGCTGCTGCTCTTACTTCTCAAGAAGTAAAAGATTATATCCAAGAGGAATATGAGGGAGCAATTGTGTCAGTATTTTAACTTAGTTAAGCATGCCTTGCTACAAAGGCATGCTTTTTACTTTAGGTGATTGATGTAAATTCTACCTAGCAAAAACATGTTTACCAATTCTACGGACTACCTGTCTAGAATAGATCCAGCGGGAAGTAACTTTAGCAGGGTTATAGTAATAAATACAACCATAGGTTGGATCCCAACCCCGTAGGGCAGCTAAAGTAGCTCTGATAGTTCTTTCACTAGGGGAATGGCTCCAAATATATCCTCGGGCTACTGCTGTAAAGGCCCAGGGCTGATAAATTACCCCAGATGCTGTATTAGGAAATTTTGGATCTCGGACTCGGTTGAGGATTACAGCTCCTACTGCTACCTGTCCTACTAGCGATTCTCCTCTAGCTTCTGCGGAAATTGTTCTAGCCATCAATCTTGTTTTAGGTGCTAGTGACCAAAACCACCATGGAGTATATGCTTCACTTTGTTCTATGTTTTGCTGTGTCTGAGAGTAATAGACTGCAGCTCCTACACTAATAAGGGCTAATATTACAATAAAAATAATTCCTTTTTTCATAATATCCTCCTTTAGAAGCTTCTTGTTATTAGCTTGTACTTTGCTTTACTCTAATATTCAAATTAATAATAAATTATCTAGATACTAATAATTATTAATAGAACTAGAGGATTTAGCTTGACAATCGCTTCAAAATATCGTAATATATAAATATAATGGTATTGGAGGGAGATCAAGTGGAGAATATCAGAAAAGAAATGGAAGAGTTAACTGAAAAGGCTAAAATCCTCAAAGCACTTTCCCATCCTGTTAGATTATGTATTGTTAAAGGACTGATGAAAGAAGAAGGTTGTAATGTATCCAAGATGCAAGAATGTATTGAAATTCCCCAGTCGACTTTATCCCAACATTTAGCTAAACTAAGGAATCTTAATATTTTAGAAGGAAAACGGAATGGGGTTGAGGTTAATTATTATGTAGTTAATGAAGATGCTAAACAGATTATAAATGCTTTATTTTAATAATATAGTATTGGATTTAAATTTAAGTTTAAGTTAATAAAGACTAGAATTTAGAATTATTATTTATAAATCTGGATAATACGATAAAAGGAGGAGTAATGATGAGTAACAAGATACTGATTGTTGGTGGAGTAGCAGGTGGCGCTAGTACGGCAGCTCGCTTGCGGCGAATGGATGAAGAAGCTGAGATAGTTATTTTAGAGAAAGGACCTCATATTTCTTTTGCTAATTGTGGTTTACCTTATCATATTGGAGAGGTGATTGAAGAGCGAGAGAAGTTACTAGTTCAGACACCAGAAGCAATGGAAGCAAGATTTAATATTGATGTGCGCGTTAAAAATGAAGTAGTAGAGATTGATCGGGAAAATCAAGTCTTAAAGATTAAAGACTTAGAGTCTAATGAGACTTACCAGGAAGATTATGATTATGTTGTTTTATCACCTGGGGCTGAGCCGATTAAACCGCCGCTACCTGGAATTGATGGTGATAGAATCTTTACTTTACGTAATATTCCTGATACTGATCGGATTAAAGGTTATGTTGATGATAAGCAACCTGATGAGGCAGTGGTAGTAGGTGCTGGTTATATTGGAATAGAAATGGCAGAGAATTTACATGAGCGAGGTCTTGATGTAACAGTAGTAGAAATGGCACCTCAGGTATTACGACCGCTAGACCGGGAAATGGCTGCTCAAGTTCATAATCATTTACGAATGAAAGGAATAGAGCTTCATTTAGGGAATGGAGTAGCTGGTTTTGGTGATGTAGAAGGAAAAAAACAAGTTGAGTTACAAGATGGGACAGAATTAACAACAGATCTTGTTATTATGTCAGCTGGAGTTAGTCCGAATACTGAACTAGCAGCTGAGGCTGGATTAGAGATTGGTAAGACAGGGGCGATTAAAGTTAATGAGTACTTGCAGACTTCTGATGATAATATTTATGCTTTAGGAGATGCTATTGAAGTAACTAATATAGTAACAGGCCAACCAGCTCATATTCCCCTAGCTGGGCCAGCTAATAAGCAAGGGCGAATTGTAGCTAATAACTTAGTTGAGGAGCCTGAGAAGTTCAAAGGGAGTCAAGGGACTGCTATTGCTAAGGTATTTGATTTAGAAGTTGGTGCTACTGGAAGTAACGAGGAACAACTAGAAGAAGCAGGTATTGATTATCAAGTTTCTTATATTAATAAGAAAAATCATGCTGGTTACTATCCGGGTGCTGTGCCAATGATGTTAAAGGTTATCTTTACCCCAGAGGAAGGAAAGTTATTAGGAGCGCAGGCTATAGGTTATGATGGAGTAGATAAAAGAATTGATGTCTTAGCTACAGCAATTAGATTTGAAAAGGCAGTTTTTGATCTCCAAGATATTGATTTAGCTTATGCTCCACCTTTTGGATCAGCTAAAGACCCAGTGAATATGGCTGGCTTTACAGCGGGGAATATTCTGACTGGTAAGATGAATGTTATTCAATGGGATGAAGTTGATGACTTAGCAGAAGATACAATTTTGTTGGATGTTAGAGAAGAAGTAGAAGTTGAGTTAGGTAAGATAGAGGGAGCAATTAATATTCCGCTGAATAGTCTGCGTGATAGATTGGATGAATTAGAGAAGGATAAAGAAATAGTTATTTATTGTGCTATAGGATTGCGCGGGTATATTGGAGTTAGAATCTTAATGCAACATGGGTTCACAAATGTTAAGAACTTAGCAGGAGGATACAAGTTATACGATGCAGTTCAGAAGGATCACCAGGAGATAGTAGATGATACAACAACACCTGAAAAAGATAAATTAGCTAGTATTTCTAATCCGGAAGAAGGTCAACAAGCTAAGGAGGAAATAAAACAAGTTGCTAGTGAAGGAGAAAGAGTTGAATTAGATGCTTGTGGTTTACAGTGTCCAGGGCCAATTATGCAGGTCTCCCAAGAGATGGAGGAGCTTAACCAAGGTGACATTTTAGAGGTTACAGCTACTGACCCAGGGTTTACCTCTGATATTAAAGCTTGGTGTCAGAATACAGGTCATAGACTATTAGAGATTGGTCAAGAAGGCAACGAATTTACTGCTCAAATCAAGAAAGGAACAGGTCAACAAGCAGTGACTGATCAAAATTTAGCTACTCCTAACCAGAATGGAGTTACTATGGTTGTTTTTAACGGTAATTTAGATAAAGCTATAGCTTCCTTTATTATGTCTAATGGAGCTGCTTCAATGGGGAAAGATGTAACCTTATTCTTTACTTTCTGGGGCCTAAATGTCTTACGGAAAAATAAAGATGTTGATGTTGATAAAAGCCTTATGGATCAGATGTTTGGTAAGATGATGCCGCAAGGAAGCGAAAGTTTACCTTTATCTAATATGAATATGTTTGGGATGGGACCAAAGATGATTAGAAACTTAATGGAGAATAAAGGTGTTGATTCTCTAGAGGAGCTAATGCAACAGGCACAAGATAATGGAGTCCGTTTAGTTGCTTGCCAAATGACAATGGATTTATTAGGGATTACAAAAGAAGAGTTAATTGATGGAGTAGAAGTTGGTGGCGTAGCTACTTTCCTAAACTCTGCTGATCAATCTAATATGAGTTTGTTTATTTAGTTCTAATAATATATCCCTTAGCATTTAGCTAAGGGATATATTATTTTTTGTAAATAGTGAATTAGTATAGTTATTTATTAAATTATTGACTAGAATTTGTTAATAAAAATAAGTTTATCTAAATTTTACACCTTAATTGACATAATTAATTGAGTATTATACAATGCTGGTAACATATTTCAGATATTTTAAGTCTGGGAAAGATAAGGTCAAATAGAGGAGGAAGAGAAGATGATTAAATTATATGAATTTGCTACTTGTCCATTTTGTGCTAAAGTAAGAAGAAAACTAGATGAATTGGATGTGGAGTACGAAAAGATAGAAGTTCCTAAAGATAAGAGCAAACGAACGACTATTAAAGAATTATCAGGTCAGCTTAAGGTACCAGTCTTACAGGATAGTGATGGCACAGTAGTTAATGATTCTAGTAAGATTAATGATTATTTAGAAGAGACTTATGGTAATTAAAATTTGTTGAAAAGTTTAATCTTCACTTTAATTTTTATTGTAAATATGCTAATATATATAATGAATTGTAATTATAACCATAAATTAAATTAATAACAAACCAAAGGCAATATTATCTGAGTAAAAACCCCATGCTTAACTATATTATAGTTAAGCGGGGATTTATTTATATTAATTACCAAAATATTTTTTGCTGGCTTGGTTATTATAAATAATAGAGTTTATTTAATTTATGAAATCGTTTGAATAATTTTAAAGGAGGATGATTATGACGCAAAAACAACCGCGAGTTAGTTATTTTTGTATGGAGTATGGATTAGACACAGATTTTAATATTTATTCTGGTGGGCTAGGCATTTTAGCAGGTGATCATCTTAAAGCTGCTGAGGATCAAGATTATCCACTAGTTGGTGTAGGTATCCTATGGAAGCAAGGTTATCATAAGCAAGAGATTGGCGAAGATAATCAGCCTTATAATGCTTATCCAATCTATGAGTATGACTTTTTACAGGATACAGGAGTTAAAGTTAAAGTTGAGATTAGACAGCGTGATGTATACTGTAAAGTATGGAAGGTAGACTGCTTTGATAACGCTGATTTATACTTGCTTGATACTGATGTTGAAGAAAACAATGGAGCTGATAGATGGATTACTGGTCAGTTATATGGTTGGTTTGGTGAAGAAAGAATTGCCCAAGAGATGGTGTTAGGTATTGGTGGGGTCCGAGCTTTGGATAAATTAGGTATTAAGACGGATGTCTATCACTTTAATGAAGGGCATGCTGTATTTGCTGGTACTGAGTTGATTAGAGATAAGATGGAGCGGAATGGACTGGCTTTTGAGTCAGCACTAGAAGATACTCAACAAGAGATTGTATTTACTACTCATACTCCAATCAAACAGGGCAATGAAGAACATCCTCATCATAGATTAAGATATATGGGGGCTTATCAGAATCTAACTACAGAACAGATGGTTGATTTAGGAGGCGCTCCTTTTAATATGACAGTTGCTGCTCTGAAGTTGGCCCGGAATGCTAATGGTGTGGCTCAGTTACATAAAGAGACAGCACGCGAGATGTGGGCCCATGTAGATAAAGCTTCGCCTCAGATTAAAGGGATCACTAATGGTGTTCACCGATCTACTTGGGTCGATGATAGAATGGTTGATGCTTTTGAAGCTGGTGATGATGACCAAGTATGGCCGACTCACCAAGAGGTTAAGCAGGATTTAATTGATTATGTGGCAGAAAAGAATGGAGCTGAACTGGCCCCTGATAAATTATTAATTGGATTTGCTCGGCGGGCTGCTCCTTATAAGAGAAGTGATTTAATCTTTAGTAAGCCGAAGATAATTGATAAATACTTAGCAGATGGTAAGATTCAGATTATCTTCTCTGGTAAAGCCCATCCTCTAGATGATACAGGTAAAGAAATTGTTACCCGGCTGTTAGATATGGCAGATAAGTATCCTGAAAGTGTAGTCTTTATTGAAGACTATGATATGACGACTGGTAAGATGCTGACCCGGGGTTGTGATGTTTGGTTGAATAATCCTCGCCGGCCTAAAGAAGCTAGTGGTACTTCTGGGATGAAGGCTGCTATGAATGGAGTATTAAATGTAAGTATTTTAGATGGTTGGTGGCCTGAAGCTTGTCGTCATGGTGAGAATGGTTGGGCAATTGGGACTGAACCTAAGACTGCTCAAGACTTTACTGGTACCTTAGAGGAAAGAGTTGCTAAATTAGATGATTATGATCGAGAAAATCTGTATGATGTGTTACTAAATGAAGTAGTTCCTACTTATTATAACCAACAAGATAAGTGGATTAAGATGATGAAGGAAAGTCATAAGGATACCTATGAAAAGTTCTCTGCTAAAAGAATGTTTGAACATTATCAGGAATTAATGTATGCTCTAGAGAAGTAGAATTTATCCAGTTTAAAGCAATAGAGAAATGGTTTGCATAATTATTCTGATATAGTAAATATGTCCAAAATAGTAGATACAAATCAATTTATTGTATTTCAGATAGGAGAGCAAAAGTTTGCTATTAAAATTACGGAAGGGCAAGAGATTATTAAGCCCCAGGAGGTAACTGCTTTACCTAGAAGTGCTAAGTTTATTAAAGGAATTATTGAATGTTGAAGAGAATAACTAATTATTCAATCTTCCCTTTAGGGAAGATTTCTTCTTTGAGTTTGTAAAAATATAATATCTAATGTATAATTACTGGTAAACGAGAGATAGGAGGAGTAGAGAATGCAGCAGACAGAATTGATTGCTATGTTAGAGGATTATAAGCAAGCAGCTTTAGAACGTAAGTCATCTTATGGCTTACAGCCAAGACCATTAGCTGCTGAACAAGTGGATACTATCATACAGGGATTAACTTTATCTGAACTTGAATCAGAGACATTTACTATTTTTAGTGAGGAACGAATAGATCAGTTGTTACTCAGACTATTATCAGAGGAGGTAAGACGAGGTACCTTCCCTTCTTCTCATGCTAAGGCCAGAGGATTGGCTAAATTTGTAACTGGTGAGTTAGAGAGTGATTATTTAGCCCCTAATGAGGCTTTAGAATTATTAGGTAAGATGAGAGGGGGAGCAGCTACGCAAAGATTAATTGATTTAGTAGCTGCTGGCTATTTTGTAACTGAGATTATTTCTTTGCTCCAGGATACAGTTTTGGTTAATAAATCTGAATTTGAAGAATTAGCTTCTTTAAGTCACGAGCAAAAAGAACTACAAGAAGTGATTACAAGTTGGGCCAACCGCGAGTTTGCCGAGGACTGGCAGTTAGAGGATAACTACCAAGGGATATCAATTAAGGTAGGGGATAATCTGACTACTGGCCACTTAAGTCCTTCTAAAAATGCTGATAGTCGGACTGATCGTCCACTCCACGCTCAGTTTATTATGGATGGTCGGGAAGATGAAGAGGACTTTTTAGATCGCTTAGCAGACTTAAAGCAACAAGATGATAATGTCTTCTTTGTAGCTGGAGAGGCTCTAGGAGAAGGATCTTCTCGTAAATCAGCTACTTATACTATGTTACAAGTATTAGGAAAACCAGTAGCTGGTGAACCAGAGAAAAAGGCTGGCGGAGTAGTAATTGCTAAAAGTATAGCTCCTATCTTTGAAAAGTCTTTAATTGCTTCCGGGATTTTACCAATTAAATGTGATACTGCTACTATTAGTGAAGGAGATACTTTAGAAGTTGATTTAGCGAAGAAAGAGTTAATAGTTAATGAGACAGAACGAATTGCTATTGATTTACCAATTTCTTATCAATTGGATAAAGTAGCTGCCGGAGGAATGACTTATTTTGATGCTGGTAATCAACTCCAGCAGTACGCTGTTGAGTACTGTCAAGAACATGATATTTCTGTTGATCAGGATAAACTGCCTAGTAAAGCGCAAAAGAGAGATAAGCAACCACCGCAGACTTTGGCCCAAAAGATTGTAGGAATGAACCGGATAGATGGTAAAGATACTATTTTACCTGGCGAGACAGCAACAGTAGAGATTAGAGGAGCTTTCTCCCAGGATACAACAGGGCCAATGACTCTTGATGAATACCAGTCTATGGCAGGAGGAGATTTTGGAGCAGAATTTGTAGTCCAGTCTCTTTGTCATACAGGTGAATGTCCGTCTAGTGAGGCTCGAGATAAACATAAATTCATGCGAGAGTTTGTAACTGAGCGAGGCGGAGTCTGTCTTAAACCAGGGGAAGGAATCATTCATACCATTGGTAATCGCTTTGTACTACCTACAGATGTAATTGTTGGTGGAGATTCTCATACTAGAACGCCAACTGGAGTTTCTTTTCCTGCTGCTTCAGATATAGTTGCTGGAGTAATGAAGTATGGTAAGCAGGATCTGACAATGGATGAATCAGTTAGAGTTGTTTTCACCGGAGAACCTAAGGAAGGGATTACAGCTCGTGATCTTGTATCTACTCTAGTAGTTTATGCTGAGCAGACTGTAGGAAAAGATGTCTTTAACGGTCGGATTATTGAGATGGAAGGAGTAGAGTTTTTAGATCAGGATGAACGTTATATCCTGACTAATGCAGTAGCAGAACGGAGTGCTTCAGCGGGGATTGTTCCTGCCGATGAGGTAACTTTAGAGGCTATTGAGTCTAATTTAGCCTATTTAAAGTCTCGGCCTGATGCTGATACTAATCCTTCAGTTAAACGATCTATTACAGCTCTAGAGGAGTTTTTAGCTAATCCTGTTTTACCACAGGCTGATGAAGATGCCCAATATGCTGCTACAATTGAAATTCCTCTTGGGGAAGTAGACCAACCGCTAGTAGCTAAGCCCCATCATCCAGATAATGTGGCTCAGTTATCAGAAGTGGCTGGAGTCGAGTTTGATGAAGTCTTCATTGGTAGTTGTGTAGGAGGTAGTTTAAGTAGTATTCAAGCAGCAGCTGATATAGTAGCAGGTCAGCAGGTGGATCTAGATATCAATTTTGTAGTTAGTCCTGCTTCTTTGGATATTTATAATCAGTTAGCTGAAGATGGCAGTTTAGCCAAGCTGACTCAAGCAGGAGCTACTGTGATTATGCCTGGTTGTGGTTTATGTATGGGTAATAAACGCCGGATTGGCTCTGGTGCTACGGCCCTAACAACGACGACTCGTAACTATCAGTCGCGGATTGGCCCAGCTGATTCTGAGACTTATTTAGGAAGTGCTCGTGTAGCAGCTATGGCTGCTATTTTAGGCGAGATGCCTACAGTGGAAGAATACTTTAAATTATATCACTAATTTTTGGTTCCCTCTTGCTTAAAGCAGGAGGGAATTTTTTCTTTATCAACTTCAGTGGTTAAAAGGAAAGTAGATTTAACTGATTAGGTAGGTTCCGAAAATCAATAGTCAACTGAGGAGTCTGGTTGGTAGTGATTAATTGAGCTGTTAACTGGCAATCATTATTAAAGTTAGCTACTAGAGTTTCTTCTTCACAATCAGCCTGTACTTTAGTTGGTAAATTAAACTGAGTAAAATCGGCAATGATAATTTTAGGTTCGGCTATAATTAAATAGTAAGGCTTAAAACCAATTAACCATTTGAATAGTTTTTGGACAGTTCTTTTGTGATTGATTCTATTAAGTAGTTGCTCTAGTTTGTTAAGTAAAGCTTGGTGGTTTAGTTTGTTAATTTTAGTTTTGATTTCAGATAGATTTCCTAAATGTTTTTTTAGTTGAGTTAGATTGATCTTTTTGAGGTTATTAATCCGGTTAGCTATCTTAAGATTAAGATCGGATAATTGATTTCCTTTGTAAAAGGTTATTCGTAAATCAATCTGTTTTTCTTGGGGATTATTTTTTGGGATTCGATCAATGATTAATTTAGTTAATTTATTAGAGATATAATCTGCTTTAAGCCAGGTTAAAATTTTAGCAGCAAAGTTATAGTATTTATTTTTAACAACTTCAGGTAGTTTTGCAAATTTATTGTAGTTTTGTTGTTGTTCCAATTTACTTCGTTTGGTATACTGAAAAGTGAAGTTATTATTGGATTCTAGACTGAATTTTTCAATAGCTCTACAAATAACAAATTCTAGTAGGTCATTATTTGTAGTTGTGACCTCTTTTTGGAGAAAATCACTTAGTTTTTTGATCCCAGTTTTTTTTACTAGATATTGATTATCTTTATGATGGATTAGACCTTTGTTATGGGTTATAAACTCTTGGATCTGGTTTTGGATTTCAGTCTGGTTTAGATTAAAGAAGTTGGTTAGTTCTTGGATAGTAAAGCTGTTGTTCATAGGTCGCCCCTCCTTTATAATTATTATAGTGGTTAGCAGTTAAACGTCAAGTTTTTATTTTTTTCTGGAAAAATTACTTTAAATATAAAATCAAATTGGAGAAAGGATGATTCTAATTAATTTTTTAACAGTCTTTAATCAGATTTTAGTCTTATTTTCTTTATTAATGATTGGGGTTATAGTTAAGAGATTAGAATTAGTTGATAATAGTTTGAAGCAGAATTTAACTAATTTAATCATTTATGTTACTTTGCCTGCTTTATTAATTGATTCTATGAATTATGAATTCAGTTTAGAACGGTTAATTCAATTAGGTAATGTATTTATTATTTCTTTAGTTGTGTATGCTTTAATGATTGGGCTATCTTATTTAACAATTAAATTTTTAGTTGCTGAAGGATCTGCTCAGGATATCTACCAGTTTATTTTAATTTTTTCTAATGTAGGTTTTATGGGTTATCCAGTAATTAAAGTGATTTATGGTACATCGGAAGTTGTTTTTCTAGCTGCTATTTATAATCTAATCTTTAATATTCTAATCTGGAGTTTAGGAGTTATGATTATTAGCCGTAGTCAGGAGGATAATCCAGGATTCAGTTATGATAATTTAATCAATCCTGGTATTATTTCAATTGGGATTGGTTTTATCTTATTTTTATTGTCAATTAAATTACCACATTTTATTGAGCAGACGTTAGAGATTTTAGGGGAGACAACAACTCCGTTATCTATGATTGTGGTAGGTTCTATCTTGGCCCAAGTAAAGTTGCGTGAGATTTTTTCTAACTTTCGTTTGTGGTTAGTAGCTATCATTAGGTTAGTAGGTTTTCCTATTTTAACACTTTTGTTGTTGCGTAATTTTTCCTTGGATCCTTTAGTATTAGGAGTAGTAGTTATTTTGACAGCTATGCCAGCAGCAGCTAATACAGCTATTTTTGCTCAGGAATTTGGAGGAGATGAAGCTTTAGCTTCAGAAGGAGTCTTTTTAACTACGTTATTATCAGTAGTTACTATTCCATTAATTGTTCACTTGTTATTTGTTATTTAGGAGGGAGTCTGATCTTATTAGCTAGTTGTTAAAGGGGGGCTAAAAATGGAGAAGAGTAGGAATTATAAATTATTAGTAGTCTTGGCTTTTGGCATGATTTTAATCTTTGGGATTTTGATGAATTTACGAGGTACAATTAATCCTTTAATTCGGCAAGATTATGATATTAGTTACTCTCAGTTAGGATTAATCATGATGTTTTTTTCCGGAGGTAGCATTTTAGCTACTTCTTCTAGTGGTGTGTTAATTGAAAAATTTAGTTTAAAACAGGTACTGTGGGCTGGTTTATTAGTAGGCGCTGGTGGATTATTAGCTATTAGTTATACGGTTGATTATTACTTGTTAATTTTAGTTATGTTTATAGTAGGTATTGGATTAGGAGTACTCAATATTTCAGCTAATTCCCTTGCTTCGCAGATTTTTACAACTAATAAGGGTCGGAAGATGAATATCTTCCATCTATTTTTTGGGATTGGTAGTTTTATTGCTCCTGTTTATGCTGCCCAGTTATTTAAGTTAGACTTGGCTTGGGAAGCTACTTATTCTTGGGGAATTATACTACTAGTAGTTATCTTTTTATTTAGTTTAAGTTGTAAATTTCCAGCTGAAGATACAGAAGAGGATTCTTCGGAGATAGCAGTGACTGAGTTATTGACTGATACTAGAGTGCTTTTATTTGTAGTGATGTTTTTATGTCATGTAGGAACAGAATTAGGAATTAGTAGTTGGTTAGGTGTTTATCTTGATGATGTCTATAATAAAAGTAAAGTAGAGATTAGTTTTTATTTATCAACCTTCTTTGCTTTATTTACTATTGGTAGGCTATTAGCTAGTCTAATTGTAGAGCGAATTGGTTATTTACGATTAGTACTACTTAGTTCTGCTGGGGCCTTGGTTAGTATTGTCTTAGGATTAGTTGGCCCAGAGTCTTTTGCTATTGTGTTATCTATTTCAGGTCTATTTTTAGCAGTTAACTTTCCTACTATGCAGGCAGCTATGTTTGAAATTTTTGATGAGAATATATCTGCTATTTTAGGATTGACTTTAACTGCTGGGGGGATTGGTAATGTAATATTAGCTAACTGGTTTACTGGTTTATTAAATGATTTATTAGGGATTGGACTTGGTTTTGGTATTTTTATTATTTATCTCTTAGGTTTATTAGGAGCTACTTATTATTTGGAATATAGGTATTTAAAATAAAGTTTAATTTGGTTAAAAGTTCCAGTTTAGAACTTTAGCTAGTTGTATATCCTAGTTTTAGAAAGGAGGATATATAACTATGCAACTAAAGGATGTAATGACTGACCAAGTTTCGGCAGTGGAACCAGAAACTAAGGTAGATGAAGCAGCTCAAGTTATGAGAGATTTAGATGTAGGTTGCGTACCTGTCTGCCAACAAAATAAGGCAGTAGGAATCGTAACTGATAGAGATATTGCTATTCGTAATGTTGCTCAAGGTGATAATACTAGTAATAAAGTAGAAGAAGTAATGTCTAATGATTTAGTCTGTGGTACTCCTGAAATGAATGCAGATAAAGCTGCAGAGATAATGGGGGCCAACCAGATAAGAAGACTGCCTATTGTAGAGAATGAGGAGTTAGTAGGTATGGTCTCTTTAGGTGATTTAGCTGTTAGTAATAAATTAGAAATGGAAGCAGGTGATGCACTAACCTATATTTCGAGACCTAGTGAACCTAAATAATCTCTAGTTGTCCCTACCTAAGAAGGTAGGGATTTATTTTTAACTAGCAGAAGTAGTTTTGAGTTAACCTGATTATATTGTAAAATAATCCTGGTAGTTGAAATTTATTTGAGGTTCATATTCACCAGTAGTTGGATTAAAGTTATAGGGGTTTGTTAAGTCTTGGCCCTTCTTTTGGCGGTGAATTATTGATTTAATAACTTTAATTAATCTATTCACCTCAGCTAAAGTATTATAACAACCGAAACTGATTCTGACTAATCCAGGGTGCGAGGAAGAATAGTTATCTTGACTGATATTTTCTTTAAAGTTTTTAATCTCTTTGGAGCTTAAATCTAATAAGAAGTGGAGATAAGGATGAGCACAAAAACAGCCATTTCTGACTCCTATGCCCCCTTCATTAGCTAAAATACTGGCTATTAAGGCATGGGATAGTGATTTGATGTTAAAAGGAATGACTCCGACTTGTTTTCTAGCTGACCCAGTTGGCATATCACCATACAGTTGAACCTCTTCTATTTTTTGTAGTTCTTGTAAAGTATAGTTTAGGAGCTTAGTTTCATGTTTGATTATCTTAGACCAACCTATTTTATTCAAGAATTTAATACTAGCTCCTAAAGCTACAGCCCCAATTATGTTAGGTGTTCCGGCTTCTTCTTTATCGGGTAAGTTGGCCCAAGTAGTATCATCTAGGGTAACTGCTTTGATTGTTCCTCCGCCACTGTAGTCAGGACTTTGCTGGGTAAAAGTATCTTTAGGGCCAACTAATACTCCAGTTCCTAAAGGAGCATACATTTTATGAGCAGAAAAAGCTAAGTAATCAATATGTTCTGAGCTGTTATTTGGTTTGATATCAACTGGGCGATGAGGTACTAGTTGAGCTGCATCAACTAGTAATTGGCTATTATAGTCATGGACTAGCTGGGCTATTTTATGGATCGGATTAATATAGCCAGTTACATTAGAAGCGCCACTAACTGTTACTAATTTCACTTTAGACTTGTACTTGTTTAGTTTATGTTTTAAGTCTGCTAAATTTAGTCTACCAGTTTCATCTAATTGGACATATTCTACTTGAGCTTTATCTCGCCAGGGGAGAATGTTGGAGTGGTGTTCCATTAGAGTAGTGATTATAACATCGTCTTGTGATAAATTGAGACTAAAGGATAATTTATTGATTGCTTCAGTAGTATTCTTAACAAAAATGGTAGCATTTTTTTCTTTGTTGGCCCCTATAAAATCTGCTACTATGTTATGCACTTCTTCATAAATTTCAGTAGCAAGTTGTGATTTAAATCCGGCTCCACGGTGGACATTAGAATACCAGGGCAAAAACTTTTTTACTTGAGTGTAGACTTCTTTAGCTGCAGGGGTACTAGCAGCATTATCAAAGTTAATATACTTAGTATAATCACCAGTTATTAATGGGACCTTGGTGTTTAAGCCAATAAATTTGTGCCTAATCCAGTTGTCGAACTGTGGTTGAAACATAAAATCCCTCCTTAAATGATACTTTTAGTATATGAAGTGATTGAAGTTATTGTGTTTTAGTAGTATAAATAGTAGTTAACTGGTAATACTAAAGATGTATAAAAAGGAGGGAGATTATGGAAGTAAAAGTTGATAAGGATGCTTGTATAAGTTGTGGTTTATGTGTTAATAATGCTCCAGCAGTTTTTGAGTGGGATGGTGATAAGGCTACAGCAATAGAAGGACAAGTGCCGGAGAAGGTAGAAGCAGATGTGCAAGGATCACTAGAAGGTTGTCCTACTGATGCTATAAAAGAGGTTTAATATACAAGAGGGCGCTTTAAGCGCCCTTAATTAATTAGACTTCAATCTGTAATTGATTACTAATATCTTTATACTTGCGAGCTACAGTGGAAGCACTAACCTTGTATCTGTTAGCTACATCACCTTGGGTTAATCCGTCTTCAAGTAATCGATTAGTCAAGTATTCTAATCCTGCTGCCCAACTTGGAGCTTGGCCTCGGACAGAATCTATGCTTTCTTTGAATTTACGCCATAGAGCTATGCTGAATTGAACTTGTAGAGAGCTAAACTTTCTGTTCATAATTTCAGTTAAAGTCTCTTCTATTTCATCTGTCGCATCTAGGTTATTGAGTTTAAGATCGAGTTTGTTCTTAACTGATGCTAGTGAGTTATGTAAGTTATTAGATTCAATAGTTACTTCTTCTGTATTATCTGGAATATAATCAGCTAATAAATCAATGATTTGTTTATCGTAGTCTTCATCAGAATTATTTCTTAGCTTTAATTGTTTGATTTTACTAGGAATAATAGCTAAATAGAGACTATACTTAGATAAAAATTCTTTAGTCGTTGGTTGACTAGTCGTTGATTTATAGGCTGTTTGTAGATGATTGATAATATTCATAATTTGTTCTTTGAATTGATTGATTACTTTTCCTAAAGTTCCTACTATCTGATATTGGTCATTTATTTGAGCAACTCGAGTAAATATAATGTCATCTTCATTAGCCATTTCAGTTACCATATCTGTTTTAGCAACTAGATAACTTTCTTCTTGGATCAAATCTTGTAAGTGATAACCATCCTGGTTCACTGCTATTACTTCATAAACACTTAAATTAAGGTCAAGTAATTCCTGGAGTACTTTTTCTTCTCTCCGGCGGAGTTGTTCTTTATTAGTTGTAGCAAATAATTCCATTACAGTTTTATCTTTCTGAACTGGATAATCAAATAAAATAATATTAGTCAGGTTGGCTTGTTCACCTTGGGCCAACTCTTTACTGCGGCCATAATTCATTAACTTGCGATATTCTTTTTTTAGCTCTCGGGTCTCTTGTTTGAATTTTTTAGAGAAATTGATTGCTTCCCGAGTCAGTTTCTGCTTGGCATTATTATAGAGTCGTTGTGTTCTTTCCTGGGGGAGGCAACATTTTTTATATTTTTTGCCACTACCACAAGGACATGCGTCGTTTCTTCCAACTTTAGCCATAATTATCCCTCCATTTATCTTGATTTTAGCACAGTCATTGTATCATAGTTAGCTTATTTTGTCTAAATTTTTGGGATTTAGTTGGAATACAGGCTATTTGTATAATATAATAAGGAATTAGTAATTCTTGATAGATTTATTTAGATTAGAAAGGAGTTAAACTATGAGTTTGAAGCAGGAGATTAGAGATTATGCTTTTCAATTAGGAATAGATACACTGGGAATAACAACTGCTGATCAATTTGGAGAACTCAGAGATATTCTAGAAGAATTGCGAGAGCAAGGTTTATTATCTAAGTTTGTTAAAAATGATCTGGACTTAATTACTAATCCTCAAGAAGTACTCGCAGAAGCTAAATCAGTAATTGTAGTTGCTATATCTTATCAAGTAGCTGATGAATATATAAATTCTAGACAAGGATTAAGGGGTAAGTTATCTCGATTTGCTTGGGGCCAAGATTATCATCAGGTACTAGGTGATAAATTGGATCAGCTAGTTGAATTTTTAGAAACTAAAAAAAGTAATTTGAAAGCCGAAACTTTTGTTGATACTGGACCAACTATAGATCGAGCTTTAGCCAGAAGAGCTGGTGTGGGCTGGCAAGGGAAAAATTGTAGTATTATTAATCCTGATTATGGCTCGTGGATCTTTTTAGGCGGGATTATCACTAACTTAGATTTAGAGGCTGACCAGCCAGTAGAAGATAAATGTGGAGCTTGTACTAAGTGTTTAGAAGCTTGTCCAACTGGTGCTTTACAGGAGGAGTATACTCTAGATAGTAGCAAGTGTTTAGGTTATTTAACTTTGAAACGAGGTTATATAACTCCAGCTAATCGAAAGAAATTCGGGACTAGATTATGGGGCTGTGACACCTGCCAGGAAGTCTGTCCTCATAACCAAGATGTTAAGATAGGGGGTCATCCTCAATTTAGACCCCAAAAACTACCTGCTTATCCACAGTTAACTCCTTTATTGAGTTTAACTAAGAGTGAATACAGAGAAAAATTTGGCCCAACTCCTATGAACTGGCGAGGGAAGAGACCTATTCAGCGTAATGCAGCAATTATTTTAGGTAATCTAGGTTCTAAAGAGGCTATTCCTGATTTAGTCGCTACTTTAGAAGATCCTAAGCCAATAGTTAGAGCTCATGCAGCTTGGGCCCTAGCAGAAATAGGAGCTAATAGTGTAGTTGCTGATATAAATAAGACTTTAGCTACTGAACAAGATAAGCAAGTAAAAGAAGAGCTACAAGCAGCCCTTAATAGACTGCAGGATTAGCCTTAGTCTTAGCTGGTTCTTCAATGATCACTTTATAGCCTTCTTCTATAATCAAAATTATTTTTTGGCGTCCTAGAGCACTAAGCCAGTATTCAGCCTTGTTGATTTTTTTATTAAGGTAGTCAGTTATAGAATTTGGTTTTGTTTTAATTTTAGCTCCTTTTTTCTTTAAATCTATAATATCTTCTATGATCTTGGCCCGAGATTTTTTGAAATCAAATTCTTTATTATCTAGAATCATGTCTTTTCCGTAATAAACTGTTGCTATTGCTTCCATCTTATCCACTCCTTTCTTACCTTTAACTATATCAGTTAACTTTGATGAAAGTATGATGAAACCATAATTTTATTGTTAACCTTATAAATTAATGGTTGATAATAATGCTAATTTATTATAAAATTTAAATTAAGTTATTGTAAACCAAGTTATTAAGTTGTTTACATAGTAAAGTTTTATTTAATTGTTTTGTTGAATAATTGATATAAAGTGGCACTTTCGTGCCACAGCTATCAGCTATCTGCTATGTGCCGTGTGCTAATTCAAATTCAAAACCACAGATCCAGTTCAACCCCTTAAAACATAGTAATCTTAAAGGGTTAGATTTTGAATTTAAAGCTTTTGAATTGGCTGATAGCTCATAGCAGATAGCTGACGACTGTGTCACCGCAGGTGACACAATATATCAATTAGATTTCACTTTAATTAAGGGGAAACTTAAGAAAGGAGATTATTATGATAATTAATTTAAAGAAAAAAGTACTAGCCGGAGACCAGATTACTAAAGAGGAAGCAAGGGAGTTAGCTAGCTTAAATGATAGTAGAATAATGGAGTTATTGGCGGCAGCTAATAGCATTAAAAATCAGTTTATTGGTCAGGAAGTAGATTTGTGTTCAATCATTAATGCTAAATCAGGTAGTTGTTCTGAAGATTGTACCTTTTGTGCTCAATCTACTCACTATGATACTGAAGTAAGCAATTATGACTTATTAGACAAAGAGGAAATGTTAGCTAGAGCTAAAGAAATAGAAGCTAGTGGAGCTAAACATTTTGGAATTGTAACTAGTGGGCGGGGTGTAGTTAGCGACCAAGAATTTGCCCAGATTCTAGAAACTATAGAAATTATTAAACAAGAAACAGAATTGGAAGTTTGTGCTTCATTAGGAACTTTAGATCAAGCCCGGGCGGAAAAATTATCAGAGATAGGTTTGAAAAGATATAATCATAATTTAGAAACTTCTAAAAGTCATTTTCCTCAGATTTGTACTACTCATAACTATCAGGATAGAGTCAAGACTGTTAAGTTGTTAAAGGATAAAGGAATTGAAGTATGTTGTGGAGGAATTATAGGATTAGGAGAAAGTTTTATTGATCGAGTTGAATTAGCTTTTACTCTACAAGAGTTAGATGTTGATTCAATCCCAATTAATGTTTTAAATCCAGTAGCTGGCACTCCAGTGGCAGATAATGAGCCTGTACCACCAATGGAAGTATTAAAGACAGTAGCTATTTTTAGATTTATTTTACCGACTAAGGTACTTAAATTATGTGGAGGCAGAGAAAGCAACTTGCGTGATTTACAATCGTTAAGTCTGTTAGCAGGAGTTAATGGCTTATTAACTGGGAACTATTTAACTACCCAGGGTAGAGCTGTAGAAGATGATCTGCAAATGATTAGAGATTTGGGATTGAGTGAGGGATGATATGAGTTCTCAGACTATAAGGGTAACGAGAATAGCTTTACTAGCTGTTTTGATTACTGTTAGTGGTTTCTTTAAGATACCTGGTCCAGCTGGTAGTGATTTTCAATTATCTGCTCCAATGGCAGTGGCAATAGCTGCTGTCTTTGGTTTTAGACGATATATATTAGCAGGATTAATTTCTAGTGGAATTGGTTTTATTTTGGGAACCCAAACTTTAATTCATATTCTAATTGCTATGATCTTTAGAGGAGTAGCAGGTGGATTGATTGCTATTACCTGTGGTGCTATTTGGTCAATTGTAATTGCTGGCCCCCTGGGTTCAATTATAGCTAGATTGGTCTTGAGTAAATTATTAAATCAAGGCTTTATTCCCTTATTAGTATCAGCTGTACCAGGGTTTATCTTTACTGCTATAGTATCTTATCCTCTAGTAGTTATCTTAAAAAGAGTTATTCGCCAGGTGGATAAGGAGGTAATTGTTTATGTCGACTGAACTTTTTAGCTTGCGAATGAGGGCAGCTCAGGGAGGAAGCCATCAAGAAGGTGGAAGACATATTTCTGGTGCAGAAAGAATTATTACTGAAGCAGAGATAGATAAGCAAGTCAATAAACTAATTAAACGAGCTAGAACCCATACTCTAGGTAGTGCAGATTATATAAATTTAACTTTAGAATCATTAAATTCAAGGGATATTATTGAGATGTCCGTATTGCCGATTACTACAATAGATGTTAAAGATTATAAAAGAGGAAGAGAAGAAGCTGAAAGATTATTAATTGAACTAGGGATTAATAGAAGCATAGTAACTAAAGCAATAAAACTATTAACAGAAGGTGCTAATCCAGACGGAGATAATATGCGCGGTGCTATTATAATGGATGTAGATACAGGAGAAAGGTTAGAGCCTAATCAATATCGTGGCCTACGAGCTAGTAGAATGGATTATACTAGAGAGATTAAAGATAGATTAACTAACCTATTGAGTCAGAATAGTCTTAACCAAAGTCATTTGCCAGAGGCTTTAGCTTTAGCTACTAAAGTGGTTTCACATTCAGATATAGTAGCTGAATTATGTTGGTCAGATGATCCTAATTATACAGCTGGTTATGTAGCTAGCAAAGAATTTGGTTATTGTAGGTTTCCTTATCTTAAACCTAATGGTTTAGATAAAGGAGGACGTATTTTTTTCTTAAGATTGTCAACCAACTTAGAGAAATTGGTAACATACTTAGAAGAAAGACCAGTTTTAATTAATAAGTTAGATGAGAAAATGATTAGTTATAATTCAGTGGCTAAGTTTTTAAGGGCTAGAGGTGATAGTTAATGGAAGATTGGGTTAGAGAATTAGATAGATTAAAAGAAGCAGGTTTATATCGAGAGTTGAGAGTTTTAGAAGACGCTCAAGCACCACAAACAATAGTTGATGATCAAGAAATAATTATGTTAGCTTCAAATAATTATTTAGGGTTATCAGTAAATCCTAAAGTGAAGGATGAAGTTATTAAAATTGTAGAGGACTATGGAACAAGTTCAGGGGGGGCTAGATTAACGACGGGTAATTATGATTTACACCAAGAGTTAGAAGAGGAATTGGCTGATTTCAAGAAATCTGAAGCAGCGATAGTCTTTAATACAGGTTATATGACTAATTTAGGTGTTTTAACTACAGTAGTTGGTGAGGAAGATTTAATTATTAGCGATGAGTTAAATCATGCTAGTATTATTGATGCTTGTCGATTAAGTAAAGCTGAAGTAGCTATTTATCAACATGCTAACATAGATCATTTAAGAGCTAAATTAGAAGCAGGGCAGAGCTATAACCGGAGATTAATTGTTACAGATGGTGTCTTTAGTATGGATGGAGATCTAGCTCCTTTACCAGCAATTGTAGAATTGGCCCGAGAGTATAATGCTTTAGTAATGGTTGATGATGCTCATGGGACTGGTGTGTTAGGTAATAGGGGTGCTGGTAGTAGTGATTATTTTAATTTACAAGACGGAGTAGATATTCAGGTAGGTACTTTAAGTAAAGCTTTAGCTGCTGAAGGTGGTTTTGTAGCAGGAAGGCAAGAGTTAATTGATTTATTACGTAATAAAGCTAGATCGTTTATTTATTCGACAGCGCTAGCTCCAGGAACAATAGCAGCTAGTTTAGCATCTTTACAGTATTTACAAGATAATCCTCAAGTTTTAGAACGACTATGGAGAAATATTGAATTATTAAAGACTGGGTTACAGGACTTAGGATATCACTTATTACCAAGTAATAGTGCGATTATTCCTATTATGATTGGTGATCAAGAAGAAACTATGAAGTTGAGTCGTGGCTTGTTAGAAGAAGAGATATTGGCCCCAGGTATTAGGCCCCCAACAGTACCGAAGGGGACTAGCAGAATTAGAGTAACAGTAATGGCTAATCATCAAGTTCAGGATTTAGAAAAGGCTTTACAGGCATTTTCTAAGGTAGGTAGAAAGTTAGACCTGATTTAGTTTCAATAAGATAATAAATTTATTCTGGAGGTATAATTATGGGAGCAGGTATTTTTATTATAGGAACAGATACTGATATAGGTAAGACAGTAGTTACTGCTGGTTTAACTGCTGCTTTACGCCAGCAAAGTTATGACTTAGGAGTAATGAAGCCTTTTCAAAGTGGAGCTATTGAAGAAGGCAATAAGTTATTAGCACCTGATATTGAATTTGTATTAAAACATACATCATTAGATACAGATTATGATCTGCTGAATCCAATCCGATTGGAACCTCCTTTAGCTCCTAGTGTAGCTGCTAGAGAAGAAGGGGTAGAAATAGATCTTGATCAAGTTAAGTCAGCTTATCAGCAGTTACAAGAAAAATATCAAGGTCTAGTTGTTGAAGGAGCAGGAGGATTGATGGTTCCTTTAGCTAAAGATTTTTTAATTCCAGACTTAGTTACAATGCTAGATTTACCAGTCATTATAGTAGCTAGACCTAATTTAGGTACAATTAATCATACGGTCCTCACAGTCAAGTTGGCCCGCCAGTTAGGTATAGATGTATTAGGGGTAATTATTAATGGTTATCCACAAGAAGCGGGGGTTGCAGAAGAGACAAATCCAGATATAATTTCAGACTTAGCAGAAATTCCTATCTTAGGGATTGTGCCTTATATTGAAGATTTAGAAGAAGTAGATTTAGGCAAGGTAGTTGCAGATAATGTGGACTTAGAAAGAATAATTGACAATGTAGAATGTACAATTTACAATTAAATTCAAAATCAAAGTCAAAAGTTATATAATCCCTTATATACTATTGGTTTAAAAGAGGTTGAATTTATGGTTTCAATTGTCAATTCTCAATTGTAAATTATAAATGCAAGGAGGAGTTAATATGACAGAAGCAATGTCTTTGATAGAAAAAGATAAAGAATATGTCTGGCATCCTTTTACTCAAATGAAAGAATGGGTTGAAAAAGATGAGCAGTTGATTATTGAACGAGGTGAAGGAATCAAGTTATATGATACTGAGGGAAATGAGTATTATGATGGTGTTTCTTCTATCTGGCTTAATGTTCATGGCCATCAAAAAGAGGAATTAGATCAAGCTATTAAGGGTCAGTTAGGTAAAATAGCTCATTCCACGATGTTAGGCTTAGCTAATGAACCAGCTACAAATTTAGCAGAAAAGTTAGTTGAGATTAGTCCGCAAGGATTAAATAAAGTGTTTTATTCAGATAGTGGTTCTACAGCAGTAGAGATTGGGCTTAAGATGGCTTTTCAGTATTGGCAACAACTTGAGGAGGACTTTGGCCCTAAGGATAAGTTTATCAAGTTAACTAATGCTTATCATGGTGATACTATTGGTTCAGTCAGTGTAGGAGGTATTGATCTATTTCATGAGATTTATAAGCCAATGTTATTTAATAGCTTAAAGACTCCTTCCCCCTATTGTTATCGTTGTCCTTTTGATGAAGAAAGAGAAGAATGTAATTTCACTTGTATTAAAGAGTTAGAGAAGATGATGCAAGAACGTCATCAAGAAGTAGCAGCTTTAATTATTGAGCCATTAATGCAAGGTGCTGGAGGAATGATTGCTGCTCCTGAAGGTTATTTAGCTAAAGTTAGAGAACTATGTGATAAGTATAATATTTTATTGATTGCTGATGAAGTTGCTGTTGGATTTGGTCGTACAGGAAAGATGTTTGCTTGTGAGCAGGAAGATGTGAACCCTGATATTATGGCCGTAGCTAAAGGAATCAGTGGCGGATATTTACCTATTTCAGCTACCCTAACAACAGATAAAATCTATAATGCTTTTTATGATGATTATGAGACACAAAAGACTTTCTTTCATGGCCATTCTTATACTGGTAATCCATTAGCAGCAGCAGTTTCAGTAGCTAATTTAGAATTATTTGAAGAAGAAGACATCTTAGATCAGATGCCATCTAAGATTGAATCAGTAATAGATAAACTAGTAGAATTTGAAAATTTAGAACATGTAGGAGATATTCGCCAACAGGGATTAATGGTTGGTATTGAGTTAGTAGAGAATAAAGAGACTAAAGAACCTTATCCTTGGCAAGAAAAAATAGGAGTTCAAGTTTGTATGAAAGCTAGAGAAAAAGGAATGATTATTCGCCCCTTAGGTAATGTAGTAGTCTTTATGCCACCTTTATGTAGTACTCGGGAACAACTTGTAGATATGTTAGATATAATTTATGAATGTATTGAAGAGGTAACTATAAAATAAATTCCGCAGGCTCCTGAGAAGGAGTCTTTTTTATTTTAGTAATTAATAATTGAAAAATAATACCTGCTAATAGTTAAACTTGTTATTGGATCTATAATATGTTATGGTTTAGTTAGACGTCTAATTAAATCAGGAGGGATAAAATGAGTATTATCTTTGACCGGAGGAGTATTCGGAGTTATACCTCGCAATCAGTTTCTGAAGAGAAGATAGAATATCTATTACAAGCTGGCATGGCTGCTCCATCAGCAATGAATGAGCAACCTTGGGAGTTTGTAGTAGTAGATAAAAGAGAGATTCTAGATCAGATTCTAGAAGTTCATGATTATGCTCAGATGGTTCCAGAAGCTCCACTGGTAATTGCTATTTGTGGCAATCAAGATTATTTAAAAGCAAATGATGCGCAAGCAGCGCAAGAATATATGGTACAGGATTGTTCAGCAGCTACCCAAAATATTTTATTAGCTGCTCAAGAACAGGGACTTGGTTCGGTCTGGTTAGGAGTTTACCCTAGAGAAAAAAGGATTAAAGGTATTCAAAAGTTATTAGACTTACCAGAAGAAATCACACCTATTTCTTTGGTAGTTATTGGGCATACTAATCAGGACAAAGAAGCTAATGATCGGTATTTAGAAGATAGAGTACATAGAAATCAGTGGTAAGTGAATTGATAATTGATAATGGAGAATTGAGAGTTAAAATCTCTAAAATTATAAATTGTCAATTTTCAATTCTCAATTATATAAATTGGAGGGATTAAGATGCCAATTATTGATTTTAATGGTCCAGAATTAAGTAAAGAACAGAAACAAGAATTAGTTAAGAAGTTTACTGAGGCAGCTAGTGAAGTAGTAGAGTTACCTGAAGAAGCATTTATAGTTGAAATTAATGAAATTCCACTAGAGAATGTAGGAGTAGGAGGAGAACTATTATCTGAGCGAGAAGATAAGTAATATAGTCGTCAGTAGATTTATCATGAAGCGGTCGTAAGACCCGAAAGGTGTGCTATCTGCTGTGAGCCAAGTCAAATTCTTCAATTTAAAACCATAGATCCAGTTCAACCTTTTAAAATATAGCAATAATAGGGGGGTTAAAGGTTTTGAATTGACTAATAGCACATAGCACACAGCTCATGACTGTATCACCTGTGGTGACACACTTGCTGAAAGATATTTTTAATTTTTAACTACCCAAGGAGGTAATATAATGTCAAGTGATGTTTATTATTCCGATATCAGAAGTAATACTCAACAGAATAATTTAGTTAATAAATTATCTAAATTATTTAAGGAAGCTGGTTTTAATGATTTGATTGGAGAGGATGAGTTGTGGGCAATTAAGATGCACTTTGGTGAATTAGGTGGTAATGCTTTTATTCGGCCTATGTTTGCTCGGAGAATGGTAGAAGAAATTAAACAGAATAGTGGAAATCCTTTTTTAACAGATGCTAATACTTTATATTCGGGAGCACGTTCTAATGCAATTGATCACTTAAATACAGCAATTGCTAATGGATTTGGTTATTCTACTGTCTTAGCTCCTTTAGTTATTGCAGATGGACTTAAAGGTAAGAACTTTACTGAAGTAGAGATAGATGGAGATCACTTTGATTTTGTTAAACTTGGTTCGGAAGCTATGCAAGCTGATGGAATGATTAGTATGGCTCACTTTAAGGGGCATGAATTAACTGGTTTTGGAGGAGCAATTAAGAATGTTGGGATGGGACTTGGGAGTCGTAGTGGAAAGCAAATGATGCATGCTGTTGTAGAACCAGGAGTTAATATTGAAGATTGTGTTGCTTGTGGTGAATGTGCTAAATGGTGTAATCATGATGCAATTGCTGTTGATCAAGTAGCTAAGATTGATTTAGATACTTGTGTTGGCTGTGGGGAATGTTTAGTTAGCTGTCCTACTGATTCTATTTCTACTGAGGGTAAAGCAGATGCGCCAGTGGGAGTCCAAGAGAGAATGACAGAATTCACTTTAGGAGCAGTCCAAGATAAAGAAGATAAGATGTGCTATATTAACTTTGTGATGGATGTATCTCCTCTTTGTGATTGTACTCCTTGGTCAGATCAGCCAATTGTAAATGATATAGGAATTTTAGCTTCTGATGATCCTGTTGCTTTAGATCAGGCTTGTGCTGATCTTGTAAATCAACAACGAGGTAATAAAAATAGTGCTCTAAAAGATAATTTTGAGCCAGGAGAAGATAAGTTTAGAGGAGTTCATCCTGATGTAGATTGGGAAGCTCAGTTAGCTCATGGGGAAAAGATTGGTTTAGGAAGTAGAGATTATAATTTGATTGAGGTCTAGGCCAAGATCAAGGTTAAGGTTGAGTTTGAGATAAATCGTAATTTAAAGTTATAAAAGTAGATGCCTATACCATATAATTTTAGTGTATGATTATAGATAAATTGATAGTCATCAGAGTGGTTATCTATTATTTGATTTTAATTATCAATTGTCAATTCTAAATTATTATGGGGAGGGGTAAGATGCAGCAAGTTCCTTATGATGCTTATATGCAACAAGCGACTAGAGCTATTAGAGATGGTGCTTTTTTAACAGTTAAAAGTGGTGACGAAGTTAATACAATGACTATTGGCTGGGGTAGTATTGGTTACATCTGGGGCCAACCTTTCTTTTTAGTAATGGTCAGAGACTCTAGATATACATACGAGTTAATTGAGGAGGCAGATGAATTTACAGTTAGTATTCCTCTAGATGATAGCTTCCAAGAAGAATTAAGCTTTTGTGGGACTAAATCAGGTAGAAATTATGATAAATTTGCTGAGTGTGATTTAACTGCCTTATCTGGTAAGCAAGTAACTACCCCAGTAATTGGAGGCTGCGATCTACATTATGAATGTGAGATTAAGTTTGAACAGTTTATGGATCAAAGTAACTTAGATCCCGAAATCGACCAGCAATGGTATGCTGAGGAAGCTTATCATAAGCTTTACTTTGGTAAAATCGTAGGTTGTTATTTAGATGAAGAGTAATTAAGTAGAGCACTAAATTGAGGTTAACCTCAATTTAGTGCTCTTTAATAGTTATCAATCATTTTTTTAAGAGTATGAGCACAGTTTTTAATCTCTTCTTCGGTTAATCCAGTAAATAATTGTTGTTTGATTTTAGCTCCTACTTTCAAGAAAGTATCCAGTACTTTCTCTCCCGAGTCAGTTAACTTCAGTCTACTACATCGTTTATCTTGAGGACAATCCTTGCGGACTATATAGCCTTTTTCCTCTAACTTCTGGACTACTACAGTAACAGTTGGTTTAGTTAAGGAGAGATGGCTGGCTAAATCACTTAGTTTTAAATTTTTATTTTCCCGTAATAAAAATAAAGCTTTAGCTTGGGTAGGATGTAAGTTGGCTATATTTTGTTTTTTATTTTCTTTTTTTATCTCTTCAGTCAAGATTTTATTCAGTTGCGAGACAATAAGTACTATATCTATAGAACAAATAGAATGCATTGAATTCATATAACCCTCCTTTTTCTGCTGTGATCTTACTTTATTATATCATAAATCACATATAATTAAAAAAGATCAGGTTATATTATTTAACTAGTTAAAATTGGATATATGAGTTTCCATCTAGAGGGATTACTACTTGTAGAGGAGGAGAACCATCTACTACTCCAATAGCATATATAGTATAGAAGTTATTAGGTTGTAATGTCATATTAGGAACATAAAGAATTCTATCATCAGTACCTGTAGGAAATAATTCTATAGTGTAAGTTTTCGGGCTGACTGATATATAGTCAGTTACTTCTTTATAGCCTACATCTTTAAATAAGATTGGCCCGCCAGGTAAAGAAACATCTAGATTAGAAGCAGTAGGAGCTAAATTAGCAAACCGAAGAAAGGATTTACCAGGTTCAATAGGAATCCGAGGGTCTTCTACAGGTAATAATGAGACGTTAGGAGGTTGACCAATAGCAGCTACAGTAGTAATCGTTTGGGCAATAATTTCTAAAGAAGTATCGATTAAAGGATTAGTCTTATTACCAGTGGGAAAGACTTTAACTCTAACAGTTCCCGCTGGAATTGGTAAATAGTCTGTAAAATTGCGATAACTTAAATTACGAGCTACTAGATTATTATTAGCATAAATATCTACAGCGGGAGCATTAGGAGCTGCATGAAAGATTCTAATATAGGATTTGTCCTTATTAGTAGAGTGACTCATTTTTTCACCATCCTTTCTAGTTGTTGATCCTATAATAATTTATGTGTTATAATTTAAATAGTGATTAACTAATGGACATAATATAATAACTACAAGGAGAGATAGACATGAAACCTTTAATTGGGATAACTAATTATTATGTTGATAGTAATGAATTAGGAACTTTAGAAGATAGATCACGAGGATTTATTGGACAGGATATGGCAATGTGTACTATGGATTATCCCCGAGGAATAAAAGAAGCGGGGGGCGTTCCTGTACTGTTAAGTAATATAGTTGATGAAGAATATATAGCTAATCTTGTAGATCGGTGTGATGGTTTTTTGTTTAGTGGTGGGGCAGATCTTGATCCGTTATTATATGAGGCAGAACCAGCTCAGGATTGTGGGGCAATAACTCCTGCTAGAGACCAATTTGAGCTTAAATTATTAGATAAGGTAATCCAAGCAGGCAAACCAATCTTAGGCATCTGTCGTGGTCTGCAACTGATAAATGTCTATTATAATGGTACTTTATATCAGGATTTGGACCATTATCAAACTGAGACTAAACACCATCAAGCTTTGGAATTTCCTAAATGGTATCAAGTACATGAGGTAGAATTAAGAACAGATTCTCATTTGGCTCAAGCCTTTGGTAGAGAGCAGATTAGGACTAATAGTCTTCATCATCAAGTTATTAAAGAAGTAGGCGATAATTTAGAAGTTACAGCTATAGCTGCTGATGGAGTTATTGAAGCTATTGAACAACCAGGAGATTCTTTTCTAGTAGCAGTCCAGTGGCATCCGGAAATGATGTTTGAAGAGATAGCGGAGCAGACAAACTTATTTAAGTATTTTATAGATCAAGTTAAGAAGTAACTTGTACACTAAGTAGTGAGTAGAGGAGGATAGAATATGGAAATTGCTCATTATGGTTTGTTATCTTTGTTACCGACTATTATTGCTTTAGGATTGGCTATTTGGTCGAAGAGAGTAATTGAGTCTTTATTGGCAGGTTTATTGGCCGGATCGTTGATTATTGATAGTGCAACTAATGGACTTGGTCATGCTATTTTATACTCGATCCCTAACTTGTTTGATACAATTGTTGGCCATCCGGCTAATGAAGAAGCTGGTTTAGAAGGGATTGGGATTCTCGGCGGAGCTAGTCTAGCGAAGATATTTATAGTTGTCTTATTATTAGGTGCCTTTATTACTTTATTAGACAAGTCAGGTGGTGCATTAGCTTTTGGAGATTGGTTATCTGAAAAAGTTAAAGGTAGACAAGGTGCCCAGAATGCAACAGGGATTATGGGATGTTTGTTATTTACTAGCGCTTACTTTAGTTCTTTAGCTACAGGAACAGTCTTTAGACCGATCTATGATAAACTAAAGATCTCGCGGGAAAAGCTAGCTTTTCTGTTGGATTCTACATCAGCTCCGATTAATACTTTAGTTCCTGTTTCGGGCTGGGTAGCTTATATGTCAGTACTCCTAGAGGATAACATCCCTAGTGTGGAGAATGGAATAGTTGGTTTAGTGAAGACGATTCCTTATAATTTTTATAATATCTTTATGCTAGTATTTGTCTTTTTGCTAGCTAATAAAGTGATTAAGGATTATGGACCAATGAAAAAAGCAGAAGAGCAGGCCGTTGAGGGAGATACTGATTATACAGGAACTGAGACTGATTCTGCTGAGGAAGTTAAAGATGGTACTGTAGCCGATATGATGTGGCCTTTAGGAGTTTCTATAGTTTCACTTGTTACTTTAGGCTCCTGGAATTATACTTTTGCTAGTCTACCCTTTTTTAAAAGTTTAGGTGTTTCAAGTATTCCGTTAGGGAGTCGAGATATGTTACTGATTAGTTTTACCTTAGGATTACTTGTTGCCTTCATTAAGTATGTATCCAGTGGTTTAATGACAGCAGAAGAATTTTTAGATGAAGGATTAGAAGGAACTAAATCAGCTATTACTGGGGGGCTAATTATTATTTTGGCTGTTAGTTTAGGAGATATTCTCCAAGCCCCTGCTCCTGAAGGATTAGGTGCTGCTAAGTATATTGAAGCTATTGCCTCAGGTAATATTCCGCCAGCAATAGTTCCAGTAGCAACCTTTGTTCTCGGTTCTTTTATGGGCTTTTCGATGGGAACTTCCTTTGGAGTGTGGGCGATGATGATTCCAATAGCAATTCCTCTTGTTTTAGCTACAGGAGGGAATCCTTTTGTAGCAGCGGCAGCTGTCCTGTCTGGAGGAACTTTTGGTGATCATTGCTCTCCAATTTCTGATACAACAATTATGTCTTCTATTGGGGCTGGATGTGAGCATATGGATCATGTAAATACGCAACTACCTTATGCTTTAACTGTAGCTGGTTTTTCTGCTATAGCTTTTCTAGTAACAGGTTTTATATTTTAATTACTCAGGTGCTATGTTAAAATATAGCACCTCTTTTACTAATTAGGAGGGTTATTTTGAATAACTTTGGTAAAAAGATAGTATCCTTTTTAATGTAGCAGGATTATTATCTTATAGTTTAAGTATATATGTTTTTTATACTCATAATTCTCAGGCCAAATAAAAAGGAGGATAATTATGGAATCTGATCTAAAATTACAAGATAAAGTACAAGATTATAAGCAACAACTGAATCGAGATATTTTACAACAAAGATTTCATGATACTCAAGATAAACGACAGAGGAATCCTTTTCAGAGAGATTATGCTAGAATTTTATATTCTTCTTCCTTTAGAAGGTTACAAGGTAAAAGGCAGTTACTAGGAGTTAGTGAGGAACAATTCTTTCGGAATAGATTAACTCATAGTCTAGAAGTAGCTCAGATTTCTCGAGCTATAGCAGAAAGACTAGGCTATAAGCAACAGGAAATCTATGCTGTAGAAAGCTGTGCTTTGGCCCATGATATTGGGATTTCCCCCTTTGGCCACCACGGAGAAAAAGTATTAGATGATTTAAGCCAGGAGATTGGTGGTTTTGAGGGTAATGCCCAAAACTTAAGAGTGCTAATGGATTTAGAGAAGAAACGACCAGATGAAAGGGGACTAAATCTGACTTATAGGACGCTCTTAGGAGTGATTAAGTATTTTAAGCAAAGAGAGGGCCACGCTACTAAATTTATTTATGATAGTCACTATCACAAGTTTAAAGATTTACTTGAGAAGTATCACTTGCAAGTTAGGACCTTAGATGTTCAGATTATGGATCTGGCTGATGAAATAGCTTATGCAGCTCATGATGTAGAGGATGCCTTAAACTTAAAAATTTTTAATATAGATGAGGTGCTACATGAGTTTAGGATTAAATATGGTCCGCAGAGTGTAGCTCACAGAAAACTAAAGGATATCGTTAAAGAAGCTAGTGCAGTTGCCAAACAAGGGGAAATTTATAATTCTTCTGAGGAATATACCTTTTTATTTAATAAAGAATTAACATCTATTATAGTACATACCTTAGTCTCTGATCTTGATCTAGTAGAAGTTGCTAAGGAAGATAAAGAGCAGACTGGTACTCAGTATGATTATGAATTAGGTTTTAAGAGGCTCGGTGAGTTGGCCCAAGGTCTAAAAGATATTACTTTTGAGTGTATTAATCGGACTGATATAATTAAGAAGTATGAAAAATTAGGAGAAAAAGTAATTAGAGGTTTATACCAAGTATTTATGGATCAGGACTTTAATGCAGATAGTCGGTTTTTACCAGTTGAGTATAGAGTTAGTGAGGGAGCTAGTGATAGGCAGCGAAAAAGATTAGTAATAGATTATATTTCCGGCATGATGGATACCTATGCTATCTCTACCTACGAGAAGTTTTTTGGGGATAATAGCTTAGATAATATATACGATGAAGTTACTGAGGTAAATAGAGAGTTTAATTTTTAATCATAGGGAGGATAATATGGAATTACAACAGATTAAGGAAAATTTATATTATATTTCTAATCCAGCTAATATTGGGGTTATTAAAGCTGGGGAACAAGCTATTTTGATTGATAGTGGTTTGGATGATAGTACAGCTCGAAAAATATTAAATTTACTAGAGAAAGAGGGGTTATCTCTAGGGGCAATAATTAATACTCACTCACATGCTGATCATTGTGGCGGAAATGCTTACCTTGAGCAGGAGACAGAGGCTAAAATTTATGCGTCTCAATTAGAAGCTGGAATAGTTGAGAATCCTTATTTAGAACCGCTGTATCTTTTTTCCGGGGCCAAACCTCTGGCTGATTTAGAAAATAAATTTTTAAGGGCTAAGGATTCGCAAGTGGATACTATTATAGATGATCAACAAGAAAAGTTAGTAATTAATGGAATAGAAATAGAAATTATCACTTTACCCGGCCATACTCTCAACCAGATTGGTTTAGCAGTCAATGGGGTATTGTTTTGTGGTGATGCAGTATTTGCTAAAGGAGCCTTACGGAAACATAAAATTCTGTTTTGTACTGCTATTAGAGAGCAAAAGGAAACATTAAACTGGTTACAGGGGAGTGATTATAATTTTTATCTACCGGCTCATGGCAAATTAACTCAGGAGATTACAGAGTTAGCTAAGATTAATTTAGAGGTTATTGAAGATGTGGAGGACTATTTATTAAGTAGATTGACTAGTAAACAGACTACTGAAGATATTCTCCAGAAGCTATGTGTTGCTTATGAAGTTGAAATAACAACAACGCAACAGTATTATTTGATGAAAACAATAACTATGGCTTATTTAAGTTTTTTATCTAATACAGGAGCAGTAAAAACAGAGATCAAGAAAAATAAATTCTACTGGAAGACAGTTTAATTTAAATAAATAATAGATTATTAAAATAAATAACAAAGAGCTCCCTAATTAGGGAGCTCTTTGTTTCTAATATATAAAGTGGTGGACCCGGGAGGATTTGAACCCCCGACCGATCGGTTATGAGCCGACTGCTCTAGCCAGCTGAGCTACAGGTCCAAGAAATTTATTATTGTCTTCCTCTTTGCGACATTTACTAGTATATCGCAAAAAATTAAGCTTGTCAACAATAAATTAAGATTTTTAGTAAAAAATTATGTCTCAGACACACTAGGTGGCTGATTGGCATATTGATATTAATAAGTTTAGAGCAAACAAAAAGGAGGGCAGATTATGAGTTTTTTAAAGAGGTTATTTTTAGGCAAAGTAGGTTATGCTATAATTAAAGGAGGTCCGCTAGCACCTGAGATTAATGGTGTTGTTTACTTTAAAAAAGTAGCTCAAGGAACTAGAGTAGTAGTTAAAGTAACAGGTTTGCCAGCTTATCAACCAGGGCAGGAGGAACAAGCTCCTATTGGCCCGCATGGATTTCATATTCATCAGTTCGGAGATTGTACAGTTGGTGATCCAGAAGATCCTTTTCAAGCAGCTGGGGGCCATTATAATCCCGATAATAGTCCTCATGGCAATCATGCTGGTGATTTACCAGTTCTTTTTTCCAATGATGGAGTTGCTAGGATGAGTGTTTTTACCAATCGATTTCAGCCAGAAGATGTGGTAGGAAGATCAGTAATTATTCACCAACATCCTGATGATTTTCGCAGTCAACCAGCTGGAGCAGCAGGGAAGAGATTAGCCTGTGGAGTCATTGACTGGTATTAACTATTTGTAATTAGGAAGTAGATATGTTATTATTTAATCTAGCTCTAGAATTAGTTAGATATCTAATTATTTTAGGAGGTAATTAATATGTCTGAATTATTTGCTACAACTTTTGTGCAAGGTATGGAATTAGAGAATAGATTTATGCGGGGAGCAACTTGGGAAAACTTAGCTACTGCAGAGGGTTATTTAACAGATGATTTATTAGAGATCTATCGCGAACTAGCAGCTGGTGGAGTAGGAGCAATAATTACTGGTTACGCCTTTGTGATGGAGAATGAGCAGCCTAATCCGGGGATGATGGGCATTTATGATGATTCCTTTATTGAGGAATACCAAAAGTTAACTGAAGCGATACATAACCAGGGGAGTAATGCTATACTCCAGATAGCTTATGGCGGTTCGCAGACTCATTATCCACCAGAAGGTAGAGAAATCTGGGGTCCTTCAGCAGTAGAGAATCAGGCAACCGGGGTAACACCTACGAGAATGACTAAGGAGAATATTCAACAGTTGGTCAATAGTTTTGCTGAAGCTGGTTTGCGAGCTAAAAAAGCTGGTTTTGATGGAGTAGAAATCCATGGGGCCCATGGTTATTTATTGAGTCAGTTTTTAACTCCTTACTATAATAGAAGAGAAGATGAATACGGTGGCAGTATAGAGAATAGAGCTCGGATTATTTATGAAGTCTACGAAGCTATTAGAGAGAAAGTAGGTCTAGATTATCCTGTTCTTATCAAACTTAATTGTGCTGATTTTATAGAGCAAGGTTTAGAATTTGCTGACAGTAAGAAGGTAGCACAGGAGCTTGCTCAGAGAGGAATTGATGGGATTGAGATTAGTGGCGGTTGTGAATCTTCTCCTCGTGAGCAAGGAACTATTAGAAGTGGGATAGATGCTCCAGATAAGGAAGCTTACTTTCAAGACTATGCTGCTCAGATAGCTGAGGAAGTGGATGTGCCAGTTATTCTAATAGGCGGCAATAGGTCACTGGATGTCATGGAAGATGTCTTAAAGACTACTGAGATAGATTATTTTTCTTTAGCTAGACCATTGATTAGAGAACCGGACTTAATCAATAAGTTTCAATCCGGAGAGCAAGAAGAAGCAAAGTGTATTTCCTGTAATAAATGCTTTACTCAAGAGGGTCATAGATGTATTTTTAATTAGTTATCATAATTATTTTTAACTCCCTAGAGATAGGGAGTTTTTTTATTAGAGAGGATTATCGTGAGTGAGAAGAAAAAAGATAGAACTCAACTAGGGAATGATAATTCCATTTAGTGGTTAAAATAGATACTGAATAATTTTTAATTCTATTAACTATCAACTCTCAATTATCAATTCTAAATCAAAAAGGGGGAGGGATAGTATCTTACGTAACCGAAAAATCAAAGAATCTAGTGTAGTAGTAGGGGAAGGACTAGAAGGGGATGTGATTCAGTGGTCGCTAGATCAACTGCCTGTTGCTGAAGCAATTAGTAGCCAGGATACAGTAACGATTATTCCTAACTGGGTCAATACTAATGCACCTCAGACAGGAACGGTAGTTGGCCCGGATTCTTTACAACAATTGATCCAGTATATTAAAGGGTTAGCCCCAGCTAAGATTGTAATAGCAGCTGGTTCAGGAGGAGCAGAGACCAAACAAGTCTTCCAGCAGACAGGATATCAGGAAGTGATTGCAGCGGAAGAAGTGGAGTTTGTTGATTTGAATTATGGCCCTTATGAGGAGTTTACTCTGGATCATTCTCGGATAGATAAAATTAAGTTAAATAAATTATTAGTAGAGACTGATTTTATGATTTCTTATACTCAGATTAAGCATCACGAAGAAGCAACAGCTTCTTTAGGAATTAAGAATATTGCTCTTTCCTGGCCTCCAGCTGAGCTACATGGATTTCCTAAAGCAGATCAGGGCATTCATGAGGACTTACACAAATTTATTATTGCTATGGGAAAGTTAATTCCTATTGATCTTACTATTTTAAGTGGTGATCAAGGAATGGTAGGTACTGGGCCTTCAAATGGAAAGCCAGTTAATGCAGATTTAGTAGTGACAGGAACTGATCCAGTAGCAACTGATGTAGTAGGAGCTAGATTATTAGGGTTTAGACAACAGGCAGTCCATTATTTACATAATCTAATCAAATCTCAAGTAGGAGTAGGAAATGTTAAAGAGATTAATCTGCAAGGAATACCCCTTGACCAAGCGGAAGAGAAGTTCAGCCAGGCAGCTTATGATTATCCAATAGTAATTGATCAAGATCAATTACAGCCACTACATTTAAGAACTAAACAGCAATAATTATTATTGAGTAGTTAGTAGCTGCTCTTTTTTATTTTTTGCACAGAATTAATTATAGCTTAATAGAATATACTAGAGGAGGGATATAATGTATGATTTAGAAGTAAAAAAGGAATTTATAGTTATTAGAGGAAGTGATGTAATAGATGAAGTAGAAGCTACAAAGTTATGTGATCAGGTGGTTAATTTATTGGCTGATACTAAAGTGAATAAGCTATTATTAGATGTAACAGAGGTTAATTTAGAAAAAAGTAACTTTGATGTCTTTATTCAAGCTCTATCTAAACTAGAGTTGGATAAAATAGCTTTGATTTTAGAAGAGTTGATTTCTCAATTTAAATTTAATCTCTGGCGAAGAAAATATCATAAATATGTAACTATTGAACAATTTAGTCTTTTCACTTCTGCTCAGGAATGGTTAATGGGAAATGATTGAGAATGGACAATTTAGAATTTAATAATTGTAAATTGTAAATTACTATAAAGGAGTAATCATATGATTTTAGTTAGTGCCTGTTTATTAGGAGAGGATTGTAAGTATGATGGTGGTCATAATTATCACCCACAATTACAGGAATTATTAGTTGATAAAGATATTATTTCAGTTTGTCCGGAGAGAAAGAGTGGTTTGCCAACTCCTAGACCTCCAGCTGAGATCCAAGGAGGAACTGGAGTAGATGTGTTAGCTGGAAGGGCTAAAGTAGTTACTAAAGCAGGTAAAGATGTGACAACAGAATTTATTACCGGAGCCAAGTATACTTTGGAGTTGGCCCAAGAGAATGATTGTCAGTTAGCAATTTTAAAAGCGAGAAGCCCTTCTTGTGGTAGTAACTCGATTTATGATGGTAGTTTTACTGGTCAACACCAGCCAGGAAGAGGAGTAACTACTGCTTTGTTAGTCCAGGAAGGAATTAGGGTAATTAATGAAGAAGAAATAGATAGTAATTTAGAAATTAAGGAGTGATAATGTGCATATTGTTTTATATCAACCAGAGATACCTCCTAATACAGGTAATATTGCTCGAACTTGTGCTTGTACAGGAGTCAGTTTACATTTAATTAGACCTTTAGGTTTTTCTACTGATGAAAAAGCCGTTAGGAGAGCAGGACTTGATTACTGGGATAAAGTTGATATTGAATATCACGATAGTTTAGAAGAGTTATTTAGTGAATATTCTGCTAGTAATTTTTATTTTGCTACTAAATTTGCTAGTGATTATCACACAGAAGTAGATTATGAGTCAGATGATTTTTTAGTTTTTGGGCGAGAAACTGCTGGTTTACCTGATTATATTTTAGAGGATTATCCTGAGCAGTGTATTAGGATCCCTATGCGAGAGGATATTCGCTCACTTAATTTGGCTAATTCAGTTAGTATTATTTTATACGAGGCTTTAAGACAGACTGGTTTTGCTGAATTAATTTAAAGAGGAAGGGCTAATGGAGAATATACTACTTTAGAGCAGGGAACTGTTTCGATTCAAGATAGAGGTTTTTTATTTGAAGATGGATTCTATGAAGTAATTAAATTATACGGAGAGAAATTATTTAAATTAGAGGAACATTTGGAGCGTTTATTGGCTAGTACTAGTCAGATTAAGGTAGATTTGGATTATAGTTTGGCCGACTTAAAGGAGTTGTGCCGGTAAGTATTAGCTCGGAACCAAGGTAATCACCGGAGTAAAGAAGGTAGTCTTTATTTACAGATCACTCGCGGGACTGCTCCTTGGAGTCATAGTTTTTCTGCTGATCTTAAGCCGAATATAATCATTTATTTACTACCGGCTAAATCGCTGCCGACTAGTCTGTTTTTTTTATTAAGATAACATTAAATCTTTAAATTATTAGCGAAGGAGTAATAAATACAATGAAGAGATTTCCTTCAGTTACTGATGATAATTTTACAAAGGTTATTACGAAACATGAACTTGTACTGATTATTTTTTCTAGTCAAGATTGTGGGTATTGTCAATTAGCTAAAAGAAATCTAGAAGAAATTATTGATCAATTACCTGAATTACCAGTTTATGAGGGGGTAATTTCAGAATTATCAGAAGTTACAGAAGAATATAAAATTACTAGTGTACCAGTTTTTAAACTTTTTGAAAAAGGAGAGGTAGTTTATACTGGTTTTGGAATAAGAGAAAGTAAGGATTTATATTATCAATTAAATTCTTTTCTCTTGAAATGATAAACAAAAAATAAAAAAATCTGGCTGATTGCCAGAAGTAAAGTGGTGGAGGGGAGAGGATTCGAACCTCTGAAGGCATCGCCGGCAGATTTACAGTCTGCTCCCTTTGACCAGACTCGGGAACCCCTCCGCATTATTTAGTTTACAGTTAAAGTGGAGCTGACGACCGGACTTGAACCGGTAACCTGCTGATTACAAGTCAGCTGCTCTGCCAATTGAGCTACGTCAGCTTAATGGCGGGGACGACGAGATTCGAACTCGCGATCTCCGGCGTGACAGGCCGGCGTGTTAACCAACTACACCACGTCCCCATAATAATTGACAGTTTATAGTTTACAATTTACAGTTGGATTCAAAATCTAATTCAATAACAATAATTGATTTTTTAATTGTTAATTCTCAATTGTACATTGTGAACTGTTAATTAAAATTGGTACCCCTTTGAGTCTAAAACCCAAGACTCTCCGTGGATCTAAATAACTACAACTTCACTCAAAATATTACTTCTTAAATAAATCTCTTAAGTGTATTGATTAAATTATAGTGGTACCCCCAAGGGGATTCGAACCCCTGCCGCTGAGATGAAAACCCAGTATCCTAGGCCGCTAGACGATGGGGGCAGAATGGTGAGCCATGGAGGAGTCGAACCTCCGACACCCAGATTAAAAGTCTGGTGCTCTACCAGCTGAGCTAATGGCCCACGATAAAAGTAATTGTTAATTGTTTGTTATTGGCGCGCCCGGGAGGAGTCGAACCTCCAACCTCCAGATTCGAAGTCTGTAACTCTATCCAGTTGAGCTACGGGCGCAAATAATGGTCGGAGCAGCAGGATTTGAACCTGCGACCCCCTGGTCCCAAACCAGGTGCTCTGCCAAGCTGAGCCATGCTCCGTTATTTATGCTGTGTTTTTCAATTACAGCGACTACTATTATAAGTTATTTAGACTAAATTGTCAAGAGAGAAATGAAATAAATTTTATCTAAGTCGCTTTTGGGCAATCTTTTTTGCGACGACATCTAATAATATAACATTAGTTTTTTTGTTTGTCAATGACTTTTTTTAATTTTATCTCCAATCTGCTATAATAATTATAGTTATTAATTAGGAGGTAGAAAAGATGAAACGAACTCTATGGCGATCTCTACTAGAAGAATATTATAGGTTGTATAGCTCAGTTGAAATAACAGGTAGTGATTCTATTGCTCAGCACCAAAAGGAAGTACTAACTAGAATGGAAGTAGGTTTTGATCAGTTTAATTTGCAGACTAGAGAACCAGCAGTCAAGCCAGTGTGTGACTATTTACCTGAGATTATTACTAGATCTTCTTATCCATCTGTAGTAGATTTGATTGATTCTTTACAGTCTAATTTAACCTGGGAGTATGGGTATGATGAGTTACCAGAGGAGTTAGCAGAAAAATATGCTTATGCAGAGATAATGAGTCCCCAAGGGCCAATTATAAATTCCGATTTAACTTTAGGTTTAGTTTTACTAGGTCCTAATTGTACTTATCCTCAACATAGCCATGCTGATATAGCTGAGTCCTATATTTGTATTAGTGGCCAGGTAATTGTTAATGATCGAGGCGTTTTCCCACCTGGGGGCTTGATTTATAATTCTCCGGGAGAGCTTCATGAATTATCTACTGCTAGTAATGGTTGTTTACTTCTTTATGCTTGGGTGGCAGAAGAAGAGATCCTAGTGGAGAATACTATGGAATTTGATTAGGATATTAAAACAAGGGGATTAATTCCCCTGTTGGCTTTATAAATCCAACTCTTGAATTGTTTCTTGTAGTTTAGTAGCTGATTTTTGAAAGGCCTTTTTTTCTTTATCATTAAGAGGTAAGTTTAGCACTCTATCTACTCCTGAGCCATCAAGAACTGTAGGTAAACTTAAGCAGACATCATTGACGCCGTATTTATCTTCGATCAAACTAGAGATAGTTAAGATAGAGTTTTCATTTCGCAAAATACTGCGAGCAATGCGAGTTATCGCTAAGGCAATTGCGTAATAAGTTGCTCCTTTGCGTTCAATAATCTCATAAGCAGCATTTCTAACTTTATCAGCAATTTTTTGTCGGTTATTATTACTGCAGTCTTTGGTACAGATTGGACAGTAGTTATCTAGTTTAGTACCAGCAATATTAGTTAAACTCCAGACCGGAACTTCGCTATCGCCGTGTTCACCAATAATATAGCCATGGACATTATTAGCAGCTACTCCACAGTTTTTACTGATTAAAGATCTAAATCTCGAACTATCAAGTACTGTACCAGAACCAATAACTCTTTCTTTAGGGAAGCCAGATAATTTAAGTGATACATATGTTAAAATATCTACTGGATTACTAACAATTAATAGAATACCATCTTGATTATATTCAGTAATTGAAGGAATGATATCTTTGAATATTTCTGTATTTTTCTTGACTAAATCTAATCTAGTTTCATCTGGGGCTTGGTTAGCTCCAGCAGTAACAATTACAATATCAGCATTTTTACAGTCTGCATATTCACCAGCATAGACTTCAACTGGTTGAACAAAGGACGCACCATGGGTAATATCCATAGCTTCCCCTTCAGCTTTTTCTTTATCAATATCAATTAAAGCAATTTCAGAAGCTACTCCTCTAATCATTAGAGCATAAGCAGTAGTAGCTCCTACTCCTCCTGCTCCAATGATAGCTATTTTATTGATTTCTTTTTGTTGTTCCATAAATTGTCCCTCCTAAATGTAGTATGAACTAATATTTATCTTTCTATTATTAGTTATTTAATAATAGTTATTATTATCCTTGTTAAGAGTGGTTTTTTGACAGTTGTCTTGATTAATGGTATACTGAAGGAAAAAATAATTATTATCATTAAAGGGATGAGAAAAGTGAGCCACAAACAGCGTAGAATGACTAAGCAACGGAAGAAGATTTTGGAAGTTCTGAAGGGGACGACTTGTCATCCGACGGCTGATTGGATTTATAAAGAAGTGAAGAAAGAGATCCCGAATATTAGTTTAGGTACTATCTATCGGAATTTAAATGTACTTCAGGAAATGGGTAAGATCCAAGAATTGAATTATGGTAGTGATTATAGTCGGTTTGATGGTAACCCAGAAAATCATTATCACTTTACTTGTTTAGAATGTGGAGCAGTACTTGATGTTGAACTTGAAGTTGACCAATCTTTAAATCAGATGGTGGCTGACCGAATAGATGGCGAAGTAAAATATCACCGAACAGAGTTTTTTGGACATTGTGCGATTGTACAGCTGAATAAACATAAGCCTCCTGGGACACCCAGGAGGCTTATGTTTATCTAGAAAGGTAGGTTGAATCTTTAGTATGGAATTAGGTTATGCTTGTTTAAACTGTAGTCTGGAGGATTGTAAACCTAATCGGGGAACTACAGTAGGTTATCTAAAAAAGTTAGATCCCGAAGAAAAATTAGCTAAATTAAATTCTCTGTTAGAGGAGAATCTGGCTAATACTCTGCGCATTCTCCAATTTAATCTAGCAAAAGAGATTAAAGTATATCGTTTATCTTCAGATATTGTTCCCTTTGCTACTCATCCTGTGACTGATGGTTGGGATTATATTAGTGCAGGACAGGATAAACTAGCCGAGATCGGAGACTTTATTAAAGGTAATAACTTACGAGTTAGTATGCATCCTGGTCAATATACAGTACTAAATAGTAATAAGGAGGATGTAGTAGAAAGAGCAATTGCTGATTTGGAGTATCACTCGCAATTATTACAGGCTATGAATTTAGATCCTAGTTATAAGTTAGTTTTACATATTGGTGGGGTCTATGGTAATAAAGAAGAGGCTATAGTTAGATTTAAGGATAATTTTAGGCGATTGTCAACTGATATTCAGGATAGGTTAGTAATTGAGAATGATGATACTTCTTATCGTGCTGCGGAAGTTTTAGAAATTGCAGAGGACTTAGAGATTCCAATGGTCTTTGATATGCACCATTTTAATTGTAATCATAGTGAAGAGGAATCTTTAGCAGAGTTATTGCCCCGAATATTTGCTACTTGGCAAGGTGTGAAACCTAAACTACATTTTTCTTCGCCCCGAAGTGAAGAAAAATATACTAGTCATGCTGCTAATATCAATCCTCAAGATTTTAAAGAGTTTGTGACTAGAGTCAAGGAGATTACAGAGCAAGATTTCATTGTTATGTTAGAGTGTAAGAATAAAGACCAGGCGCTACTAAAGTTGCGGTCAGAATTGGAGAATATATAAGTTTCAGTTTCAAACTCAAACTTAATACTGCTTAAGAAGTTGATGGGATTAATTTCCCATCTTTTTTCTTTTTAGGGCATAAAAATAGTAGTTGGCACTAATAATAGTGATGAGTTTATAAATTATCTATAAATGAGGTGGCAGTATGACAACTACAGAAGTCCAGACTTCGGAAGATGAATTTGCTAGTCAGGAAGAAAGAGAGAATTATAGTAAATTACAGGATGTATTAGAGGAAGCAAGAGCAGAGAATGATCGAAATATAGTTAATATTCTTCATCAAGCGCAACAGATATTTGGTCATGTATCTCGAGATGTACAAGTTAGAATAGCAGAAGAATTAGGAATTCCTTTAAGCGAGATATATAGTGTAGTTAGTTTTTATTCTCTTTTTTCGACTACTGCGCGGGCAGATTATACAGTAGAAGTCTGTATGGGGACTGCTTGTTATGTGAAAGGAGCGCAGGAAGTTTTAGATAAGTTTGGGGCGGAGTTAGATATTGAGCCTGGGGAAGTAAGTGAAGATGGGGAGTTTGGTTTAGAGACTACTCGGTGTATAGGAGCTTGTGGTCGAGCTCCAGTAATTGTGGTTAACGAGGATATCCACGGTGGAGTTGAGGTAGAGGATATTCCTGATATACTACAGCAGTATCAATAAGAAGGTGGTGGAGTATGGAAAATAAATATAAATTATTAGTATGTGACGGGACAAGTTGTAATTCTTCAGTTGGCCCGGAGATTTATCGTTCCTTAATAGAGGAACTAGAAGCAGTTGATCTTGCTAGTCAGACTAGAGTAATTCAGACTGGTTGTTTTGGGTTTTGTGATCAAGGGCCAATTGTTGTAGTCTGTTCTGCAGATAACCAAGAAGAGATTTTTTACTGTCAAGTAGAGGTAGAAGATACTACTAAAATTGTTAATCAACACCTTAAAGATGGGGAAATTATAGAAGATCTATTATATGTAGATCCTAAGACAGAAGAAAAGATTGCGGAATACCAATCAATTGATTTTTATGAGTATCAAAACAGGATTGCTCTTCGTAATTGTGGGCAAATAGATCCGGTAGAGATTGCTGATTATAAATCTAATGATGGGTATGTAGCTTTAGAGAAGGTTTTAACGGAGATGGAACCGCAGGATGTAATTGCTGAGATTAAGAAATCTAAGCTACGTGGTCGAGGTGGAGGCGGTTTTCCTACCGGAGTGAAGTGGGAATTAACGGCTGAAAATCAAGAAACCCCAAAGTATATTATCTGTAATGCTGATGAAGGAGATCCAGGAGCTTTTATGGATCGGAGTATTTTAGAAGGGGATCCGTATAGTGTGATTGAAGGTTTAACTATTGGAGCTTATGCTATTGGAGCTAATCAAGGATATGCTTATGTCCGAGCTGAGTATCCTTTAGCTGTAGAGAGATTACAAGAAGCTATTAAAAATGCTAGAAAAGCAGGAATGTTAGGAGAGAATATTCTAGATAGTGGATTTGATTTTGATTTAGAGGTTAAGATTGGAGCAGGAGCTTTTGTCTGTGGGGAGGAAACAGCTTTAATTACTTCAGTAGAAGGATATCGGGGTGACCCGCAAGCTAAACCTCCTTTTCCCGCTCAGAGTGGATTATGGAGCCAACCAACATTAATTAATAATGTAGAAACGTTAGCTAATATTCCGATTATTATTGTTCAGGGAGGCGAGTGGTATAATCAATTTGGAACTGAGGATAGTGCGGGAACTAAAGTGTTTGCGCTAGCAGGAGATATCAATAATATAGGATTGATTGAAGTACCAATGGGGACTAGTTTGCGAGAATTAGTTTTTGATTTAGGAGGCGGTATTCCCGAGGGTAAGGAGTTTAAAGCGGCTCAAACTGGAGGACCATCAGGTGGTTGTTTACCGCCGGATAAGCTTGATATTTCTCTAGATTATGACACTTTAGTAGAAGAAGGTTCTATGATGGGGTCAGGGGGATTGATTATTCTCGACGAGACAAATTGTATGGTTGATGTAGCCCGATTTTATCTAGACTTTACTCAAGATGAAGCCTGTGGCAAATGTGCTCCTGGCAGAATTGGTACTAAGCGGATGTTAGAAATACTAAATAGGATTACAGCCGGAGAAGGAAGTAAGGCAGATTTGGATTTGTTAGAGGAGTTGGCCCAGCAAATTAAAAAGACAGCTTTATGTGGTCTTTGTAAATCTGCTCCTAATCCTGTTTTAAGTACACTGAAAAATTTCAGGGATGAGTATTTGGCCCATGTAGAGGATAAGTATTGTCCAACAGGAGTTTGTGACGGTTTAGCTAAATATGAAATTGATCAAGATACTTCTATAGCGTGTGGAAAATGTGCTGAGGTATGCCCTGTAGATGCTATTAGTGGAGATGAAGAGAAAGGGTATAGAATTGATCCAAAAACTTGTATAGCGTGTGGAAAATGTGCTGAAGTATGTCCTGTAGATGCTATTTCTCAAGCATAACTGGGGACCATTATTTTAAGGGAGGTTACGAGATGGTAACTGTAACAGTAGATGAACAGGAAGTTGAAGTAGAAGAGGGATCGAAGGTACTTGATGCTGCTAAAAAGTTAGGAATTGAGATTCCTACGTTATGTTATCTGGAAGGAGTTAATGAGCCAGCTGCTTGTCGAGTCTGTGTAGTAGATGTAGAAGGAGAAACTGGATTACAGCCTTCTTGCGAATACAAGGTAAAGGATGGTTTGGTAGTCAGAACTAATACACCTGAAGTTTTAAATGCTCGCAAGACTGCAGTAGAATTATTATTATCCGATCATCCTTTCGATTGTTTAACTTGTGAGGCTAATCAAAACTGTGAACTACAATCTATAGCAGATAGATTTGGGATTCGGGAAATACCTTTCCAAGGAGAAAAGAATGAATATCCAGTTGATGATTTATCTCCTGCTTTAGTTAGAGAACCTAGTAAATGTATTAATTGTAGAAGATGTATTAGAGTCTGTGATAATATCCAGGAAGTACATATCTATGATGTATTAGAGCGAGGTTTCCCAGCAGTTGCTGGTCCTGCTTTTAGTGATAGTCTATTAGATACTCCTTGTATTGCTTGTGGACAGTGTATTTTAGTTTGTCCAACTGGTGCTTTACATACTAAAGATAATAAACAGCAGGTTTGGAATGCTTTAAATGATCCAGACCAGCATGTTGTGATTCAGACAGCACCTGCTATTCGAGTAACTATTGGTGAATCATTTGGGATGGAGACTGGTAGCTTAGTAACTGGAGAGCTAGTAGCTGCTTTGAAGAGATTAGGATTTGATAAGGTATTTGATGATTGTTTTGGGGCTGATGTAGTGGTGATGGAAGAAGGTCATGAACTGTTAGAAAGATTAGAAAGTGATGAGCGATTACCGCAATTTACTTCTTGTTGTCCTGGTTGGGTTAAATTTTGTGAGAACTTCTATCCAGAGTTAATTCCTCATTTATCCTCCTGCAAATCACCTCAACAGGTATTTGGGGCTTTAGTAAAGACTTATTATGCTGAGCAAGCCGATATCGATCCGGAAAATATCTTTTCTGTTTCAGTGATGCCTTGTGTAGCTAAAAAATATGAAGCAGCTCGCCCAGAAATGAATGATAGTGGACAGGATAGAGATGTGGATCTTAATCTTACTACTCGTGAATTGGCTGAGATGATTAAAGAAGCAGGATTGGATCTAAAGAATATGCCTCAAGAAGAATATGATGAACCAATGGGTTATGCTTCGGGAGCAGGAGTTATCTTTGGTTCTACAGGGGGAGTTTGTGAAGCTACGTTACGTACAGTTTACGAAAAGATAACGGGAGAAGAGCTAGATAAAGTAGAACTAGAAGAAGTGCGTGGTAAAGACTTTAAAGAAGGTGAGATTGAGTTAGATGATGGGCGAGTAATCAAAGCAGCAGTTGCTAGAGGAACTGGTAATGCTAGACGTTTAATCCATAGATTACAGAATGGAGAACGAGAATATGATTTTGTAGAGGTAATGGCTTGTCCTAATGGCGGTTGTGTTGGTGGAGGTGGCCAACCAGTTTATGCTGGATATGATAGTTGGAGTCGGATGGGAGAAGATTATGTTAAACGAGCAGAAGGATTATTCCAAGCTGATGAAGATAAAGAACATAGAAGATCCCATACAAATCCTTATGTAGAACAGCTCTATGATCAATTTTTAGGTAAGCCACATGGAGAGAAATCACAGCAATTACTCCATACTGAGTATGTAGATCGTAAATTATATACTAGAGATAGATTACATGGTAGTAAACAATGTGACGAAGAAGAAATCCCTGATTGTAGACCAGGAGAGCAGACTTAATAGGTCAAGGTTAAGGTTGAGGCCAAGGTCGAGACTGAGGTTAAGGGCAAGATCGAGGGAAAAGGTCAAGGGTAAAAAGTACAGGAAGGAGACTTTCTTCTTCCTGTAACCTATATCCTACAGCTAGGAGGGAAGGATATGTATCTAAGTGTTATGTTATTAGGAGCAGCGTTATTTGTATCCTTGGTTTTAATTATTAAAAGCTAATTTGTCAAGCAGGAATTACTTATTTAAGTTAGAATATCTAATAGTTGAGGTGATACCATGTTACGAGAGTATAGGATACAGACTGACCAACAGGCTCAACTAATTGATATTACATCTCGAATGCAAAAAAATATTAATCAAGCTGGAGTGGAGACTGGGGTTTGTACAGTCTTTATTCCGCATACTACAGCAGCAGTAACAATTAATGAGAATGCTGATCCAACAGTTCAACAAGATATGCTAGCTAAGTTGGCTGATTTGATTCCTTGGCAGGATAATTATCAACATTTAGAAGGGAATTCAGCTGCTCACTTAAAAGCAAGTTTATTAGGTAGTTCCGAACAGGTGATTATTAATGATGGTCAATTAGATTTAGGAACTTGGCAAGGGATTTATTTGGCTGAATTTGATGGGCCAAGAACTCGCCAAGTCAAGGTTAAATTAATTGATGATTGAGAATTGAGAATTGAGAATTAAAAGACAAAATCAAAATTAATTATTATTTGAACTTAACTGTCAACTGTTAATTGTTAATTTTAAATTAGTTGAGGAGTGAAAAGATGTTAGTAGATTATCATACTCATTTATTAGGGCATCAGGATCGAACTGGGAGAGCTGAGGAAATTAGAGAGTTTTTGGAGCAGGCAGTAGCTAATAATCTAACCGAGCTAGGTTTTACTGATCATAATCGTTATTATGAAGAATTTGATTTTGAATTGGTTACAGATGTAGCCCAAGAATTTCCAGAACTTAAAGTCAAAAGAGGGATTGAGATGGATTATACTCCTGGCCAAGAGGAGGAAATTGCTGATTTTTTAAGTCAGTTTGAGTTGGATTATGTGATTGGTTCTATTCATTATTTAGATGATTGGATGTTTGATCATCCTGATTATCAGGAGTACTATTACAATTGGGATTTAACTGAGCTATATAAAAAGTATTTTTCTTATGTTGCCCAGGCTGCTGAATCTGGCTTATATCAAATCTTAGGTCACTTAGATTTAATTAAAGTTTTTGGTTATAGGCCTGAAACTGATGTTTTAGAGATTGTTAGGCCGGTACTAAAGACGATAGCTGAACAAGATTTAGTAATTGAAGTGAATACTAATGGACTCAATAAGCCAGTAGAAGAGATATATCCTAGTCGTAAAATCTTAGAAGCAGCTTATGAAGTAGGAGTTAAGGTAACTTTAGGGTCTGATGCTCATAGTGCAGAGCGAGTAGGAGAGAATTTAGCTCTGGTAAGAGATTTATTATTAGAAATAGGATATACAGAGATTGCTACTTTTACTGAGCAAAAGCGGAAATTAGTTAAATTATAAAATAATCTCTTTTTGGAATCATAATTGACAAGAGCTATAATATGTTATAATCTTAATTTGGAATTTTGTTATAAAATAAGGAGGAAATATATGATAGTTAGAGATGATATTCGGAATATAGCAATTATTGCTCACGTAGACCATGGTAAGACAACTTTAGTAGATGGGATGTTAAAACAGAGTGATGTTTTTCATTCTAAGCAACAAGTTCAAGAGAGAGTAATGGATACTAATGATTTAGAACGAGAACGAGGAATTACTATTTTATCAAAGAATACAGCTGTTAATTATAATGATACTAAGATAAATATTGTTGATACGCCAGGCCATGCTGATTTTGGTGGGGAAGTAGAACGTATTTTGAAGATGGTTGATGGTGTATTACTAGTAGTGGATGCTTTTGAAGGGCCAATGCCCCAGACTAAATTTGTTTTGACTAAAGCTTTGGAGTTGGATTTAAAACCGGTAGTAGTAGTTAATAAGATTGATCGAGAAGAAGCTAGACCAGCGGAGGTAGTGGATCAGGTACTGGATCTATTTATTGATTTAGGAGCTACAGAAGAACAGATAGAATTTCCAGTAGTTTATGCTTCTGCTCTAGAGGGTTATGCTAGAGAGGAGTTAACTTCTGATAATGATAATTTAGAACCTTTATTTAAGAAGATTGTAGAAGAAATCCCTGCTCCCCAGGGAGAAGTAGATCAGCCTTTACAAACAGTAGTGACTACTATTGAATATAATGATTATGTAGGCCGGATGGCTTTAGGAAAGATCAATCGTGGCCAACTACAAACAGGAGAGGAAGTAACTATTTGTAAAAGAGATGGTTCCCAAGAACAACGAAGGATTAGTAAAATGTATTCCTATCAGGGCTTAGGTAGAAAAGAGATTGAATCAGCTAAAGTAGGAGATATTGTAGCTATTGCTGGGATGGAAGGAATCGATATTGGGGAGACAATTGCTGATCCAGAAAATCCAGAGCCACTGCCCTTTATTGAAATAGAAGAACCAACAGTAAGCATGAACTTCCTGACTAATGATAGTCCAATGTCTGGCCAGGAAGGAGATTTTGTAACTTCTAGACAGTTAAAAGATAGATTAATGAAAGAATTAGAAAAAAATGTAGCTTTAAGAGTAGATGAATTAGACTCCGATACCTTTAAAGTCTCTGGTCGAGGAGAGTTACACCTAGCCATTTTAATTGAGACGATGCGGCGAGAAGGTTATGAATTCCAAGTTTCTAAACCAGAAGTAATCTTTAAAGAAGAAGCAGGAACTACCCTAGAACCAATTGAAGAAGCAATTATCGATATTCCTGAAGACTTTATGGGGGTAGTAATGGAGCAATTAGGAGAGAGAAAAGGCGAAATGAAGAATATGATCCATTTAAGTCAGAGTCGATTACGCCTTACTTTTGAGGTGCCTTCCCGAGGTTTGATTGGTTTTAGATCTCAATTTGTAACACAGACTAAAGGAGAAGGAGTACTCAATCACAGTTTCTCTCATTATGCTGCTTATTGTGGTGATCTGCCGGAAACTAATACTGGGTCTATAGTAGCAGATAGAGCCGGAGAAGTAACTCGCTATGGTATTTTTACCGCTCAAGAAAGAGGAGATATTTTTGTTGAGCCGGGAACTAAAGTTTATGAAGGGATGATTGTAGGTTCTAATGCTCGAGATCAGGATTTAGACATTAATATTTGTAAAAACAAGAAGTTAGATAATATGAGAGCTTCTGGTTCAGATGAAGCTATGGTCTTAACTCCAGCTATTGATCTAAGTTTAGAGGATTCTCTGGAGTATATATCCAGTGATGAGTTAGTAGAAGTAACTCCCGAAAACATTAGATTAAGAAAGAAAACATTAAATAAGAAGACTAGAATTAAGGAAGATAAAAGTAATTGATATAATGTGTCAGTGACACATTATATCAATAGTCGTGAGCTATGAGTTATGAGTCATGAGCAAATTCAAAATCATAAACACAGTTCAACTTCTTTAAATTAAATATAATAATTATAAGAGGCTAGATTTTGAATTTAAAGATTTTGAATTAGCAGATAGCTCATAGCACACCTTTCGGGTCTCACGACCACTTCATGATAAATCTACTCATGACTGTGTCACCTGTGATGACACAAACTAATAAGAAAGGAGTTAGCAAGATGGAGATATCATCGAGAGTGAGTCAGATTGATGCTTCGCCTACATTAGGGATTAGTGCGCAGGCTAAAGAGTTAGCTCAACAGGGCCAAGATGTAATCAGCTTAGGAGCTGGGGAGCCTGATTTTGATACTCCTGTACATATCAAAGAGGCAGCCCAGGAAGCTATTAGGGCGGGATTTACCAATTATACAGCTACAGTCGGGACTAAGGAGCTAAGAACTGCTGTAGTTGATAAATTCAAAAGCCAAAAGCAAGTTAGCTATACTAACGACCAGGTAATAGTTTCTCCTGGAGCTAAGTACGCTTTATTTTTAGCTTTACAGACTTTAGTAGATGAAGGAGATGAGGTTATCCTACCAGCTCCTTACTGGGTTAGTTATCCCCAACAGATTAAATCAGCAGGGGGCCAGACTAAAGCAGTGGAGACTAAAGAGGAAAATAATTTTAAGTTGACTGGGCAGGATTTTAAGAAGGCTATTACTCCGCAGACTAAAGTATTAATTCTGAATACTCCTAGTAATCCAACTGGTGCTATTTATAGTCAACAGGAATTAGCTGAGATAGCTGAGATAGCTGTCAAAGAGGAGATTATGATTATTGCTGATGAGATTTATCAGCAGATTAGTTATGAAGAAAAAGCAGTTAGTATTGCTTCTTTAGACGAAGAAATCAAACAACAGACAGTTATTATTGATGGAGTTTCTAAGGCTTATGCGATGACAGGTTGGCGGATAGGTTTTGCAGTTGGCCCGCAAGAGGTAATTGACGCAATGGCTTGTTTACAGAGTCATAGTACATCTAGTGCTAACTCAATTGCTCAACAGGCTAGTGTAGCTGCTTTATCTGGCCCGCAAGATGCTACAGAAAAGATGCGACAGTCCTTCCAGCAGCGAAGGAATTTAATTGTAGATAGGATAAATCAGATTCCTGGTTTTAAAGCTCAGAAGCCAGCTGGAGCTTTTTATCTCTTTGTGAATGTTAAGGAAGCTTTAAAACAAGAATTAGCTGGGCAAGAGGTAACGACTGATCAGGAATTAGCTAATCTGTTACTCCAAGAAGCAGGGGTAGCTACTATTCCCGGCTCTTTCTTTGGCAAAGAGGGGTACTTGAGAATGTCTTATGCAACTAGTGAAGAGGAAATTAAACAGGCAGTAGGGAAAATAAAAGACTTTGTAGGATAAAGATTAGGGCAGCTTAGGCTGCCTTATTTTTAATTATCTTTTTCTTTAGCTTGGACGGTAACTATTGATTGGGGTTGAATAACTAACCAGGTTACTTGGATTTGGTAACTTTTTTCTTCACTGATAATAACTCTGTCGTTAATAGTTTCAGCAATTAGCTGCCCATCTATTTGGGAGATGTTTCTACCTAGCAAACTATTGAGGATCCCAAAGAGTTTTTCTTTGAGTTCTTGTTTGGTATGTTTATCTAGCTCAGTCTGGATATTAATTTTTAGTTCCTGGACTACTGTTCTTTTTTCTTCTTGTAAACTTTCTTTTAGTTGTTTTAATTCAGTTTCTTGGGTGTTAATTGTAGCAATTAACTGTTTCTTCTCGTAAATTAACTGATCTAGTTGACTACCAATCCAGAAATTGATTAGACTCCCTCCGACAATTAATCCCAATAAAAAGCTAGCTAGCAGACGTACTAACTCTTTTTTAGTTAAGGCTAAAAAATTAACTTGCATTTTAATTGCCTCCAGTCAGCACAGTGATTAACCAAAGCCCTAATTGGGCTCCTAAAAAAGCTGTGGTAAGTAAGATGAATTGTTTAATGATTAGTAAGAATCTACCCTCTAGTAATCCACCTCCAAAGAGCTTTAAGTTAGGAAAAGTACCGCCAATAGCAGTTACAACTGCCCATAATTTTATTTCTTTTGCTAGTTCTAACATAATTTTAAGAGGAGGTTGATTACTTAAAGTACCTCCTAGACTACCAATGATTGCTCCACCTAAAACTACTCCTAATGAGGTAAAGAATATAATTAGTAATCTTTCCATTGCTATCACCTACAAAAAACTAAGAATCTATTTTTTAATTAATATATTTATTACAAATAGTTTTTGATTATTCTTATTCTGAGAATATTAATTTGTTTTTACTTTAAATTATCGGTTATGTATAAATAAATATACACTATAGATCAATGTATGTGAAATTATACACTTGTTATCAATCCCCATTATAAAAGGAAAGAGAGGTTCAAATAGTTTTTATGATCAGATATTATTTTAAAAATGTAGATTATCTTATACAAAATCAGGATTATAAATCAATTTAAGCTTAAATAAAAGGAAAAAAGAAGGATGAGTTTGCTAATTAGTAGTAATTTAGTAGTAATTATGGACTTTTTATGGGGTATTATACTATTTGGCATGATAGTTGCATTCATAGATAAGTGAAAAGTGAAAAAGATATCAATCTTTAAAGAAAGGGGGCACAATAGATAGAATAATAACTTTTAGAGGGAGGGTAGTTTAATGGAAAAAAAGCAGTTTATCCGGGAACATTTGACCCACCTACTAAAGGTTATATAGATATAATTAAGCGTAGTAATAAATTTGTTAATGATGAAAAGTGAGATCCAAAATTTATCTAATGTTAAAGTTGAGCTGCAGAAGGGGTATTAGTTGATTTTTTAAAGAAAAAAGAAACTAAATTAATTATTAGAGGATTACGTACTACATCTGACTTTGAGGAAGAATTTCAAATGGCTTTAATGAATAAAAAACTTGATCAAAGCATTAAAACTATTATGAAAGTATAGTTGAAAATTAGAAAGGAGAATAAAAATGTTAACAGGTAAAACTATTGATCAGTTAGAGGTGGGTCAAAAGGATAGCTTTACTAAAACAATTACTGAAGCAGATGTAGTTAATTATGCAGGAATAACAGGTGATTTTAATCCTGCTCATATTAATGAAGACTTTGCTCAAGATACAATGTTTGAAGGTAGAATTGCTCATGGAATGTTAGGGGCAGGATTGATTTCTGCTGCCTTAGGGACTAAATTACCTGGTCCAGGTGCTATTTATTTGTCTCAAAACTTGAATTTTGTAGCTCCTGTTGAATTAGGAGATACAATTACAGCTACTGTAGAAGTAAAAGAGAAACAGGAACAAAAAAATAGAATAATTATGCAAACAATATGTGTTAATCAAAATGGAAAAGAAGTTATTACTGGAGAAGCAACCTTAATGCCACCTAAAGAATAAATATAATAATTGATTTTAT
>NZ_BAAHYI010000011.1:0-83159 GCF_054657635.1 Halanaerobaculum tunisiense
AACCTACCAGAAGATGTAGATATGGTAATGCCAGGAGATAACATTGAGATGGATGCAGAATTAATTTCACCGATTGCAATGGAAGAAGGATTAAGATTTGCAATTCGGGAAGGTGGCAAGACTGTAGGCGCTGGTGTGGTAACTGAAATCGTTGAATAATGACAGGATAACAAGAAAATGAGGAGCTTTTTCTCCTCATCTTTTTTTCTGTCTAATTAATGTTAATCGGAGGTGAAGATAAATGGCTGAAGAAGGTAGAGAGAAAGTTAGAATCAAACTCAAGGGTTATGAACATCAATTATTAGATAATTCAGCAGAGAAGATTGTAGAAACAGCTAATCGAACTGGTGCTGGGGTTTCTGGTCCTGTTCCTTTACCTACTAAAAAAGAAGTATTTACTATTTTGCGTTCTCCCCATGTAAATAGTAAATCAAGAGAACAATTTGAAATTAGAACTCATAAACGATTAATCGATATTAAGGAACCGACACCAAAAACAATTGATTCACTAATGAGATTAGATTTACCTGCTGGTGTCGATATCGAGATTAAATTATAATAGCTTGTTAGCTTGAGGAGGTGTAGTCAAATGAAAGGTATTTTAGGAAAAAAGATTGGTATGACGCAAGTGTTTGCTGATAATGGAGAAGTCATACCGGTAACAGTTGTTGAAGCAGGTCCTTGTCCTGTTATTCAGAAAAAGACAGAAGAGGTAGATGGATATACTGCTGTACAGTTAGGTTTTGAGGATGCTAAGGTGTCTAGAGTAAATAAACCATTACAGGGTCATTTTGAGAAGTATGGGATTGAACCTAAAAAATATATTAAAGAATTTCGGATTGATGGTGTAGAAGAATTAGAAACAGGAGCTGAAGTTGCAGTCGATACTTTTACTCCTGGTGATAAGATTGATGTAACTGGTACTTCTAAAGGGAAAGGGTTTACTGGTACCGTTAAGAGATGGAACTTTAATATGGGGCCTAAGACTCATGGTTCTAGAAATTATAGGTTACCAGGTTCTATCGGCCAGAGTGCTGATCCATCAAGAGTATTCAAAGGTAAGAAGATGGCTGGACGTATGGGTCGAGAGAAAGTAACAATTCAAAACTTAGAAGTAGTTAAAGTTGATCCGGAAAAGAATTTATTATTGGTTAAAGGTTCTGTACCAGGACCTAAAGAAAACTTATTAACTATTACAGAAGCAGTAAAGTAGTCTTAGAAAGGAGGATAAATCATGCCCGAATTACCTGTATATAATACTGAGGGCCAACAAGTAGGAAGAAATGTAGGCCTGAAAGAAGATGTGTTTGCTGTAGAAATAAATGAGCATGTTGTTCATGAGGCAGTTACTGCTCAATTAGCTGCTAAAAGAGCTGGTACTGCTAAGACAAAAACACGGGGAGAAGTAAGAGGAGGTGGCCGTAAGCCTTGGAGACAGAAAGGTACCGGTCGAGCTCGTCACGGAAGTATTCGTTCCCCAATCTGGGTTGGTGGTGGAACAACATTTGGACCTCAACCACGTAGTTATGAGAAAGATATTCCGAAGAAAGTTAAAAAGTTAGCAGTTAAGTCTGCTTTAACTTCTAAACTTGAGGAAGAAGAATTAACTATTGTTGATGGTTTTGAGTTTAATCAACCTAAAACTAAACAAATGATTTCTGTTTTGGAGAATCTTGATGCAGCTGATAAAAAGGTATTAATTGTGCTTGATGCTCGCGATTATAATCTTTACAAGTCAGCTCGCAATATTCCAGAAGTTAAAGTTATTGGTTCCCAACAGGTAACAGTTTATGATATCTTAAATAGTGACCGAGTACTAATGACTGAAGATGCTATTAATCAAGTTGAGGAGGTGCTTGTAGTATAATGGATTTACGAGATATTGTGATTGCACCTCATATTTCCGAAAAGAGTATGGCCGATATGGAAGAGAGAAACTGGTATACTTTCAAGGTTGTACTAGATGCTAACAAACCGCAAATTAAACAAGCAATAGAAGAGATCTTTGATGTGCAAGTAGATAAAGTTACTACTTGCAAGATGCCAAGTAAAAAACGAAGAATGGGCCGGCATGAAGGTACTACTGCAGCTTGGAAAAAGGCTCGAGTTAAATTAGCTGCTGACGATACGATTGAAATCTTTGAAGGTGTATAATCTTTAGAAAAAGGAGGGACTAAGAATGGCAATTAAAACATTTAAGCCGACTACCCCATCCCGAAGATATATGACAGTTGATACTTTTGAGGATGTTACGGCTGCTGAACCAGAAAAGTCTTTATTAGAACCACTAAAGAAGACTGGAGGTCGTAATAACAAGGGTAGAGTTACTGCTAGACACCGTGGTGGAGGACACAAGAGAAAATATAGAGTGATTGATTTTGCAAGAGATAAAGATGGAATTCCAGCTAAAGTGGCTACTATCGAATATGATCCAAATCGATCTGCCAGAATTGCTTTATTGAATTATGCTGACGGAGAAAAGAGATATATTCTTGCTCCGAGAGAACTAGAGGTAGGAGATCAACTTATGTCTGGTGCTGAAGCTGATATTAAACCAGGTAATGCACTACCTTTAGATAGAGTTCCGGTTGGTACTATAATTCATAATATCGAACTAAAACCAGGTAAAGGTGGTCAGTTAGTTCGAGCTGCTGGAGTTCAAGCACAGGTAATGGCTAAAGAAGAGGATTTTGTTCATGTTGAATTACCTTCTGGAGAAGTAAGGTTGATTAATGCTAACTGTAAAGCTACAGTAGGCCAGGTTGGTAATGTAGAACATGAAAATATTACAATTGGTAAAGCAGGACGAAGTCGTTGGTTAGGTCGCAGACCTAGTGTTCGAGGTGTAGTTATGAACCCACATGATCACCCACATGGTGGTGGTGAAGGTAAAAAGCCTGCTGGTAGACATCCTGTAACTCCATGGGGTAAACCTACTATGGGGAAAAAGACACGTAAAAACAAAAAGTCTGATAGAATGATTGTTAAAAGCAGACATGAGGATAAAGCTGGTAACAACCAAAAATAATAATTGGAAGGAGGCTAACTAGTGGCGCGCAAGAGGCCTTTCGTAAAACAGAAACTGCTGGATAAAATTAAAGAAATGAATGAATCTGGAGAAAAAGAAGTTATCAAAACATGGTCACGAAGTTCTACTGTTTATCCACAGATGGTAGGGCATACAATTGCTGTTCATGATGGACGGAAGCATGTTCCTATCTATATTACTGAAGAAATGGTAGGTCATAAACTAGGTGAGTTTGCACCAACTAGAATCTTTAGAGGTCACGGAGAGTTTACTGAACGATCTACATCACTTAAATAGTAAAGGGGGTTAAACTCGTGGAAGCAAAATCTATTGCTAAACAAGTACGAATTTCCCCACGTAAGGCAAGATTAGTAATTGATTTAGTGCGGGATAAAGATGTAGCAGAAGCAATTGGTATTTTAAAGAATACACCTAAGAAAGCAGCAGGAATGATAGAAAAGGTACTTAATTCTGCTATAGCCAATGCTGAGCATAATCATGGTATGATTGCTGATGAACTTTATGTTTCGGAAGCTTATGTAGATGAAGGACCAACAATGAAGCGTTATAAGCCAAGAGCTATGGGGCAAGCAAGCCCAATTAAAAAACGAACAAGTCATATTACTGTTAAAGTAGCAGAGAAGGAGGGATAATGAGATGGGAAATAAAATTAATCCGCATGGTTTAAGAGTTGGATATATTAAAGACTGGGATGCTAAATGGTATGCTGATAAAGACGAATACGCTGATTTATTACACGAAGATTTAGAAGTTAGAGAGCATATTAAAGAGAAAATGTACGAAGCTGGTATTTCTCGGATTGTAATTGAACGAGCAGCAGATAGAATTAAGATTGATGTTCATTCTGCTCGACCAGGAATGGTAATTGGTAAGGGTGGTTCTGAAGTAGCCCAATTACGGAATGAATTAGAGGAAATTACTGATAAACAAGTCCAAGTTAATGTAGTAGAGGTTAATCGGCCGGATAAGAATGCTCAATTAGTAGCAGAAAATATTGCCCAGCAGTTGGAAAATAGAGTATCTTTCCGAAGAGCTATGAAGCAAGCACTTAATCGGGCAATGCGCCAGGATGATGTAGAAGGATTTAAGATTGAATGTGCTGGTCGTTTAGGTGGGTCTGAGATGGCTCGGACTGAAGAATATAATGAAGGTAGTGTTCCACTTCATACTTTACGAGCAGATATTGATTACGGATTTACAGAAGCATATACAACTTATGGTAAGATTGGAGTTAAAGTTTGGATTAATAAAGGTGAGATATTACCAGAAGTTGAGGATGAAGAAGAGTAATAGAAAGGAGGCCGTAAAATGTTAATTCCAAAGCGTATCAAGCATAGAAAACAGCATCGTGGGCGATTAAAAGGTAAAGCTACACGGGGAACTGAAGTTAATTTTGGTGACTTTGGACTACAAGCTTTAGAACCAGCTTGGATTACAAATCGTCAGATTGAAGCTGCTAGAATAGCCATTACGCGTCAACTTGAAAGTGATGGTAAGATGTGGGTTAATATTTTCCCTGATAAACCAGTTACTTCTAAACCTGCTGAAACAAGAATGGGTAGCGGTAAAGGTGAAACAGAAGAATGGGTTGCTGTTGTCAAGCCGGGACGGATTATGTTTGAAGTGGGCGGTATCAGTGAAGAAGTTGCCCAAGAGGCTATGCGATTAGCAACACACAAACTACCTATTAAGACTAAATTTGTAAAACGGGGAGAAATGGACGGTGAGCAAGATGAAAGCTAAAGAATTACGTCAGCTAACGGATCAGGAATTAGACCAGAAGTTAAGTGAGTTAAAAGAAGAATTATTTAACTTACGTTTTCAGAATGCTACAATGCAATTGGATAATCCAAGTCGGATTAAGCAAGTTAAGCGTACAATTGCTAGAGTAAAGACGATTATGAATGAACGAGAATTAGGTATTAACCAAGCTTAATAAGGGGGGAGTATTATGGCTGATAAACAGACAAAAGAGGAAATAGGCAAAGTAGTTAGTGCCAAAATGGATAAGACTGCTGTAGTAGCCGTGGAAAGAAAGCAACAGCATCCTCTATATAAACGAGTAATTAATAAAACTTCTAAGTTTAAAGCGCATGATGAGAATAATGAATGTAGCGAAGGAGATAAGGTCAAGATTGTGGAGACTCGTCCACTAAGCAAGACTAAAAACTGGAAAGTTGCTGAAATAATTCGGCAAGCTAAATAATTTAAATTGTCTGATCGGAAGGAGGGACTATAATGATCCAAACAGAATCTACATTGCAAGTAGCAGATAATTCAGGTGCTAGAGAATTATTATGTGTTAAAGTTTTAGGTGGTTCTGGAAAACGCTATGCTTCGTTAGGAGATGTAGTGATTGCTACAGTTAAGGAAGCAATTCCCGATGGTATGGTAGGTAAAGGTGAGGTTGTTAAAGCTGTAATTGTACGTACTAAACGTAAAGTAAAACGAGATGATGGTTCTTATATTAGCTTTGATGAAAATGCAGCTGTAATAGTTGATGACAATGATGCCCCTACTGGAACTCGAGTCTTTGGTCCAATTGCTCGGGAATTAAGAGATGAAAATTATACTCGCATTATTTCTTTAGCTCCTGAAGTTTTATAATTGGTTGTTTGAATTCAGAAAGGAGGTTGACAGTATGTCTAAGCCTAAGGTACACGTTAAAAAAGGTGATCAAGTAGAAGTTATTGCTGGTAAAGATAAAGGACGCCAAGGAGAAATCTTAAAAGTGATTCCGCAGGAGAGTCGTGTGATTGTAGAAGGGATTAATATTATTAAAAAGCATGCTCAACCAACACAGGATAATCCGCAAGGTGGTATTGTAGAAAAAGAAGCTCCGATTCATAGTTCTAATGTGAAATTAGTCTGTGAACATTGTAATCAACCAGCCCGGACTGGTAAGCAGTTTTTAGATAGTGGAGAGAAAGTACGTTACTGTAAAAATTGCGATGAGATTGTAGATTAATTGGTGGAAAGGAGGTAGCAAATATGTCAGTACTAAAAGAAAGATATACTGAAGAAATAGTAGCTTCGTTAATGGATGAATTTGACTATGATAATGTGATGGAAGTTCCTGAGCTAGAAAAGGTTGTAGTTAATATGGGTCTAGGAGAGGCACCGGAAAATGCTAATTTATTAGATGAAGCAGTTGCTAATTTAGAGGCAATTACCGGTCAACAGCCAGTTGTTACTAGAGCTAAAAAGTCTATAGCTAATTTTAAGGTTCGAAAAGGAATGCCAATTGGATGCAAGGTTACTTTACGAGGTGAAGGAATGTATGAGTTTTTATATAAATTAGTTAGCGTTGCTTTACCACGTGTTCGTGACTTTAGAGGGGTTCCTACTAATTCTTTTGATGGCCGAGGTAATTATTCTTTAGGTCTTGATAACTACACAGTTTTTCCTGAACTTGAAGTTGATGATATTACTACAGTCTTAGGTATGGATATTACGATTGTAACTAGTGCAGAGACTGATGAAGAAGCTAAAGAAATGTTGGCCCAGATGGGTATGCCTTTTAGAAAATAACTAAAGGAGGGAAAATAGTGGCTAAAAAATCCAAAATAGAAAAGGCTAAGAGAAAGTCTAAGTATGAGACTCGCGAAGAAAGAAGATGTAGACGTTGCGGTCGATCTCATGGTGTACTACAAAGATTTGAATTATGTAGAATTTGTTTTCGAGAATTAGCTCACGCTGGTAAATTACCAGGCGTGCAAAAATCTAGTTGGTAAAATAAGTGATTATTTGAAGGGAGGTTAGTATTTATGTCTGTAAACGATCCGATTGCTGATATGTTAACGAGAATTAGAAATGCCAATCAAGTTTATGATGATCAAGTAGAGATCCCAGCATCTAACTTAAAAGAAGAAGTTGCTCGGGTATTAACTGAAGAAGGTTTTACTAACGATTACAACAGACAAGAGGATACTGCTCAAGGAACGATAACTCTTGATCTGAAGTATGGTTCTAAGGGAGAAAAGGTGATTACTGGTTTAAAGAGAATTAGTAAACCAGGTTTAAGAGTTTATGCTGATAAAGAGGAATTACCAAAGGTATTAGGTGGATTAGGTATTGCAATCATTTCTACTTCGCAAGGTGTAATGACAGATAAGGAAGCTCGTAAAGCTGGAATTGGTGGCGAGGTTCTCTGTTACGTTTGGTAATTAAAAATCAAGGGGGGTGTAGATTATGTCTCGAGTCGGTCATATACCTGTTGAAATCCCAGAAAAAGTTGAAATATCTGTAGAAGGTACTGCTGTTACGGTAGAAGGTCCTAAAGGAGAACTAGCGGAAGAATTCAGTTCTAGACTAGATATTGAGGTTAATGAGGAAGAATTAGTTGTTACTAGATCTACTGATTCTAAAGAAGATAAATCTTTACATGGTTTAGCTCGGAGCCAGATTGTTAATATGGTTGAAGGAGTAACTGAAGGTTATGAGAAAAAACTAGAGCTAAATGGTGTTGGTTATAGAGCTGTTAAGAAAGGAAATAAATTAGAATTGCAAGTTGGTTATTCTCATCCAGTAGTTATTGAGCCAGAAGAAGGAATTGAATTTGAAGTGGAGGAGAATGAAATCACTGTTAAAGGTGCTGATAAACAACTTGTAGGTCAGGTAGCAGCTGATATTAGAGAAGTTAGAAAGCCGGAACCTTATAACGGTAAAGGAATTAAGTATGTTGACGAAAAGATTAGACGTAAAGAAGGTAAAACTGCTTAATAATTGTTAATTTTGGTGGAAAAGGAGGGAAAGCCATGAGTAAACTAGATAAAGAAGAAGCTAGACAGCGAAGACATAAACGAGTTCGGAAAAAGGTAGAAGGAACTCCTACTCAACCTCGTTTGCATGTTTCTAAGAGTTTGAATCATATTTATGCGCAAGTTATTGATGATTTTAGAGAAATAACTTTAGCGTCAGCTTCCACTGTTGATACTGAAATTAGAGATGAGATTGAGAATGGTGGTAATGTTGAAGCTGCTCAAATTGTAGGGCAGTATATTGCTGAGCGTGCTTTAGAAGAAGGAGTCGAAGAAGTTGTCTTTGATCGTGGTGGTTATAAGTATCACGGTCGGATTAAAGCATTAGCTGAAGCAGCTCGTGAAGGCGGGCTCGACTTTTAAGATAAAGGAGGGAAGAAAATGAATAAAGCTAAAAGAGAGATTATTGATTCCAGTGATTTAGACTTAGAGGAACGTGTTGTAGATATTCGTCGAGTTTCTAAAGTAGTTAAAGGTGGACGTCGGTTTAGTTTTAGTGCTTTAGTAGTTGTAGGTAATGGTAATGGTTATGTAGGAGCTGCAATTGGAAAAGCTAATGAGGTTCCAGCTGCTATTCGAAAAGGGATTGAAACTGCTAAGAATCAATTAGTGGAAGTTCCGTTAACTGATACAACTATTCCTCATGAGATCACTGGTGTCTTTGGGGCTGGGCAAGTATTGTTAAAGCCTGCTTCTGAAGGTACTGGAGTAATTGCTGGTGGTCCAATTCGTGCTGTTATTGAATTAACTGGTATCCAAGATATTTTAACTAAGTCATTAGGTACTGATAACCCAATTAATATGGTCCGAGCAGCAATTCAAGGTTTAAGTAGCTTGAAAGATGCCGAAAATGTTGCTAAACTAAGAGATAAGTCAGTAGAAGAATTATTAGGATAGTAAGTTATTAATTTTTTAAAGGAGGTGACAACTATGGGATTAGACTTACATGATCTACAGCCAGCTGAAGGTTCTAAGCAGGATAAAAAACGTGTTGGACGAGGAGTAGGTTCTGGTAAAGGTAAGACTAGTGGTCGTGGAACGAAGGGCCAAAATGCTCGTTCAGGAGGTAGCGTAGGAGTTATCTTTGAAGGTGGTCAGACTCCTTATTTTAAACGCTTCCCTAAGCGAGGATTTTCCAATGCTGAGTTTAAGACGGAGTATGCTATTGTTAATATCAAGGATCTTAATCGGTTTGAGGAAGAAGTTACTATTGCTGATTTAAAAGACGCTGGATTAATCAATAAAGAAAAAGATGGCGTTAAGATTCTTGGCGATGGCGAATTAGACAAGTCTTTAACTGTTAGAGCACATAAGTTTAGTAAATCTGCAGTTAAAAAAATTGAAGCTGTTGGGGGAAAGGCTGAGGTGATTTAATAAATGTTATCAGCGTTAGGGAATGCCTTAAAAATTGAGGAATTACGTAATAAGCTGTTATTTGTGTTAGCTATGATAGTAGTTTATAGAATTGGGGCCCACATTCCAGTTCCTGGTATAGATACTGAAGTATTAGGTCAACTCTTTGCCGGTCAAGGTGTGCTGGAGTTTTTAGATATGTTTGCTGGTGGTGCTCTGAGAAGATTTACTATCTTTGCTATGAGTATCAGTCCCTATATTACTTCTTCGATTATTATGCAATTATTAACAGTAGTAATCCCTAAATTAGAGGAACTATCACAACAAGGTCAAGAAGGGAAAAAGATCATTAACCGTTATACTCGGTATGCTACTGTAGTATTAGGATTAGTCCAGGGAACTGGTATTACAATGATGATCAAAAGTCAAGGGGCAATTGCTAACCCAACATTTTTCAATTTAGCTACTATTGTAATCACTTTAACGGCTGGAACTATCTTTTTGATGTGGTTAGGTGAACAGATCACAGATAAAGGCATCGGAAATGGTATCTCAATAATTATTTTTGCATCAATTATTTCTCGGTTTCCAACAGCAGTGATGACAACCATTGAAGGACTAAGAGCAGGAACAATTAATATTTTTAATGTATTAGTCTTTATAGCAATTGCAGTACTAGTGATTGGAGTAGTAATTTATATCCAAGAAGGGCAAAGAAAGATACCAGTCCGTTATTCTAAACGAGTAGTAGGGAATAAAGTATATGGAGGTCAAAATACTCATATTCCGATGAAAGTAAATCAGGCTGGGGTGATTCCAGTTATCTTTGCTTCTTCTGTTTTATTATTCCCAGCTACTATTGCTAGGATTATCCAGTATGATTGGGCTCAATCTATTGCTGAAGCTTTAAGTCCGGGGTCAACATTATATATAATTTTATATGCAGTGATGATTGTCTTCTTTACTTATTTTTATACTGCAATTCAGTTTGATCCCCGAGAAATCGCAGAGAATATGAAACAAAAAGGTGGTTTTGTACCTGGGCGTCGTCCTGGGAGACCTACTTCTGAGTACTTGGATAAAATCTTAACTCGGATTACTTTAGCAGGAGCTATTTTCTTAGCTGCTGTGGCTGTATTACCAAACTTTGTTATTAAGTTAACTGGGATACAAGCCCGGTTTGGCGGAACAGCTTTATTGATTGTTGTTGGTGTTGCTTTAAGAACTATGAAGCAGATTGAGACTCACTTGTTATCTCGACATTACGAGAGCTTTATGCAGTAATTCGTAGGGAGGGATAGTTATGCGTCTAGTATTACTTGGTCCACCAGGAGCAGGGAAAGGTACTCAGGCTGCTCGTCTAGAAGCAGCTTATGACCTGCCCCAGATTGCTACCGGAGATATATTCCGTCAGGCAATGCAAAATGAAACTGAATTAGGCCAGAAAGCTAAAGAATATATTGACCAAGGACAGTTGGTGCCTGATGAAATTGTAGTAGGTATTGTAGAAGAGAGACTACAAGAAGAAGACTGTCAAGCCGGATTTATTCTTGATGGTTTTCCGAGAACAATTGAGCAAGCTGAAGCACTAGCTGAGTTGGATTTTTCTTTGGATGCTGTCTTGAATATTGAAGTCAGTGACCAGGAAGTAGTTAATCGCTTATCTGGTCGTAGAGTTTGTGAAGATTGTGGAGCTACTTTCCACTTAGAATATGATCCGCCTGAGAAGGATATGATTTGTGATCAATGTGGTGGAGAATTGTACCAAAGAGAAGATGATACTCCAGAGACAATTAAAGAAAGACTAGAGGTCTATCAAGAGAAAACTGCTCCTTTAGTTGATTATTATCAAGATAGAGATCTGTTGTACTCAGTAACTGGTGAACAGGATCTGGAGCAAGTTTTTGCTGAGATAACTTCTGTTTTAGAGGAGTTAAAGTAGATGATTATCAGAAAATCTCAACGTGAGATCGAGCTGATGAAGCAGGCTGGTCAGATAGTTGCTGAGACTCATAAATTATTAGCTGATAAAATTGAACCAGGGATTACAACGCAGGAAATTGATCAGTTGGCAGAAGAATTTATCTTAGACCAGGGGGCTGAGCCTGCCTTTAAAGGTTATCAAGGATTTCCTAATACCGTTTGTGTTGCTATTAATGAACAAGTAGTCCATGGGATTCCCGGTTCTTATTCTCTCAAGTCAGGTGATATTATTGGTCTGGATATTGGAGCAGTAATTAATGGTTATTATGGTGATGCTGCGCAAACTTTAGCAGTTGGTGAGGTATCTTCTACTGCTCAGGATCTATTACAGGTAACTAAAGAATCACTCTTACAAGGAATTGAAGAGGCTAAGATTGGTAATAGAGTCTCTGATATTTCACATGCTATTCAGCAACACGCTGAAGGTAATGGTTATTCTGTAGTCCGCAAATTTGTAGGCCATGGCATCGGAAAGAAGATGCATGAAGATCCCCAAGTTCCTAATTTTGGTGCTCCCAATCGCGGGCCTAGATTAAAAGAAGGAATGGTCTTAGCTATTGAACCTATGATTAATCTTGGTACCCCACGGGTTAAGACTTTGGATGATGGTTGGACTGTAATAACGCAGGACGAAGAATTATCAGCTCATTTCGAGTATACAGTAGCTATTACAGAGTCAGGACCCCAAATTTTAACTCAGTTTTAGTTAAGATTGCATAAAATGATTCATTTGTGATATAATCATATATTGAGAGTCTGTAAATCAAGGTGGACTGAATTTAACTTAATCTTTATTTATAGAGGAGGTTTAATAGACTTAATGTCTAAAAAAGAGGAACCTATTGAAGTTGAGGGTACCGTAGTTGAGACACTGCCAAATGCTAAGTTTAAAGTGGAGTTAGAAAATGACCATGAAGTGTTGGCCCATGTGTCCGGTAAGATGAGAATGAACTTTATTAAGATTTTACCTGGTGATACGGTAACTGTTGAATTGTCTCCTTATGATTTAGAACGAGGTCGAATCACTTATCGTCATGAATCCTAAATAGATCTAAAGGAGGGGTAGCATGAAAGTTCGACCATCAGTTAAACCTATTTGTGATAAATGTAAAGTAGTTCGTCGGAATGGTACAGTTTATGTTATTTGCGAGAATCCTAAACACAAACAGCGACAAGGATAGAGAACAGTTGATAATTGATAGTTAAAATTCAAAACAATTAAAGTAATTTTAAAACGACTTTAATTCTTAAGGTTTTAACTATAAATTACTACCAGGAGGTGTAATAGTTATGGCACGGATAGAAGGTGTCGATTTACCAAAGGATAAAAAAGTAAAGGTTGGATTAACTTATATTTATGGTATTGGTCGCTCTTCTGCTTTAGATATTCTAGAGGAAACAGAAGTTGACCCAGAGATTAAGGTACATGAATTATCAGAAAGCCAGATTGCTAAGCTACGATCAGCAATTGATGAAGAATATGTAGTTGAAGGTGAGTTACGTCGTCAGGAAAAGGCTGATATTAAAAGATTAAAAGATATTGGAAGTTATCGAGGTATTAGACACAGAAAAGGTTTACCAGTTAGAGGACAGCGGACACAGACTAATGCCCGAACTAGAAAAGGACCAAATCAATCAGGAGAATAGATAATTAAGGAGGGATAATATGGCTCAAAATACTAATAGGAGAGTAGAAAGAGGGCAAGCACATATTCGTTCTACTTTCAATAATACAATTATTACTTTAACTGATCAAAAAGGTAATACACTTACTTGGTCAAGTGCTGGTAATTTAGGATTTAAAGGCTCTAGAAAAGGGACTCCTTATGCTGCACAACAAGCAGCTGACGAGGCCGCTAAAGAGGCAGCTGAGTATGGATTAAAAGAAGTTAAGGTCTTTGTTAAAGGACCTGGGTCTGGTCGTGAGTCTGCTATTAGAGCTTTGCAGGCTGCTGGGATTGAGGTTACTTCTATTAAAGATGTAACACCTATTCCCCATAATGGTTGTCGACCACCAAAACGTCGGAGAGTATAACACTAGACAATAATATACTTTGGAGGTGTAAGGAATATGGCAAGATATACTGGACCGGTTTGTAAATTATGTCGACGAGAAGGAGAAAAATTATTCTTAAAAGGTGAGAGATGTCACACTGATAAGTGTGCTATCGAACGTCGTCCTTATGCGCCGGGAGATCAAGGACAGAATAGAAGAGGTAATTTATCTGAATATGGATTACAATTAAGAGAAAAGCAGAAAGTTAGAAGAGCTTATGGTGTGTTAGAAAATCAATTTAGACGTTACTTTGAGGAAGCAGAGACTGAACCAGGAATCACTGGTGAACAGTTCTTACAGCTATTAGAAAAAAGATTGGATAATGTTGTTTATAGATTAGGTTTTGCTACTTCCCGTAATGAAGCTCGTCAACTTGTAAAGCATGGTCATATTGAAGTGAATGGTGACCGAGTTGATATTCCATCTTATCGTGTTGAAGTAGATGATGAGATTGAGATAGCAGAAGGTAGCAAAAATATGAAGCGGATGAAAGAAGTTAGAGAGTATAACCAAGATGTAGAAGTTATTTCTTGGTTGCAGGTTAACTTAGAAAAATTAACTGGTAAGGTATTAGCTGAACCAGTAAGAGAAGAAATTGATCTACCAATCCAAGAGCAGTTAATTGTAGAGTTCTACTCTAGATAATAGCAGGTAGGTGGTTCAGATCTGAACCACTTTATATTACCCTTAAAGTTGATTAATAAACAAAGGGGGAGAAATACTAATGATTGAGATTGAAAAACCGACTATTGAACGTGTTGAATCCGATGATACTTATGGTGAATTTGTGATTACTCCCTTAGAAAGAGGTTATGGTACTACTCTTGGTAATTCATTACGTAGAATTATGTTATCTTCTATGCCAGGGGCGGCAATAACTTCAATCAAAATTGAAGGAGTCCAGCATGAATTTTCTACTGTACCAGGGGTTAGAGAAGATGTAGCTGATATTATTTTGAATTTAAAAGATTTAGTTATTAGGATGGAAGAAGAAGAACCCCAAACAATTAGGATTAATACTGATCAAGAAGGTACAGTGACTGCTGATCAATTTCAAGTTAGTGGTAATTTAGAAATTCTTAATCCAAAATTAGAGATTGCTACATTATCTGGTGAGGGAGAATTCAACTTAGAAGCAGTGGTAGAAGAAGGTCGAGGTTATGTTAGAGCGGAAGATAATGAATCCGAAGAGGATGTAATTGGAGAGATTGCTGTTGATTCTGATTTCTCCCCTATTCGTAGAGTTAATTTTGATGTTACTGATACACGAGTAGGAGATAGAAGTGATTTAGATGAATTAACTCTTAAAGTGGAGACAGATGGTAGTCTGGATGCTGAAGATGCTATCAGCTTAGCCTCTAAGGTGTTAGATGAACATCTGGATATGTTAATTAACTTAAATGAAGAAATCAGTGAATCTGATGTGATGGTAGAAAAAGAAGAAGAAGAAAAGAATGAAATCTTAGAAACTACTATTGAAGAGCTTGATTTATCAGTCCGTTCTTCTAACTGCCTCAAGAGAGCTGGTATTGATACAGTAGAGGAATTAACGTCCACTACTGAAAATGAGTTAATGCAGATTAGAAACTTAGGTAAGAAGTCATTACAGGAGATCAAGGCCAAGTTAGCTGAACTGGATTTAACTCTAAAACACCCTGAATTATAATAGAATATAGGAGGTGGATGCTATGTCACAACGTAGTTTAAATCGCAAAAGTGCTCCCCGCAAGGCATTATTAGTTAACTTAGCTAATTCCTTGTTCCAAGAAGGTAAGGTGGAGACAACTCTTCCTAAAGCTAAAGAAGCAGGAAAGTTTGCGGAAAAGATAATTACTAAAGCTAAAGAAGGTAGTCAGCATGCTAGAAGACAAGTTATGAGTAAGTTGCAGGATCAAGAAAGTGTTGATCTGTTATTTGATGAGCTGGCTGACCAATTTGCTGATAGAACTGGTGGATACACAAGAGTTATTAAGTTAGGGCCAAGACGAGGAGATAGTTCTCAAATGGCTATTTTAGAATTAGTAGAGTAGTAGTTGGATTATTATTTGGAATAGAATTAATTTAGAATTTAATACTTCTAAACAGCCATGACCAGTTATTTGGTACTGGACTGATGTCCGGTATAAATGGCTGTTTTTTTATATCAGGTTGGTGAGATTATGCCATTAATTAAAATTAGTGATGTCTCCTATAGATATAACCAAGCAGATGATTGGGTACTACAAGAAATTGATTTAGAGATTGAGGCAGGCGAGTTTGTTGCTATTGTAGGCCACAATGGATCAGGTAAATCAACCCTGGCTAAAATGTTAAATGGATTATTAGTACCTAAGCAAGGTCGAGTCCAGGTAGCTGATTTAGAGACCAGTAATCAGGACCAACTGTGGGAGATTAGACAACAAGTAGGAATGGTCTTTCAAAATCCTGATAACCAATTAGTAGCTAATATTGTAGAAGAAGATGTAGCTTTTGGCCCGGAAAATTTAGGGTTAGAATCAGCTGTGATCCAGCAAAGAGTTACTGCAGCCTTACAAAGGGTAGGTATGGAAGAGTTACGCCGCGAGGCACCTCATGATTTATCAGGAGGGCAAAAACAACGGGTAGCAATTGCTGGTATTTTAGCTATGCACCCCGAGTGTCTAGTGCTAGATGAGCCAACAGCTATGTTGGATCCAGTAGGTAGAGAACAGGTGATGAGTACTATCCAAGATTTAAATCGTAATTTGGATATGACAGTAGTCCACATTACTCACTTTATGCAGGAAGCAATTCAGGCTGATAGAATTATTGTTCTAGAGCAAGGAGAAGTTGCTCTAGAAGGTACTCCGCAACAGATATTTAGTCAAGTTGATCAGCTGCAAGAATATAATCTTGATCTACCTCAAGTAACTGAATTAGCTGTCAGATTACAGCAGGCTGGAGTCGATATAGCAACTGATATTCATCAGGTGGATAGGTTGGTGACAGAATTATGTTCATTGAAGTAAGTAATTTAAGTCATAATTATAACCCTGATTTAGCTCCAGATGATTACACTTTAGAGAATATTAATTTTACTATTGAGCATGGTGAATTTGTGGGGCTAGTTGGACATACTGGCTCTGGTAAATCAACTTTAGTTCAAACCTTAAATGGTTTAGTGGATCCTACGGCTGGGCAGATCAATATTGCTGGAGTAGATATTACTGCTAGTGATAATTTACAAGAAATCAGACAGCAGGTAGGATTGGTTTTTCAGTATCCTGAACATCAGCTATTTGAGGAGACAGTATTTGCTGATATTGCCTTTGGCCCGCGGAATTTAGGAGTAGCTGAGGATGAAATCGAGCCTCGAGTTAAGGAAGCTTTACAATTGGTTAATTTGGAGTATGAATCTTTTAAAGATCAGTCTCCTTTTCGGTTATCAGGTGGACAGCAAAGACGGGTAGCAATTGCTGGTGTTTTAGCTATGAAGCCAGAAGTTTTGATTTTGGACGAACCTACCGCTGGGTTAGACCCTAAAGCCAGAAAAGATTTGTTAGCTGAGATTGTTAGACTCCAAGAGGAGTTTTCGTTGACTATTATTTTGATCTCTCATCGGATGGAGGAAATAGCTCAGTTAGCGGATAAGGTATTAGTTTTAGAGGATGGGGAGTTAGTTTTACAAGGATCGCCTAGTGATATTTTTGCTCAGAGTCAATTTTTAGAGAAGATTAATCTAGGGGTTCCACAAGTAACAGAAGTTTTACAAAAGTTAAAAGCTCAGGATTTTGCTGTGGCTTGTGATCTATTTGATGTTACAGAAGCTGCTGAAGAAATACTACAAGCACTGCGAGGGTAGATTATGTTAGATGATATTATGATTGGTCAGTATATTGAACAGGATTCTGTAGTGCATAAACTGGATCCCAGAATAAAGATTATAGTTATTGCTTTATTTATTCTGTCTATTTTTCTGCTAGATACTTTTGGAGGGTATTTGGTCCTGGCTGCTTTTATTTTGTTAACAGTGATGTTAGCTAAATTAGAAGTTAAGTATCTAGTGCGGAGTGTAAAACCATTGTTATTTATTATTTTATTTACCTTCGGGATCCATATCTTTATGACTAGAGGAGGTCAGGTGTTGTGGCAGTGGAAGTTATTACGGATTGAAGAAGAAGGCTTGAGGTTAGGTTCCTTTATGGCTTTACGGCTGATCTTTTTAATCAGTTATACTTCCCTATTAACTTTAACCACCTCTCCTTTAGAGTTGACTGATGGTTTAGAGAAGTTGTTGGATCCTTTTAAGCGCTTTGGGGTGCCAGCTCATGAGTTAGCAATGATGATGACTATTGCCTTGCGTTTTATTCCTACTTTATTAGAGGAAGCGCAAAAGATTATGAAGGCTCAGAAAGCCCGGGGAGCTGATTTTGAAAGTGGTAATTTAGTCCAACGGGCCAAGAGCCTACTGCCGTTATTAGTTCCACTATTTGTTAACTCTTTTCGCCGAGCAGATGACTTAGCCTTAGCAATGGAGGCTAGATGCTATCGGGGAGGCGAGAATAGAAGTCGGATGAAGGTCCTCAGGTTAGCCAGACGTGATTATTTAACTTTAGCAGTTAGTACAGTTTATTTACTAGGGTTTGGCATTTGGTTATAACTTAATGGAGTGGAAATAATGCGTAATTTAAAGTTTACTGTAGCTTATGATGGATCTAATTATCATGGGTTCCAAAAACAACCTAAACAGCCTCAAGTAGCAACTATAGAAGGTAAGTTAGAGCAGGCGCTGGAAGAATTAGTTGCTAAGGAAGTGGAGATCGTAGGTGCTAGCAGGACTGACGCTCAGGTACATGCTAAGGGTCAAGTTTTTAATTGTCAGTTAGAAACTCCAATTCCTACTGCTAATTTTAGTGTAGCTTTAAATGGTTTACTACCAGCTGATATAGTGATCTTAGAAGTTACAGAGGCTAGTTCCCAATTTCATGCTCAATATAGTAATCAAGGTAAAAGGTATTACTATCAGATTTATCAAGCTGAATTGCCGTCTCCGTTTTTACGCAATTATGCCTATCATATAACTGATTCACTTGATCTGACAGCAATGAAACAGGCAGCGCAGTATCTAATAGGAGAGCATGATTTCACTTCTTTTAGAGCAGCAGGTTGTAATGCATATAGTCCATGGCGAACTCTGTATAATATAGACATTACAGTGCAAAATAAATTAGTAGTGATTGATGTGGCTGGAGATGGTTTTTTGTATAAGATGATGCGGGCTATTGTAGGTACTTTAGTTCAAGTAGGTCGTGGTCGGTTAGCTGCTAGTCAATTAGAGGAAATCATTCAGGCTAAGGATAGAAGCCAAGCAGGACCCTCAGCTCCGGGACATGGTTTATTTTTAGCTGAGATATATTATTGAGATTAACTTATTAATTTTGAATATATCTTGACAGCTAAGAACTGGTATCATAAAATTAGTTTGTGAGTCTGTTAGCCACTGCAGAGGTTAAGTTACTCTGCGTTAAAGCCCCGCTTATAAATTGTAGTTTATTAAAATATTTTTTTGTTAAGGAGGTAAGAATAATGAGTACTTATATGCCTAGTCCAGAAGATATTGAAAGAAACTGGTATGTAGTTGATCTTGCTGATAAAACTTTAGGGCGTGCTACTACTGAGATCGCTAAGGTTCTACAAGGTAAGCATAAGCCTACTTATACACCTCATATGGATACTGGCGATTTTGTGATAGTAGTTAATGCTGCAGAGGTACATTTAACAGGGAATAAATTAGAACAAAAACAATATCGTAAACATTCTGATTACCCTGGTGGGTTAAAAGAGACAGCTTATGATGAATTATTAAAAGATGCACCAGAAAAAGCCATTAAGAAAGCTGTTAAGGGAATGTTACCTAGTACTAAGTTAGGTAGAAAAATGATTAAGAAGTTAAAGGTTTATGCTGGTGCTGAACATCCACACCAAGCTCAAGAACCTACAGAGTTAGAATTATAATAAATTTTGAAAGGGGGAAGTTATAATGGCAGCAGAAGTTGAATATTTAGGAACTGGTCGACGCAAGACTTCAACAGCAAGAGTTAGATTATTACCAGGCGATGGTAAGGTTATTATTAATGACACACCATTAGATGATTATTTTAATCGAGATAGTTTAAGACAGATTGTTCAACAACCATTAGAAATTACAGATACAATTGGTACTTTTGATCTAGTAGTTACTGTAGATGGGGGAGGAATCTCTGGTCAAGCAGGAGCTATTCGTCATGGGGTTTCTCGTGCTTTATTAAAAGTAGATGAAAATCATAGAGAAGTACTAAAGAAGGCTGGCTTCTTAACTCGTGATCCACGAATGAAAGAGCGTAAGAAGTATGGTCGTAAGAAAGCTCGTAAGTCTCCTCAGTTCTCTAAAAGATAATCAATTTATTTTACTCCAAGGAAGGGTGTTTACTCTTCCTTTTTTTGTTTTTAGAGGGGGAATAATTAGTGACGAGGGATCAGTGATGAGTGACAAGTAACGAGTGGCGAGTAAGAAAGGTGGGCTATAAATGAGTGCTCAGTTGGAGATTGATTTAACAGCAATTAGAGATAATGCTGCGCAGATAGTTGCTTTAGCAAGTGATCATGAGATAGATATTTGGGGCGTAACTAAAGGAGCTGCTGCTGATTTAGAGGTAGCTAAAGCTATGTTAGATGGTGGTGTAGTTGGTTTAGCTGATGCTCGGTTAGCTAACCTAGAACAATTAGCTACTTTAAATAGTCCTTTATTATTGCTGAGAATCCCTAGTTTAAGTGAAGTAGGTTCAGTGGTAGAGTTAGCTGATATTAGTTTAAATTCTGAATTACAGGTGATTCAAGCCTTAAATCAAGCAGCTCAAGTTAAAGATAAGTTACACCAGGTTATTCTGCTAGTTGATTTAGGAGATAGACGCGAGGGGTTATTACCAGAGGAATTATTCGAGACAATACATAAAGTTAAACAATTGAGTAATATTAAGTTAGTAGGTCTAGGTACTAATCTAGCGTGTCTGCGCGGGGTGTTACCTACTGCAGATAAGATGCAACAGTTAGCTCAGTTAGTTGCTAGAGCTCGGCAAGAATTTGCTCTGGAGTTACCTGTTATCTCCGGGGGCAATAGTAGTTCACTACCTTTACTATTAGAAGATGATTATCAAGCCTCGAGTAATCAATTACGGGTTGGAGAGACGATTCTATTAGGTCGGCAAGTACCTGGGGGCCAACCTTTTACTAACACTAGTCAAGATACTTTTAGGCTTAAGGCAGAAGTGATTGAATTAAAAGAGAAACCAACAGGTGCTACAGACCAGGTAGGTCCTAATGCTTTTGCCGAGACAAAAGAAATAGTTGATAAGGGAGTTCGCCAGAGAGCAATTTTAGCTGTAGGTAGACAGGATATTAGCCCGCAAGGATTAGTTCCTCTAGATAAGGGGTTAACTATAGAAGGAGCTAGTAGTGATCATTTGATTTTGGATGTACCAGCTAGTAGGAAGCTTGCTTTAGGTGATCAAGTGGAGTTCAAACTAGATTATGCTGCTTTATTACAAGCTGTAACTAGTCCTTATGTAGAAAAAGTTTATCAGGAGGATTAAATGTGGAAGTTAAAATATTAGGAGTGCCAACAGATTTTGGGGCCAACCGTCGGGGGGTTGATATGGGCCCTAGTGCCATTAGATACGCTAATTTAGCAGCTGAATTAACTGCTCTGGATTTAGCAATAGAGGATATAGGTAATCTCAGAGTGCCTATCATTAATCAACAAAATACTAATCAAATAGCTAAGTATAGAGAACAAGTGATTAATATTTGTGAGGAGTTATCTTTAGTAGTTAGTCAAGTTGTTAGTACTGGTGGTCTGCCTTTGATTTTAGGAGGCGATCATAGTATTACTATAGGTAGTCTAGCAGGTATGGCCCAGGAGCAAGAGATGGGGTTGATTTGGTTTGATGCTCATGGTGATTTTAATACGTCTCAGACTAGTACCAGCGGAAATATCCACGGGATGCCCTTAGCTGCTTCAGTAGGGCGGGGCGAAGAGGAATTAGTTACCTGTGGGGGCATTAATCCTAAAGTGGAAGAGCAAAATACTGTAGTTATTGGAGTGCGAGATCTAGATCCAGGAGAACAAAGACTGCTCCGAGAATCCCAAGTCACTGTCTTTACTATGGATGATATAGATAAATTAGGTATCCATCAGGTACTACAGGAAGCAATTAAGATTAGCAGTCAGAAAGTAGCCGGAGTACATATTAGTTTTGATATTGATGTTTTAGATCCGCTAGAAGCTCCAGGAGTAGGTACCCCAGTTAAAGGTGGTTTGACTTATCGGGAAGCTCATTTAGCTTTAGAGATGATAGCTGAAGCTGGTATCTTAGCTTCACTGGATTTAGTCGAGGTTAATCCGATCTTGGATAAGCATAATCAGACAGCAGAGCTAGCAGTGGAATTAATTACTTCTGCTTTAGGTAAGCGGATATTGTAAAATTGACAATTGAAAATGTACAATTTACAATTAAATAGCGATTTCGGAAAAGCTACAAAGTAGCTTTTTTCCGAGTAACTTTTATTGAACTACACCCCAAGAGTACTTCTTCGTTTTACTCAGGGCGTAAAAGTAACCAAAAGATTTCAAGGGAGAACAATCAATGTTTTCTGCCAAAAAAAATTGCTATAATATTTAGGCAGTTTTAGTTCATAATATTCTTTTAAGTTTTTTGAACTTTACTGTAAATTGTAAATTGTAAACTGTAAACTAAAATAGGGGAGTGATAAAATGGCTGGAGTTGTATTTGCTGGTTTGTCGCCACATCCTCCTGTAGCAGTACCAGAAGTAGGAGGATCTGAGAGAGAAGAAATTGCTGATACAGTAGCTAGTATGGAAGAGTTAGCCAATCAGGTCCAGGAGGCTGATCCTGATTTAATAGTTACTATTGGCCCGCATGGCCCAGTTTTTTCTGATGCTATCAGTATTTTAAACAGAGATCCATTAGTAGGTGATTTAAGTGATTTTGGGGCTGAGGATGTTCAGCTGGAGTATCCTTTAGCAGAAGAATTTATAACAGAAATTGCTCAGGCTTGTCATACCCAAGATATTCAGGTAGCTCGGATTGATCAGAGAGCGGCTCAGAAATTTGATATTGAACTTAAGTTAGATCACGGAGCAGTAGTTCCGCTTTCTTATCTTAAAGAGGCAGGAGTAGATGTGCCTTTAGTACCGATTACTATGGGAATGTTATCCTATGAGGATCTGTATAAGTTTGGGAAGATAGTTCAACTATTGGCTCGAGAGTTAGATTATAAAATAGCAGTGATTGCTAGTGGGGATTTATCCCATCGGTTGACTCCTAATGCTCCGGCAGGTTTTAATCCGCGGGGTAGTGAATTTGATGAGAGTCTAGTTCAGTATTTAGATGATTTAGCTATTGAGAAGATTCTTAACCTTGAATCCTCGTTGATAGAAAAGGCTGGCGAGTGTGGTCTGCGGCCAATTACAATGATGTTAGGAACCCTAGATGCTTTAGAAGTAACAGGAGGAGTTTTATCTTATGAAGGACCTTTTGGGGTTGGTTATGCAGTAGCTAGCTATCAAGTAACAGGCAGAGATCAGGATAGATCCTTGTTAGAGACAATCGAGCAACAAAAAAAGGATAAACTAGCCGAGATTAGAGAAGAGGAGAGTAAACTAGTGAAGTTGGCCCGTAAAGCTGTAGAGGAGTATGCTCTCCAGGAAGAAGTTGTTAGTCCGCCAGCAGAATTAAGTCCTGAGTTAGTAGACCAAGCTGGAGTCTTTGTTTCAATTAAAAAAGATGGTAATCTGCGCGGCTGTATTGGTTCTACTAAACCAACAGAAGCAAATATAGCCCAAGAAATTATTAAAAATGCTATTAGCGCTGGTTTTAAAGATCCTCGTTTTGAGGCAATTGAACCTGAGGAGTTAGAAAAGTTGACTTATTCTGTAGATGTATTAGGAGAGCCAGAAGAAGTAGCAAGTATTGATCAGCTTGATCCTGAGCAGTACGGAGTAATTGTTAAGAAAGGAGCTGCTACTGGTCTATTATTGCCTAATATAGAAGGAGTTAATGATGCTCATAAACAGGTAGAGGTTGCCAAACGAAAGGCAGGTATTCCTGAGGAAGATGATGAAATAGAATTAATGAGATTTGAAGTTACTAGATACAAGTAACGGAGGGATTTAAGTGGCCGAAGCACTCTATTATACAACCAAGCAAGGGCAAGTTGAGTGTCAGTTGTGTCCCCACTTTTGTCAGTTGAGGGAAGGAGAAACAGGCCGGTGTCAGGTAAGACAGGTAACTGCTGGTCAGCTAAGGGCTACTACTTATAATCAAGTTAGCTCTCTAGCACTGGATCCGATAGAAAAGAAACCGCTCTATCATTTTCAGCCTGGGAGTCAGATTTTATCTTTAGGAACGGTGGGTTGTAATCTAGAGTGTAAGTTTTGTCAGAATTATCAACTAGCCCATAATCTAGAAGCGCCAACTAAAGAAATAACTCCCCAGCAAGCTGTTGATATTGCCTGTCAGGAGGACTGTATAGGATTGGCTTATACTTATTCGGAACCTGCTGTGTGGTACGAATATATTTTAGAGACAGCTCAGTTGGCCCAGCAGGCAGGATTGAAAAATGTCTTAGTGACTAATGGAATGATTAATCCCGAGCCACTAGAAGAATTAGTGCCTTATATTGATGCTATGAACTTAGATATCAAAGCTTTTCAGGAAGAGTTCTACCAGGAGATCTGTCAGGGGAGTCTTGCTCCAGTCAAAAGAACAGCCCAGCTAGTTCAGCAGGAGCTGTTGTTGGAGTTAACTACTTTAGTAATTCCTGGGTTAAATGATAGTCCAGCGGAAATAAAAGAGTTGGTAAGTTGGATTAAGCAACTAGGAGTGGAGATTCCACTTCATTTGTCCCGCTATTTTCCTCGTTATCAATTAAATAAGAATCCTACCCCAGTAGCTACTATGTTACAGGCAGCAGAGATTGCCTCGGAGCATTTAAATCATGTTTATCTAGGTAATTTGGAACAACCTAAGTATCAAACTACCTATTGTCCTAGTTGTCAACAGCCAGTTATTAAGCGTGATCACCAGGTTGAGATAAATCTTCCCGAAGGTGTCTGTCCTAAGTGTCACCAGGAACTTAATCTTATTCTCTAAAAAGACCAATTAGTAAAGGAAAAAAGGTACAGAGTTAAACTAGCCTGGTAGATAGTCTGAAAGAGAACAGAAGCTACTAATGATTTGGTTTTATAATAAAGATAAGTAGTGATTAGCCCGACTAAAAGATAGATAATAAGATGTCCTAGAGTAAAGTCAAAGTAGCTAATGACATAATAGAGATTACTGATTAGCAAGCCTATTGTCCAGCCTAATTTTGTTCTCCAATAATGATAAACAATCCCTCGATAGAGTAATTCTTTGCTTAAGGCAGGGATCAGATAGCCTATAACTAGCAATGGTAGGTATAGTAAAGTGGTAGTTAAATCTTTTAAATCATTGATCATTACTAGTGGATTGATTTCTGCTGTAGTTAAGGATAGATTAATAATGATGATCCCTGCTAATAAGACTAAACTTATTTTAGTACCTAACTTGAGATTCAGCCATAGATTATTAGTAGTAATTCCCAAGTCTCTAAAGGATAGGTCATGGATAGTAGCCCAGTAGAGTAAATAGGGAATAAAGAAGCTGCGACCGATAACTTTAAAGATAATATGATAAAAATCATTGAAGTAAGGAATTTCAAACTGAACGTAATGTTGACAGAAAATAATTAAAAAATTGATTAAATACCAGATTGCTTGTAATTTGAGTAGCTGCAAAATAGTGAACTCTTGTTCTTTAGTCATATTGAGGCCCCCCAGTAGTTCTTCTAATAGAATAATTCTATATTTGTAATATTTTTCCTGGTAATTCCAGAAAAAAACTTTGTTTAGCAGTAAGGAGATTGCTTATCAATTAATTTTCTGTTACAATGTCTACAACTAAGCTTGTTAAGGAGGAGAGAAGATGCGTAGTAACCAAGTTACGACCAAAGTTGATAATGCTCCGCAGCGTTCTTTGTTTAAAGCAATGGGCATGACGGATGAAGAATTAGAGAAGCCTTTAATTGGAGTTTGTAATTCAGTTAGTGAATTAATTCCTGGTCATGTTGATTTAGATAAAGTAGCTCAAGCAGTTAAAACAGGAGTCAGAATGGCTGGTGGAACTCCAGTAGAGTTTGGTTCTATTGGGGTCTGTGATGGAATTGCTATGGGCCATCAAGGAATGCATTATTCTTTAGCTAGTCGTGAACTGATTGCTGATTCAGTGGAGACAGTAGCGAGAGCTCATTCCTTAGATGGATTAGTTTTGATTCCTAATTGTGATAAAGTAGTACCCGGGATGTTAATGGTAGCAGCTAGATTAAATATTCCTACAATAATAGTTAGTGGCGGGCCAATGTTAGCCGGACGTCACCAGGGAGAGAATATTGACTTAAAGACAGTTTTTGAAGGAGTGGCAGCTCAGAAGACTGGTCAGATGTCCGAAGAGGAATTACTGGAGATAGAAAATAGCGCTTGTCCGGGCTGTGGTTCCTGTTCAGGGATGTTTACGGCTAATTCTATGAACTGTCTAACAGAAGTTTTAGGTTTAGGTCTGCCTGGCAATGGAACTATCCCTGCTGTCTATGCCAGTCGATTAAGGTTAGCTAAAAGAGCTGGGGCTCAAGTGATTAACTTATTAGAGCAGGATATTAAACCATTGGATATTTTAACTAAAGAGTCATTTAGGAATGCTTTAAAGTTAGATATGGCGCTAGGTTGTTCTACTAATACAGCTCTTCATCTACCTGCTATTGCTCATGAAGCAGGAATTGACTTTGATATTAAATTGATTAATCAAGTTAAGGAAGAAGTTCCTCATCTTTGTAGTCTAAGTCCAGCCGGTAAGCATCATATTCAAGACTTACATGAGGCTGGTGGTATTCCTGCTGTAATGAAAGCCTTAAGTGCTGAAGGAGTTTTGAATGAAGAATTACAGACAGTTACTGGGCAGCCAATTAGTCAGAATTTGGCCCAGGTAGAAGTACTAGATAATGATGTTATTCGTGATTTTGCAACAGCTTATCATGAAACTGGTGGTTTATCATTTTTAGAAGGAAATCTGGCTCCTGATGGAGCAGTAGTTAAACAAGCTGCTGTAGCTGAGGAGATGTTAGTCCATAAAGGACCAGCTAAAGTCTTTACTTCAGAAGAAGAAACAGTAGAGGCTATTCACCAGGGAGAAATTGAAGCTGGAGATGTAGTTGTTATCAAGCATGAAGGTCCTAAAGGTGGACCAGGCATGCGAGAGATGTTAACACCTACTTCTGCTGTAGCAGGAACTGGGTTGGATAAAGAAGTGGCTCTGATTACTGATGGGCGTTTCTCCGGAGCTACTCGTGGTGCTTCTATTGGTCATATTTCCCCAGAAGCTATGGAAGGTGGGCCAATTGCTATTATAGAAGATGGAGATATGATTGAGATAGATATTCCTAACGGTAAGTTAAATGTCCAGCTTAGTGAAGAAGAGATAGCAGATAGATTAGAGGATTGGGAGCAACCAGAACCTAAGATTAAAACAGGATATTTAGCAAGATATGCTAAGTTAGTTAGTTCAGCTAGTACAGGAGCAGTCTTTGCATAGCAGATTAAGGGGCCAGGAAGTTGGCCCCTTTTTTTAGTTTTACATAGTCGTGTGTCGTTTGCTAGGAGTCTTTAGCTAATTCAAAACATTTAAATTCAAAATCTAACCCTTTAAAATTACTATAATAAAAGATATTTGTAGATGGATGATGAACGAGCTATTTTCCTAATGAAAAATAGCTATAGTGACAAACTAACAGTAGATTATAGTTAGGGAGGCTATAGCTATGACAAAAGGATCTAGCAGTTATATCCAGTCTGTATTTGAAACTATTGCTTCTGATTATGATTTTATGAACTGGGTTATTAGTTTAGGGCTCCATCAATTTTGGCGAACTAGTTCCCTAAATCAGTTAGATATTCAATCGGGTGATAAAGTCTTAGATGTCTGTTGTGGTACCTGTAATTGGACAGTAAAGTTGGCCCAAATTGTAGGAGAGCAAGGAAAAGTTATAGGCCTTGATTTTAGTCCTAGTATGTTGGAAGTGGGCCAGCAAAAACTTAAAGAACAAGGGCTAAATAATCAAGTAGAATTAATTAAAGGGAATGCTTTAGAGCTCCCCTTTGCTAGTAATAAATTTGATTATGTAGTTATTGGTTTTGGACTCAGAAATGTAACAGATATTTACCAATGTTTAGCTGAAATGAGACGAGTTGTTAAGCCAGATGGTTTAGTTGCTTCTTTGGATATTTCTAAACCACTAGGCCTGATTTATCGGAGGTTATTCTTCTTTTATGTATACAAGGTAGTACCAGTCTTAGCTAAATTGTTAGTGGATAAACCCCAACAATACACCTGGTTACCACAGTCTTTAACTAAATTTCCTAATAGTGAACAACTGAAGAATATTTTTTATGAAGTTGGACTGAGAGAGGTACAGGTAGAACATTTCGTAGGAGGCGGAATAGCTTTACATCTAGGTCTGAAATAGTGCAACAAGATTTAAAACAAGGGTTAGATGTAAAGAAGTTTTTCAATTGACTAGAATCAATCTTACCGATTTTAATCCTAGGAATTTTCTTTACAAAACAAATCTGTTGGGGCTGTTTATGCTGAGCGAGATTAGTCTGACAGAAAATATCATCTGCTCGGGCATAACTAATATGGCCTAATTCATTAGCCCCATAATACTGATAGATTTGCGCCTGGGGAAAGTAAGATTGGAGTTTTTTAACTGTGGTAAGATCCAGTTTGGCTCCAATACTGACTAGATATTTTAATTATTAGATTGGTTTCTTTATCCATTTTTCGACAAATCATATACCTTAATTCTGCAAATATATCTATATTATATTTCTTAACTGCTCTTGATACAGTAGTTGGTAATGTGAAAGGATGTATTAGATAAATTAAATTAAAGTTATTTCCACATTAATCTGGAAACTATCGTTAGTATTAAAACCTAGTATATAAAAAAGTGATATGTTATTATGTAATTGAGTTAAAAAGGAGCAAGGGTTGTTGGTACTAATAACGAATCAGTAAACTAAGGAAAGATGAGAAACAAAAGTTAAAAAATGAAATCAGACTAGAATTATTTAAAACAGAAGACCAATATCTTTCAAACAGAGATAATAATATATTTTAAAAGCTTTGAATTATTTAAAAAATCACTTTTAGCATTTAAAATTAAATCTATTTCCACATTAATCCGGAATCTATTGTTAGTATTGAACCCTAGTATATAAAAAAGTGGTATGGTATTATGTAATTAAGTTGAAAAGAAAGATGATTTGTAATTTAGAAAATCAGTAGTTATGTGGTGATAACAAATGTCAAAATTACCTAATAAGAGAAGTGGGGAAATATTATCTATTTTATTAAACAAAGATAATCCAATTATCATTAAAGAATTAGCTAAACAATGTAATGTATCTGCAAGAACAATTAGAAGCGATCTAAAAAAGTTGAAAGAGTGGTTGTCAAATTGGAAAGTTGACTTAATAAAAAAACCAAGAGTTGGGGTTTGGTTAGAAGGAAGTAGTTTAGAAAAAACAAAATTAGAACAAGTTTTATTTAAAACGTTAGATTATAAAGATTCATTATCTCCTAAGCAGAGACAACAGTATATTTTAAAGTCATTATTACAAGAAAATAATAAACATACTGTTGACTCATTAGCTAATAAATTATACGTAAGTGAAACTACTATTTATAAGGATTTAAAAGAAATAAGTAAGTGGCTAAAAAAGTATAATTTATTACTAAATAAAGATTATGAAATAAATGTTACTGGAAAAGAAAAAGATTTGAGAAAGGCAGTAGCTGATTTACTAGCTCAATTAAAAAATAGTCAAGAATTAAAGAAGATGTTAGAAGAAGTAGATGAAGTAGAACCAGAAAGTAGAATAGATAAAGAAACTTATCAGCAGTTAAGAAATCTTTTTGGTGAAATTGGATTTAGAAAAATTGAAGAAGTTTTAGATAAAACTGAAGAAAAGTTAGATTTTTTATTTACTGATGAGGCTTTTGTGGGATTGGTGATTCATATAGCTATTAGTCTTGAAAGATTGAAAAAGGATAAAGATATTGTAATGGAAGAAGCCCAATTAGATAAATTAAAGAAAAAAGAAGAATTTGAAGTAGCAGAATTTATTGTTAAAGAATTAGAAGAAAATTTAGATTTTGAAATTCCACAAGCTGAAATTGGATATATTTCTCTTCATGTTTTGGGATCTAAATTACAACAAAATGTTGGAAGCACAAATATAACTGATATTTTACGTAATGGAGATAGTAAAATTATTGAAATTACTAATGATATAATCACCACAGCTGAAGAAGTATTAAATGTAGATTTAAGTCATGATGAAGAGTTATTAGTAGGACTAGCGTTACATTTACGACCTGCTATTAATCGAATGAAGTATGGAATGAGTTTAAGAAATCCTCTCTTGGATAGGATAAAAAATAATTATCCTAGTATTTTTGGAGCAGCTTGGGCTACTAGTGTAGTATTTGAAAATCATTTAGGAATTAAGGTTAAAGAAGAGGAAATTGGTTATATTGCTCTACATTTGGGAGCAGCGTTAGAAAGAATAAATAATAAAAATCGAGTAATTATTGTTTGTGGTAGTGGAATAGGGACTTCTCAATTGGCAGCTACTAAGTTAAAAAACCAATTAGCAGGAATAGAAATAGTAGATATTGTGTCTGCTCATAAGTTAAAGAAGAGAAATTTAGAGGATATTGAACTTATTATTAGTACTGTTCCTTTAAAAAAACAAGCTGAAAAAGTGGTTAAAATTAGTCCTTTGGTTACTCAAAATGATATTGATTTAATTAAAAATGAAATTAATTATATAGAAGAATATAATCAAAAACAAAGTTTATTAAATGAAAATATTAATGAATTATTTGATGAAAATTTAATATTTATTAACTTAGATTTAGATTCTAAAGAAGAGATTATTAAATATTTAAGTAATAAACTTTTGAAAAAAAATAAAGTAACTGATGGATTTATAGATTCAGTACTAGAAAGAGAAGATTTTACTTCAACGAAGATGGCAAATAATATAGCAATTCCTCATGGAACAGAAGAAGATCATATTTTAAGTTCTGCTATAGCTGTAGCTACTTTGTCTAATTCAGTAGATTGGGGAAATGGAAGTGTTGATGCAGTTTTTTTACTTGCTCTTAAAAGGGAAAAAGGGAAGAGATTTTTTAAACATTTTCATTTGGTCTTAGAAAATCAAAGATTATTAAACAAAATAAAAAGAGCAAATACAAAGCAGGATGTAATACAAACTATTTTAAATAAAAATTAAATTACTTTGATTATTAAGGGGGAAAATAATGGAAAATATAATCATTGATCAAGATTTAATAAAGTTAGGAGTAAATAAAGAAAAGAAAGAAGATATGCTTAAATTATTAAGTGATTCTTTATTGGAAAAAGGACTGGTAAAAGAAAGTTTTTATGAAGCTATCATTAATAGAGAAAAGAAAAATCCTACTGGTTTAAAAGGAAGACATACTAATTTTGCTTTACCTCATACAGATGCAAATCATGTTAATAAGACAGCTATTGCTATAGCAACTTTAGATAATAGTGTTGAATTTTATAGTATGGAGGATTCAGATGAAAAAGTAATGGTTGATCTAATTATATTATTAGCAGTAAAGAATCCTTCCCAACAAGTAAAAGTTTTACAGAAGTTATTAGGAGCAATTCAAAATGAGGATGTGGTTAAAAGTATTAAGGAGGCAACTGATATTCAGAATGTTCAGAAGATTATAAAAAAAGAATTAAGTTTAAAGGAGGTGAAAGCGTCATGAAAAAAGTTATTGTAGCTTGTGGAGGAGCAGTAGCAACTTCAACTGTTGCAGCTAGTAAAATTAAAGAGTTGTGTAAAGAGGAAGGAATTGAGGTTAATATAGTTCAATGTAGACTTTCAGAAATCAAATCAAATTCTGATGATGCAGATTTAATAGTTCCTACTGGAAAAGTAGAGAAAGATTTTGGTGTACCAGTAGTTACTGGAATGGCATTTATTTCAGGAGTAGGTGTAGAAGAAACAAAGCAAAAAATCCTTAACCATTTAAAATAATAAAATAACTAGAGGAAGGTGAAGTATATATGGAAGCTATTCAATTCTTATTAGATCTTGGTCCAGCTGTAATGTTACCAGTAGTAATTTTTATATTTGCTATTTTATTAGGACAAAAACCTGGTAAAGCTTTTAAATCTGGGGTAATGATTGGAATCGGATTTATTGGAATTGGGCTTGTAATAGGTTTAATGTTAGATAATTTAGGACCTGCGGCTAAGGATATGGCAGAAAGATTTGGAGTTGGTTTAAGTGTAGTTGATGTTGGATGGCCTGGTTCTTCTCCAATGGCTTGGAGTTCTAGAGTGGGGACTTTAGCTATTCCAGTAGCTGTTGGTGTAAATGTATTAATGTTAATGCTAGGTTGGACTAAAGTAGTAAACGTAGATATTTGGAATATTTGGCATATGACTTTCACTGGTGCTTTGCTTCATATAGCAACTGGAAGTTTTGCACTGGGAATAGCAGGAGTAGCTATCCATGCTGCGATCATCTATAAACTTGGTGATTGGTTTGCTCCAGTAGTAGAAGATTATTTTGGGTTAGAGGGCATAACCATCCCTCATGGAACTTCAGCTTATTGTGCTCCCATTGCTGTACCAATTGACTGGTTACTTGATAGAATACCTGTAATTAAAGATATTAATATCAATCATGAAAATATCGAAGAAAAATTTGGTGTACTTGGTGAACCTATGATTATAGGATTATTTTTAGGAGGATTAATTGGAGCTTTAGCAGGATATGAATTTAAAAGTGTTTTACAGTTAGGTATGAAAATGGCTGCAGTTATGGTTTTGATGCCTAAAGTAGTTAAATGTATAATGGATGGTCTAATGCCTGTATCAGAAGCAGCTAAAGAATTATTACAAGAAAAGTTTAGTGGAAAGGAATTTTATATAGGATTAGACCCTGCTTTATTACTTGGAAAACCACAAGTTGTAGCAGCTAGTTTAATATTTGTTCCTTTAACTTTAATAATTGCTGCAATTGTTCCTGGAAATAGAGTTCTTCCATTTGGAGACTTAGCTACTATCGGATTCTTTGTAGCAATGGCAGTAGGAGTTCATAAGGGTAATTTATTTAGAACATTAATTTCTGGTTCTGTAATTATGTTTGGAACAATCTGGATTTCTAATCAAACTGTAAAATTGCATACTATTCTTGCTCAACAAGCTGATAAGTTACCTGAAGGAGCAAGTCAAGTAGCTTCTTTAGACCAAGGTGGAAGTCCAATAACTTATATTTTAACCCAACTATTTGATACAACTAATATGATTGGATTAATTGTAATAGGTACAATCTATATAGCTTCTATAATCTTCACTATTAATTATTATAAGAAGGAAGAGGAAAATTTAAGTGAAATTCAAAGTGAGGTTGAAGCTTAAGTAAATTATAAGAATAAAGGCTAGAGTAAAGTTCTCTAGCCTTTTTAATCAAGGAGGCTGATTGTTAATGAAAGCAGCTGTTTTACATGGAAAAAGAGATTTAAGATATGAAGAAATAGAGAAGCCTAGTATTAATGATGATGAAATTCTGATTAGAGTTAAAGCTAGTGGAATATGTGGTTCAGATATGCCAAGGGTCTTAGATGATGCTTCTCATTATTATCCTAATGTTTTTGGTCATGAATTTGCTGGTGAAGTAGCTGAAACAGGAAATAATGTAGCTGATTTTGAAGCTGGAGATAAGGTAACAGTAGCTCCTTTAAAGCCTTGTCATGAATGTGAAAATTGTTTACAAGGTGATTATGCTTTATGTGATGACTATTCATTTATAGGTTCTAGAGAGTTTGGTGCCTGGGCTGAATATGTAAAGGTACCTGCAATGAATGCTGTGAAGTTGCCAGAAAATGTATCCTATGTGGAAGGGGCTTTTTTAGAACCTATTACTGTAGCATTACACGGTTTATTGTTAATGGATTTTAAACCTATGAGTAGTGTTGCTATAACAGGAATGGGTACAATTGGACTATTGACTTTACAATGTGCAAAAATTATGGGAGCTAAAGAAATAACAGTTTTTGATATTGATGAAGAAAAATTAGAAGTAGCAAAAGAATTAGGGGCAGATTATGCTATTAATACAAGAGATGAAGACTTTAGAGAACAAGTAAAAGAAATCTCAAATGGTAATGGATTTGAAATGGTTCTTGAAACTGCAGGTGTACCACAAACTGAACTATTATGTTTAGAAATTGCTGCAAATAAAGGTAGTGTAATGTATATTGGAACACCTCATGTTGATTTTACTATTACTCCAGAGCAATTTGAATGCATGAATAGGAAGGAATTAATAGTTAGAGGGTCTTGGATGTCCTATTCTGCTCCGTACCCTGGTAAAGAATGGACTCTTGGAGCCCATTATTTGGGAACAGGACAGATAAAAGTAGAAAAACTTTTGGATAGAGTAATTCCATTAAAAGAAATATGGAGTGCTTTTGAAGATATTGATGCTCAAAAAGTACAAGGAAAAGTGATGTTAGAAGTATAATCAATTTTAAAATATTTATTATGGAGGTATAAAAATGTCATTAGTAAATCCTTTATCATTTATAAGAAAAGCACAAGAAAATGGTGTAGCTATACCAGCTTTTAATATTCATAATATGGAAACTGTTCAAGGTGTTATAGCAGGAGCTGAAGAAGAAAAATCACCAGTAATGATAGCTACTACTCCTGGTACTTTAAGACATGCAGGAGTTTCATGTATTGCGAATATTGTCAAGACAGTTGCAGAAAAGGCTAATATTCCTGTTGCTCTTCATTTAGATCATTGTTCATCTTACGAAATTATTGTTAAAGCTATTAGGAACGGATATACTTCAGTAATGATTGATGCAGCAGAATTACCTTATGGTGAAAATGTTGCCTTAGTTAAGGATGTTGTTAAGGTAGCTCGTGCTGCTGGGGTAACTGTCGAAGCGGAATTAGGTAGAATAGGTGGAACCGAAGATGATGTTACAGTTGCTGAAAGAGAAGCTACTTTAACAGTTCCAAAAGAAGCTAAAGATTTTGTTGATGCTACAGGCGTTGATACTTTGGCAGTTGCTATTGGAACTGCTCATGGTGTATATAAAGGAGAACCAAAGTTAGATTTTGATAGGTTATCTGCAATTGAAGAATTAGTAGATTTACCTCTTGTTTTACATGGGGCATCAGGAGTACCAAGTGATAGTGTTCAGGAAGCAATTAAGAGAGGGATTTGTAAAGTAAATGTAGCTACTGAACTTAAAATCCCTATGGCAGAAGCTGTGCAAAATTGTTTTGCTGACAATCCCCAAGAGAATGACCCACGTAAGTATTTAGGGGTAGGTAGAGAAGCTGTTAAGAAAGCAGTTCAGAAGAAAATAAGAATGTGTGGTTCTAATGGATTAGTAAATAAATTGGATGAATATATATGCTATTAACTATTACCATGAATCCTGCTATAGATAAGTTTTATGCTGTAGATGACTTTTCAGTAGATAATGTTTTTAGACCTAAAGAAATGATAGCAACTGCTGGAGGTAAAGGTTTAAATGTAGCAAGGGTAGCTAACTTACTTGGAGAATTCGTAATGGCTTCTGGTCTACTAGGTGGAATTAATGGTGAATTTATTGATAAGGAAGTTAAAAAGCAAGGAATTGAAAGTAAATTTATTAATGTTAATGGAGAAACACGAATCTGTATTAATATAACGGATCAGAAGAATACTACTTCAACAGAAATCTTAGAAAATGGACCAACTATATCTTCTGATGAATTAGAAAACTTTTTAGAATATTATGATAAATTACTAGATAAATGTGAAGTGGTTGTAGCTTCAGGAAGCTTACCAAAAGGAGTTCCAAGCGATTTTTATCAGAAACTAATTAAACTTGCTAAACAGAAAGAGAAAAAATTTATTCTGGATACTAGTGGAGATTATTTTATGGAAGGTCTTAAGGCAATTCCTTATATGATAAAGCCAAATGAGGATGAAATTGAGAAAATTATCGATAAAGAAATTTCCAGTATAAATGATTATGCAGAAGTTTTATTAAATTTTAAAGAACAAGGAATTGAATTACCAATTATATCTCTTGGAAAAGATGGTTGTATTACTATTATAAATAATCAAATTTATCACTTTAAGCCTCCTGTGGTAGAAGTTAAAAATACTGTAGGTTCTGGAGATTCCTTTATAGCAGGTTGTGCTGTTGCTTTAGATGCTGGAGAAAAGACAGTTGATGTTGTTAAATTAGGTATGGCTTGTGGAATAGCTAATACTCAGTTTTCTAAAACTGGTTTTGTTTCAAAAGAATTAGTAAATGAGCTTTTAGATCAAATAGAAGTGAACAAGCTTAGTATATAATATCCTGGTAAACTACTTTGTCAATTTTTAGCTTTAAAATATCCCCCTTTATTAAAGGGGGATAAATTTTTAATATGATTTGTTTGAAGTATACATATTAAACTTAGATTTAAAGAGTAGGAGTAGATAATTATGTTAAATTTAGAATAATCATTAGAAAATATTAAGCAGTGGTGTAAAGAGATTGGTAAATTACAGGTTGAAAAATCAATTTTAATCTAAATATTAGTACAAAATCTGCTGAAATTGATTTAGTAACAGAGATAGATTTGTGCAGTTCAGCTTGTGCTGGTGATTCAGCTCTGGCAGTATTTTTATCTGAATGGATATATAGTAATATTTAGAAGTAGCTTTAAAGAAAGCATCAGCTACAGAGGCTAATGTTGCTGAATCAGAAGGACGAGGTAAGTTAGAAAAAGCTAGATGGTCAACAGGTTATCTAGCTTTGTTTCATCTAGAGACTGAGGGAAGGAGAATCTGAGTACAGGTGAGGAATTTTTCAACTGTGGTAAGATCCAGTTTGGCTCCAGCACTGACTAGAGATTTTAGTTATGGAGTTTTTTGGCTGTTTTAGATAAAGACTTCTCTCATTGTAATCTTCTTGCTAGGCGGTTCATAATAGGTAGACTAATTATAGTAGCTAGGGCTGCTTTTAGTAAATCCCCTGGCAGAAAAGGGATGCTTCCCGACATAAATGCTTCCTGGAGGCCCATATTAGTAATTATATTGAGCCAGATGATACCACATAGATGGACAACTAGAATTCCTCCGCTAATATTAGCTAATCCAATTCGCAGATAAGATTTTTTATTCTGGACAAGCAGACTAATTACTATAGCTCCTATTAGATAGCCTACTAGATAGCCACCACTAGGCCCCATAAATACTCCAATACCTCCTCTTCCTTGGGAGAAGACAGGCAATCCAATTGCACCTAGTAGTAAAAAGACGCTCATACTGAGCCCAGCTCGTTTAGTACTTAAAATAGTCCCTGCTAACATAACAGCTAGTGATTGGCCAGTAACTGGTACTGGGCTAAAAGGAATCGGAACTGATACATAAGATAAAACACTTATTAAAGCAGCAAAGATGGCAGCATACACCATATCTTGAGTAGTTAATTGATTATTCATGATTAATCCCTCCAGTTAAATTTAAAACATAGTTGTTGATTGACAATTCCTGAATTTAGCCAGTTGTTTAGTTGTGGTTGAGTTAAAGTTACAAATTTTGCTTCATAGTATCCCTCCTAGACTAGATCTGATATTGATATTATAGTGAATTAATTCAGGATTGTCAACCCAAAATATTTATAGTTTACAGAAATAATAAAGACTCTTTTATTGAATTCTCTTGACAATTGTAGTTGAGTAGCATATACTAGGGGCAACAATCTAACTAAGTGGAAAGTAGTGATAGGGACTGAAATAGTTAATGAGATTACAGAGAATTGGGTTAGCTGAGAACCAAGATCTTGATTAATTATTTCTCTCGCCCTGGAACTGTTTAGCTGAAATAAATTGACTTTCTGGAAAAAATATTGACAAATTGATTATAGTTTTTTATACTTATTAACAACAAGTTAATGATATCAAAAGTGTTGAAGGGGTCTAGTAGGTAGGATTATTTTATTTACAGCGAGCTGGGTTGGTGTAAGCCAGTAATAAAATAGTCTATTGAATATCTCCCTCGAGCTGCAAGCCCAAAGTCAATTTTAAGTAGGCTACGCCGGTAATCCTAAGTAATATAACTTAGGAAGACAGCATCCGTTATCATATGCTGGAGTATGAAGTATGCTTAAGCATACGAGTACTTAATGAGGCCATTGTCGTAAGGGGATGGCAAATTTGGGTGGTACCACGTGAGAAGACCTCTCGTCCCAATTAACAGTTTTTACTGTTGATTGAGATGAGAGGTTTTTTTATTATATTGAGTATTTTTGAAGTAAAAGTAGATGAGTAATAAGTAGTAAAGAAAATCAATTAGTTAACAAGAGTAATGAGTAGGTAAGGAGTAGATTGGGATAGATCACCTAGGGGGGAGTATACCTAATTTCCTCTATCCAGTCTTTAGCTCTGAGTTACTACTCAGGGCTTTTATTTTTATCTAATAAAGAAAAAGGAGAAGTAGAGTAGTTAAAGGAGTGAAAAAAATGTCTGTAATGACTGGTGCTCAGATGTTTGTAGAGTCGCTTTATCAAGAGGAAGTGGAGACGATCTTTGGCTATCCAGGAGGTGCAGTGTTACCAATTTATGATCAGTTATATGATGCTGATTTTGAACACATTATGCCTCATCACGAACAAGGAGGCGTTCATGCTGCTGATGGATATGCTCGGTCTACTGGGAAGGTAGGAGTCTGCGTTGCTACCTCAGGACCGGGAGGAACAAATTTAGTTACTGGCTTGGCTACAGCTTATATGGATTCAGTACCGCTGGTAGCTTTTACTGGTCAGGTACCTAATTCTATGATTGGAACAGATGCTTTTCAGGAATCTGATATTACTGGAATCAGTCTTCCTATTACTAAGCATAATTATTTAGTTCAAGATGTAGAAGAGTTACCAAGAGTTATTAAAGAAGCTTTTCATTTGGCTCGGAGTGGTCGACCTGGTCCAGTATTAATTGATATTCCCAAAGATGTATTACAAGCTGAAGCAGAATTTAATTATCCAGCTGAAGTTAATTTACCAGGTTATAAGCCTAATTATGAAGGGCATAATTTACAGATTGAAGAAGCTGCTGAGGCTATTAATCAGGCTGAAAATCCTGTTTTATATGCTGGCGGAGGAGTGATTAATTCAGGAGCTAGTCAGGAATTAAGAGAATTAGCTAGCAAAGCTTCTATTCCAGTAACCACAACTTTAAATGCTTTAGGTGCTATCGATGAACGTGATGATTTAAGTTTGGGAATGTTAGGAATGCATGGCACTACAGAAGCTAATTTAGCTGTTTCTAAGGCTGATTTATTAATTGCAGTAGGAGCGCGCTTTGATGATCGAGTAACAGGGGATCTCGATTCTTTTGCCCAAGATGCTGAAATTATTCATATTGATATAGACCCTGCTGAAGTGGGGAAAAGGGTACCAATTGATATTCCAATTGTAGGAGATGTTGGGCAGATATTAACTGCTTTGAACCCGCAGATAGAAGGACAAAAGCATCAAGAATGGGTCAACCAAATAGCTGAATGGAGAAAATTAGACCAGCAAGAAGAAGAAAGTAAAGATAAATTACAGCCCCATCAAATCATTGAGACTATTGATGATTTAACACAGGGAGAGGCATTAATTACTACTGAAGTTGGGCAACATCAGATGTGGGCGGCTCAATTTTATAATTATAAAAACCCAGGTAGCTTTTTCTCCTCGGGTGGTTTAGGAACAATGGGGTATGGTTTCCCAGCAGCTATAGGGGTTCAGGTAGGAAATAAGGAACAGCCTGTCTTTGTTTTAGCTGGTGATGGAAGTTTTCAGATGAATGTACAAGAATTGGCTACAGTGGCTAAGAATGATTTGCCAGTTAATATTATAATCTTTAATAACCAGTATTTAGGCATGGTTAGACAGTGGCAGGAAATGTTTTATGAGAAAAGATATTCGGCAACTTGTTTAAGACAACAACAGTCTTGTCCTCCTGATTGTTCTTCTCCCGGTCAGGATTGTCCGGAGCTAGTTCCTGATTTTGCTAAGTTAGCTGCTAGTTACGGAATTAAGGGGCGCAGAGTTACTGAGGTGGAGGAGATTAGACCAGCTTTAGAGGAGGCTCTTAATAGTCCTGAAGCTTATGTGTTAGATTTCATAATTGAAGAAGAAGAAAATGTGTTCCCGATGGTGCCCCCCGGAGGTAGCTTAGATAAGATGGTCTTAAAGGAGGATGTAGAATGAAACACACTGTAGCTGTAAGAGTAGCTAATGAATCTGGAGTGTTGGCCCGGATAGCAGGTTTATTTAGTCGGCGTGGTTTTAATATTGATAGTTTATCAGTTAGTAAGACTGAAAGAGATGATGTCTCCCGGATTACACTAGTAGTAAAGGGGGATGAGCAAGAATTAGAACAGGTAACTAAGCAGCTCAATAAATTAATTGTAGTTTACAAAATTAGTGACTTAACTACTGATGAAACAGTTGATAGAGGTTTAGCCTTAATTAAAGTGCAAGCTAATTCTGATACTAGATCAGAAATTATGCAGATTGTTGATAGCTTTAGAGGTAAGATTGTTGATGTAGCTTCTAATTCACTAACTGTTGAGATTACTGGTGATGAAGGTAAGATTAATGCCATTGAAGAATTATTAAAACCTTTTGGGATTAAAGAGTTAGTTAGAACAGGTAAGATTGCTATGGGACGAGGGAAGAAGTAATTAACAGTTTACAATTTACAGTTTACAGTTAAATTCTTAAAACAAAATAAATGATAAGCTTAAACTAAAATATTGTTATGTGAAACAGTTTGATGGTGTTCAGTTATTTAGAATTTGATTTTAACTGTTCACTGTCAACTGTTCACTGTACACTAAAACTAATAGAGGAGTTGAGTAGATATGGTACAAATGTATTATGAAGAAGATGCTGATTTGAGTTATTTAGAAGGAAAGAAGGTTGCAGTTATTGGTTATGGAAGTCAAGGTCATGCCCAAGCTCAAAATCTAAGAGAGTCAGGAGTAGATGTTATTGTAGGACAGAGAAAAGGAGGAAGTAGTTATCAGCAGGCAGTTGCTGATGGTTTTGAGCCGGTAACAGCTGCTGAAGCTACTCAGGAAGCTGATATAGTGCAAGTTTTATTACCTGATGAAGTGCAAAAGAAAGTTTATGAATCTGAGATTAAACCTAATTTAGAAGCTGGAGATGCTCTTGTCTTCTCTCATGGGTTTAATATTCACTTTGAACAGGTTGTTCCACCTGCAGATGTAGATGTTTATATGGTTGCTCCTAAGGGACCAGGCCATTTAGTAAGAAGAGTTTATGAGGAAAATTCTGGTGTGCCATGTTTAATTGCTGTTTATCAAGATGCTACAGGAGAAGCTAAGGATTTAGCTTTAGCTCATGCTAAAGGTGTAGGCGGTACTCGAGCTGGAGTTATTGAGACTAGCTTCCAGGAAGAGACGGAAACAGATTTATTTGGGGAGCAAGCTGTCTTATGTGGAGGAACAACTGAATTAGTTACAGCTGGGTTTGAGACTCTAGTTGATGCTGGTTATCAGCCGGAGATTGCTTATTTTGAGTGTCTTCATGAACTGAAGTTGATTGTTGATTTAATGTATGAAGGCGGAATCTCTACTATGCGAGATTCTATCTCTGATACTGCTGAGTATGGTGACTTAATTGCTGGAGAACAGATAATTAACCAACAGTCTAGAGAGGCAATGGAAGAATTGTTAGAGAATATCCAGACAGGAGAGTTTGCTAAACAGTGGTTGTTGGAGAATCAAGTTGGCCGACCTAGTTACTCTAAGCGCAAAGAGATTGCGGAGAATCATCAAATTGAACAAGTAGGAGAGAAGTTAAGAGAAAAGATAAATTGGAGTGAGGAATAGTTAGGAATCAGTAACATAAAGCTGTGAGCTATGAGTCGTGAGCTATTAGTTAGCTCATGACTCAAGACTCATCACTTATAACTAGCAGATAAGGAGTGGAGTAGATGGGAGTCAAGATCTTTGATACAACGTTACGTGATGGTGAACAATCTCCTGGAGTTAGCTTAAATGTTAAGGAAAAGGTAGAAGTTGCTAAGCAATTAGCTGAATTAGAGGTTGATGTTATTGAAGCTGGATTTCCAGTTGTTTCTCAAGGGGATTTTAAAGCAGTAAAAAAAATAGCTCAAGAAGTTTCAGGTCCGGTAATAGCTGGATTAGCTAGAGCTACTAAAAAGGATATAGATCGAGCTTGGGAAGCGTTACAGGCGGCTAATAAACCTAGAATTCATACCTTTATTGCTACTTCTCCAGTTCATATGGAATATAAATTACAAAAGAAACCACAAGAAGTATTAGAGTCAGCTGTTAAAGCAGTAAAGTATGCTAAAACATATACTAATAATGTTGAGTTTTCAGCTGAAGATGCTTTTCGAACGGATAAAGATTTTTTATGTGATATTGTTGAAGCAACAATTGATGCTGGAGCAACAATTGTTAATATTCCTGATACGGTAGGTTATGCTACCCCAGAAGAATTTGGGGGACTTATAAAATATATTACTGATAATGTACCTAATATTAATCAAGCAGAGATCAGTGTGCATTGTCACAATGATCTTGGTTTAGCAGTAGCTAATTCTTTAGCTGCTATTAAAAATGGAGCTCAGCAGGTAGAATGTGCAGTTAATGGTTTAGGTGAACGAGCTGGTAATACAGCTTTAGAAGAAATTGCATTAGTTTTAAATACTAGACATGATCGTTTTGATCAGCAAACAACTCTCAAGTTAGATGAGATTTCTCGTATTAGTAGGTTAGTTAGTCATTTGACTGGTATGCCTATTCAACCTAATAAAGCTATTGTTGGAAAGAATGCTTTTGCTCATGAATCTGGTATTCATCAGCATGGAGTAATTGAAGAACGAACAACTTATGAGATTATGGATGCTCAAACAATTGGGTTAGAGAAAAATAATATTGTATTAGGTAAGCATTCAGGCCGCCATGCTTTTAAGGATAAATTAGAAAAATTAGGTTATCAATTAGATCAGGTTGAGTTAGATTCTGCTTTTAAAAGATTTAAAGAGTTAGCTGATAAGAAAGAAGAGTTTACTAGCCTTGATTTAGAAGCAATTATTGAGGATGAAATCAGTCAAGTTAGTCAAGTTTATCAGCTTGATCTGTTGCAGGTAACTAGCAGCTCTGGCTTAGCTACAGCTACTTTGCAGATGGAGAAAGCAGGAGAAGAGATAACTGAATCAGCTTGTTCAGAAGGTGGGCCAGTAGATGCTATCTACCAGGCAATTAATCGGATCACTGGGCTAGATTGTACATTAAATGATTACAATATTGATGCTGTTACTGGTGGTAAAGATGCCTTAGGAGAAGTTGTTGTTAAGTTAGAGCATCAGGAAGAAATATTTATTGGTCGTGGAGTAGATACTGATGTAATTAAAGCTAGTGCTAAAGCCTATAATAATGCTATTAATAAGATTGCTGGAGAATAGTGTGGCACTTTTGTGCCACAGCTATCTGCCGTCTGCAAATGGTTTTTATTACGGAAGGTCTGTTTTCTAGACCTGTAGGGTGTGTCGTGAGCTAATTCAAATTCAAAACGACTAATTCAAACCCTTAAAACATAGTAGTTTTAAAGGGGTTAGATTTTGAATTTAAAGGTTTTGAGTTAGCTGATAGCTCATAGCAGATAGCTGACGACTCTGTCACCTGCGGTGACACAATATATCAATCTAGTTATAATTTTATCTTTAGATTTATTGTTTTAACTGTAAATTATATATTAATTAAAGAAGTCGAGGAGGAAGTAGTTATGGGAATGACGATGGTAGAAAAGATATTAGCTGATCATGCTGGTCAAGATAAGGTAAAGCCAGGTGACTTAGTTACTGCAGAAGTTGATTTGGTACTAGGAAATGATGTAACTACTCCAGTAGCTATCAAGGAGTTTAATAAGATTGGAGTAGATCAGGTGTTTGATCAAGATAGAGTAGCTATTGTGCCTGATCATTTTGCGCCTAATAAAGATATTAATTCTGCTCAGCAATGTAAGATGATTAGGAATTTTGCTCAGGATAAAGAGATTACTAATTATTTTGAACTAGGAGAAATGGGGATTGAACATTGTTTACTACCAGAGAAAGGATTAGCTTTACCAGGAGATATTATTATTGGGGCTGATTCTCACACTTGTACTTATGGTGCTTTAGGTGCGTTAGGTACTGGTGTAGGTAGTACTGATATGGCAGCAGGTATGGCTAATGGTGAAGCTTGGTTTAAGGTGCCCGAAACAATTAAATTTGTTTACAACGGAGAACTACAAGACTGGGTTAGCGGCAAAGATCTAATTTTATATACTATTGGTGATATCGGTGTTGATGGGGCTCTTTATAAAGCTATGGAGTTTAGTGGAGAAGTAATTGAAGATTTTTCTATGGCTAATCGAATGACAATGTCGAATATGGCTATTGAGGCTGGAGGTAAGTGTGGTTTGATTGAGCCTGATGAGACTACTTTAGAGTATGTTCAGGATCGAGCTCAAAGGGATTATACAGTTTATGAGAGTGATCAAGATGCTGACTATGATGATGTAATTGAGTATGATGTCAGTGAAATTGAACCACAAGTTGCTTTCCCTCATTTGCCGGAGAATACAAAAGGGATTAGTCAAGTAGGAGATGTTAAGTTAGATCAGGCAGTGATTGGTTCTTGTACTAATGGCCGATTAGAGGATTTAAGAGTTGCAGCTGAAGTACTAGAAGGAAACAAAAAGGCCGATCATTTACGGTTGATTGTCTTCCCGGGAACGCAAGAAATTTATCGGCAGGCAATGAAGGAAGGCTTAGTCGATATTTTCTTAGATGCTGGAGCAGCAGTTAGTACACCAACTTGTGGCCCTTGCTTAGGTGGTCATATGGGTATTTTAGCTGAAGGAGAACGAGCTATTGCTACAACTAATCGAAACTTTGTTGGTCGAATGGGCCATCCGGAAAGTGAAGTTTATCTGTCAAATCCAGCAGTAGCAGCAGCTTCAGCTATCAAAGGTAAGATTGTTAGTCCAAAGGAGGCAATGTAGGATGGAATTTAAAGGGACAGCATGGAAATATGGAGATGATGTAGATACTGACGTGATTATTCCCGCTCGCTATTTAAATACATCTCAGCCAGAGGAATTAGCTAAACATTGTTTAGAAGATCTAGATGAAGAGTTTACTACTAAGATGTCAGAGGGAGATTTAATTGTAGCAGAAGATAATTTTGGTTGTGGAAGTTCTCGGGAACATGCGCCATTAGCTATTAAAGTAGCAGGAGTTTCTTGTGTAATTGCTAATTCTTTTGCTCGGATCTTTTATCGGAATTCAATTAATATTGGACTACCAATTTTAGAATGTCCAGCTGCTGTAGAGGGGATTGCTGAAGAGGATGAAGTTAAAGTGGATATTGAGTCAGGAACAATTAAAAACCTAACGCAAGATGAAGAATATCAAGCGGAACCGTTTCCTGGATTTATGCAGGAGATAATGGATCAAGATGGGTTAGTGAATTATGTTAGAGAAATGATTAAAAATTAAAAAATCAAAACCATTCTAAGTCTGATTTGAGTAAAATCATAAGCTTTTATGATTGACTTAGACTTAATCTCAAACTTAAACTTTTTATAGTTGTTTATCTATATAAATATTTTAATGGGGGTTAATTGTCAATTTTAAATTGTAAATTTATTATTGAAGGGAGAAGTGAGTAATAATGACGGAAAAGATTGCATTAATACCTGGTGATGGGATTGGCCCGGAAGTAGTTAGTCAAGGAGTTAAAGTATTAGAAAAGTTAGAAGAGGTTAGTGATTTGGATTTTGAATTTAAGGAGTTTCCACTAGGAGCAGATCATTATCTAGAAACTGGTGAATTAATAACTGATGAAGTAAAAGCTGAATTAGAGGAATTTGATGCTATTTATTTAGGTGCTGTAGGTGATCCTCGAGTTGAGCCCGGTGTTTTAGAGCATGGAATTTTGCTTGATCTAAGATTTTCTTTTGATCAGTATATTAATTTAAGACCGATTAGACTGTATGATTCTCGCTTCACTCCACTAAAGGATAAGAATCCAGCGGATATTGATATGATGATTATTCGCGAAAATACAGAAGGACTATATTCTGGAGTAGGTGGTTTCTTAAAGAAAGATACTGAAGATGAGGTAGCTACTCAAGAGATGGTTAATACCTATAAAGGAGTAGAACGAGTAACGCGTTATGCCTATGATTATGCTGCTGACCAAGGACCTGATACTAAATTAACGTTATGTGATAAGAGTAATGTTTTAACTTATGCTCATGACCTTTGGCAACGAGTATTTTCTGAATTAGGAGCAGAGTATAAGTCAGTTGAACAAGATCATATGTTAGTTGATGCTATTACAATGAAGTTGGTCCGTAATCCAGAGGACTTTGATGTAGTAGTTACTTGTAATATGTTTGGTGATATTATTACGGACTTAGGAGCAGAGATCCAAGGCGGGATGGGTCTAGCAGTTTCTGGTAATATTAATCCCGAGGGAGTATCTATGTTTGAACCAGTCCATGGTTCAGCCCCTGATATTGCAGGCGAGAATAAAGCTAATCCACTAGCTGCTATACTAGCAGCCAGTATGATGGTGGAAATTCTTGGTTATCCGGAGGAAGCTGCTCAGATAGAAGATGCTGTTCAGAAATCATTACAAGAGGATCAAACTACTCCTGATATGGGTGGTAATTTGACTACAGAGCAAGCAGGAGATCAAATCTGTAGTTTGTTAGAATAGAGGTGATGGAGTAATGTTACAGATCTATGATACCACCTTACGAGATGGAATCCAGCGCCAAGGTATTTCTTATTCAACCAAGGATAAATTAAAAATCACTCAACAGCTGGATGAGTTAGGTGTTGATTATGTAGAAGGGGGCTGGCCGGGTTCCAATCCTAAGGATATTGAATACTTTAAAAAAGTACAAGATTTAGACCTGACTAGTACTCAAGTAGCTGCTTTTGGTAGCACTAGACGAGCTAATATTAAAGCTAAAGAAGATAAAAATTTAAATGCTATTTTAGACTGTGGTGTTCAGGTAGCAACTATCTTTGGGAAAGCTTGGGATCTTCATGTTACTGATGCTTTAGAGACGACTTTAGCAGAAAATTTAAAGATGGTAGAAAGTTCAGTTAGATATTTAAAAGACCATGGGTTAGAGGTTAATTTTGATGCTGAACATTTCTTTGCTGGTTTTAAAGCTAATGTTGAATATGCTCTTAAAGTGTTACAAGCAGCTGAAAGAGGTGGAGCTGATTCTTTAGTTTTATGTGATACTAACGGAGGGACAATGCCTTTTAAAATTAGAGAAATCATTACTGAGGTTAAAGAAAGGTTATCCACTCCTTTAGCAATTCATGCTCATAATGATTCAGATGTAGCTGTAGCCAATTCTTTAGTAGCAGTAGAAGCAGGAGTGAAGCAGATTCAGGGAACAATTAATGGGTTTGGAGAACGATGTGGTAATGCTAATTTATCTGCTATTATACCTAATTTAAAATTAAAGTATGGTTATGACCTAGTTACTAAGCAAGAACTAGAGCGGTTAACAGAAGTTTCTCGTTATGTAAGTGAAGTTGCTAATTTAAATCCACCAACTCATAGTCCCTATGTGGGAGACAGTGCTTTTGCTCATAAAGGCGGAATTCATGTTAGTGCAATTTTAAAGGAACCTGATACCTATGAACATATTGAGCCGGAATTAGTAGGAAATAAAAGGAATGTGTTAGTTTCTGAGTTATCAGGGAAGAGTAATTTAGTTTATAAAGCGCAAGAATTAGGAATTGATATTGATCCCGATACAACTGATTTCCGGCAAGTGTTAGATAAGATAAAAGAGTTAGAACATCAAGGATATCATTTTGAAGGAGCAGAAGCTTCTTTTGAATTATTAGTTGCTAAGGCAACTGGAACTTATGAAAAGTTGTTTGAATTAGAAGGAGTTAGGATTATTACTGAAAAGCGGGGAGAGTTGGCCCCGGTTTCCGAGGCAACGATTAAAGTTCATGTTGATGATCAGGAAGTCCATACAGCTGCAGAGGGTAATGGTCCAGTCAATGCTCTTGATAGTGCTTTAAGAAAGGCTTTAGTCAGATTTTATCCAACTTTAGAGGAAATTCACTTGATTGATTATAAGGTACGTGTCTTAGATGGGAATGATGGTACAGGTTCTAAAGTTAGAGTCCTGATTGAATCGGGAGATGGACACAATACTTGGGGAACTGTAGGAGCTTCCACAAATATAATCGAAGCCAGTTGGCAGGCTTTAGTAGATAGCATAGAATATGGTGTGAAACTTAAACGCGACAAAGATATATAAACTTTTTCTTAAGAGTTTAAAGTAGCTGGAATCACGATAGCTTTTTTGGTTTATAAAAAAGCTAGAGTAGATAGTATAGAGTATGGCGTAAAATTAAAGAGAGATGAAAAATAATATTTTTATAATGTTAGGGCAACTGTTAAAGGTTGCTCTTTTTTTGTTAAAATGAATAATTTAGTTTAAAATAAAATTAAGTATTAAATACATTTTTTGCAAGTGAGGGATCTTATGATAGAAAAATTATTTAGCATTGATGGGAAATCATTTATCAAGTTAGTCTATCGGAAGTCTAAAGAAGTAGATCTCTTTGTTAATGCTATGAGTCTGGTGTATACTACTTTACTCTCAATCATTCCTGTATTAATCTTTTCTTTTTATCTTCTAACTTTATTTAACTTTGGAGGCTTGAGTGATTTAATTGCTAGATTAAAGTTAGCTATTCTGAATAATTTAGCCACTGGCACAGGCCACGAAGTAATCAACTATCTGGAACAGCATGTGACTAATATTGATATCAATCAGTTAGGAGCTATTAGTTTCTTTTCTTTAGTTATGGTAGTGATCTTTTTATTAGCTAGAGTAGAAAGAACTTTTAATAAAATTTGGGGGATCTCTCAACACCGTGACCTATTTACGAGATTTGTTTATTTTTGGACTTTGATTACTTTAGGTACTTTTTTAGCTACTCTATCTTTGAGTTTGGCTTTAGCAGTAGGTAGTATGTATCTAGGTAATTTGCCTATAGGACAAAATATGATCTTTCGGGTGGTTTCAGTAGTTTCCTATTTTATAATCTTTTTTCTAGCTTACTATTTAATCCCTAATACTGAGGTAGAAGTTTTAGCTGCTTTAGTAGGAGGGCTGACTAGTGGGTTGTTATTTCAGTTAGCTCGTAACTTATATACTTTCTATACTACTCATATAGTAGGTTATAATCAGATTTATGGTTCTTTGGCAGCTGTGCCTTTATTTTTAGTTTGGTTATATTTAATCTGGGTCATTTCTTTGTTAGGGGCTGTTGTTTCTTATGTCTTTCAGCATCGGAAAAACCTTTATTATTTTACTGATCTAGAGGAGATAACATTAGAGATTAGAGTCTTGATTCCGTTAGCTATTTTAGTTATTTTATATAAAAAGTTTATTAGTAAAGGAGAAACAGGAGTTATACTGAAAGAATTAATTGAGCGGATTAATCTTCCTTCGCCAGTGATTGAGGAGGAATTAGACAGGTTACAAGCAGAGGATCTGATAGCTGCAACTAAAGATGGTAAGTATATTCTAGCTTCCTCTGCCCCAGATATTCCTATCTGGCAGGTGTGTAAAGAGGCAATTGTAGAAAAGGATTTAGATATTACTCAAGTCTTTTGTGATCGGGAGGTCTGGCAAGTTTATGAGTTACTACAGAGTAATTTAGAGGATAACTTTGCTCAGTTAACTATTGCTGATTTACTAAAAGATTAAAGGAGGGCCAACATGAAGTTAGTACGTTTTCAAAAGGAAGGGCAAGTTAATTATGGTGTCTTAGAGAAGAACCAAGTACAGGTACTAGAAGGAGAAATTGCTGGTGATTATCAGCTAACAGATAAGTCTTACTCTTTAGCAGATGTGGAGTTATTGGCTCCTTGTCAACCAAGTAAGTTAGTTTGTGCTGGCCTTAATTATAGGGATCACGCTCAAGAGTTAGATATGGAGTTGCCTCAGGAACCAATTATTTTTTTGAAGCCAGCTACAGCAGTAGTTGGCCCAGGAGATACTATTAATTATCCGCAAATGGCTCAGCAAGTTGATTACGAAGCAGAATTAGCAGTAGTGATCAAGGATCAGATTAAGGATTTAAAAGCTAAAGAGGCTCCCAAACATATTTTAGGTTATACCTGTGCTAATGATGTAACAGCCAGGGATCTACAAAGTAAAGATGGCCAGTGGACAAGGGCCAAATCTTTTGATACTTTTGCTCCGCTCGGGCCAACTCTTGTAACAGATATTGATCCTGGTAACTTACAGATTCAATTATTTAAGAATAATAAATTACAGCAAGAATCTAATACAGCCCAGATGATTTTTTCTGTATCAGAATTAGTCAGTTTCATCTCCCAGATAATGACTTTAGAGCCTGGGGATGTAATTTTGACAGGTACTCCGCCAGGAGTAGGAGCTATGCAGCCACAAGATAAAATAAAAGTCCAGATTGAAGGGCTTGGTAGTTTACAAAATCTGGTAGATTAAGTGAGGGGAAGCAGATGGAGTTTAATTTGTTGACTGTAGTTGATTTGGCGGTTACTATTTTGATTTGTTATAAATTTATTACTTTAATTAAAGGGACTAGAGCTATTCAATTATTAAAAGGAGTTCTAGTTTTATTTTTAATTAGTTTTACTAGTCAACAATTAGGTTTTAAAATATTTAATTATCTATTACAGCAGCTTAGAACTATTGTTTTAATTGCTATTCCAGTTATTTTCCAACCAGAGTTAAGACGAGCGCTAGAAAAGATAGGTCGAGAGTATTTAACAAGACATGATAAAATTCAGACTGATGTTGATCAGTTAATAGCAGCAATTATGAGATTGAGTGAAGATCAGATAGGTGCTTTGATTGTACTTAAACGTAATACAGGATTACAGGATATAATTGATACCGGGGTGGAATTAGATGCTTCTTTATCAGCTGAATTATTAATTAATATTTTTACTCCGAAAACGCCTTTACATGATGGGGCAGTAATTATAGAACAAAATAGGCTTCTAGCTGCTAATTGTTTGTTACCTCTAACTGATAGGAAGGGCTTGAGTACTAGTTTAGGCACTAGACATCGAGCTGCTTTAGGGATTAGTGAAGAAAGTGATGCCCTAGCTTTAATTGTTTCGGAAGAGACAGGTACTATTTCTTTGGCTAGAGACGGAAAATTCAAGTATAATTTAGATGAGTTTTCTCTAAAAGAGGAATTATTTAAGGATTTTGATAACCCAGAATAGACTTAAGATCTAAGTGCTTTAAGAAGTTATTGACTTAGATCCTGTTACAAGGTTAGGTTAGAGGAACCATTTTTTGGAATGGTTCCTTTTCTTGGTATATTGTGCCACCTATGGTGACACAGTCGTGTGTAGATTTATCATGAAGTAGTCGTGAGACCCGAAAGGTGTGCTGTGAGCGGATGCTTTTTATCATGAAAAGTTTCTGGGAAACTTGTAGGCTCTGCTAATTCAAAACCTTTAAATTCAAAATCCAAACTTAAACCTTTATAATTGCTTATATCCTAAGGGATTATAAACTATATCTATGGTTTTGAATTAAGGAATTTGATTTCCTACGAGTCCTTTGGACTCTCCGTGAAGATCTGCTCACGACATACCCTACAGGTCTAGAAAACAGACCTTCCGTAATAGAAATCATTTGCAGATGACAGATAGCTGTGGCACGAAAATGCCACCTATCATTCAATTAGGTAATTTTAGTAATTATTACTAAATATTTAATAATATAACAAAGAATAGGGTAAAATCAAAAATAAATATTGAAATAAAATCTTAATTGCTATATAATTGAAAGTTGGATAGTTGTTATTAGTGTCACATTTTGTTTATAGAAGCATATGCTAAAATTAGAGGAGGTGACCAAGTGGGAGATTTATTTGGAACAGATGGTGTTAGAGGTGAAGCTAATCAAGATTTAACGCCTGAATTAGTTTTTAAGTTAGGTAAAGCAGGAGCTTATCACCTCTGTCAAGAGCAAGAAGATGCTACAGTATTAATTGGTAAGGATACTAGAGTATCTGGTGATATGTTGGAAGCAGCTTTAGTAGCTGGAATTAATGCAGTAGGGATTGATGTGGTTAAAGTAGGTGTAGTCCCCACTCCAGCAGTTGCTTATTTGACTAAGGAGTTAGAGGTAACAGCAGGAATTATGATCTCAGCTTCGCATAATCCAGCCCCAGATAATGGGATTAAATTTTTTGATCAGGCTGGCTTTAAGTTATCTGATCAAGTTGAAGAAGAGATTGAGGAAATTATCTTTTCTTCTCTAGAGCAAGCCCCTACTCCAGCTGGAGATGAGGTAGGAAGTACAGAATATCTGCATCATAGTTTAGAAGAGTATATTGATTATATAAAAACAACTATTGATAGTAATTTTGCTGGTTTAAAGATAGTTGTTGATACAGCAAATGGTGCAGCCTATCAAGTAACGCCGCAAGTTTTATCTCAGTTAGGAGCAGAAGTGATTACGTTAAATAATCAGCCTACAGGAAGAAATATCAATGTAGAGTCTGGTTCTACTCATCCTGAAGTAATCCAAGAAGCCGTAGTAGAACATGGGGCTGATTTAGGAATTGCTCATGATGGTGATGCGGATAGAGTAGTTGCTGTTGATGAAGCCGGAAATTTAGTTGATGGTGATTATATTCTGGCTATTTGTAGTCGGCAGCTGATAAAAGAAAATAGATTACCTCATAATAAAGTAGTAGCTACTAAATATAGTAACTTAGGTCTTCACCAGTCTTTATCAGAAGTAGATGGCGAGGTAGTAGTTACTAAAAATGGAGATCGTTATGTATTAGCTAAGATGCGTGAAGAAGGTTATAATCTTGGAGGCGAGAAATCAGGTCATATTATCTTCTTGGATTATAATACTACTGGTGATGGTTTATTGACAGCTTTACAATTGATTGATGTAGTTCAAAAGACTGGCGAATCACTATCTAAATTGCGGCAGCAGATGGAAGAGCTACCTCAGTTACTGGTTAATGTTGAAGTAGAGAGCAAAGATTGGGAGGATAATGAAGCAATTCAAGCAGCTATTAGTGAAGTAGAAGCTACTTTAGCTGAGCAGGGTAGAGTTTTTGTTAGAGCTTCAGGGACTGAACCAGTAATTAGAATTATGGTTGAAGGTTCAGACCAAGACCAGTTAGAAGAGTTGGCTGCGGAGATTGCTGAAGTGGTTAGGCAAGAATTAAATTAACAATTGATAATTGACAATGTATAATTTACAATCAAGACGTTTAAACCCTTTAAAATCAGAATCGTAAGATAAATTAATTGTTATATAATTAAATTAGTATTAAAATCTAAGATTAAGATATTTAAATTATTAGTTTAAATAAAAAATTAAATTTAATGATATTATTTTAACTGAGAATTGGTTTTGAAGTGGATTTGTTATAAAGGGTTTGACTTTAATTGTCAATTGTCAACTGTAAATTGTAAACTATAATTACAGCGCCCGGACTCACGAATTGTGAGTTGACGAGGAAGGGGACTATCGATCCATCGGCGGATGCCCCTAGGTTAGTGGCTATTAACCTGAGAGTCGGAACTCTTTCAACTAGACTCTTAACACTTGTGAGTAATCATAAGGTGAAAGGAGTCTAGGATAGCCTCTGAATTTGAAATTTAGAGGAGGTTGCCAATCATGTGTGGAATTGTCGGTTATATTGGTCAACAGGATGCTACTTCTGTATTGGTTGATGGGTTAAAGAGATTGGAGTATCGTGGTTATGATTCAGCCGGAGTAGCACTTTATCAAGATCAAGAAATTGATGTGGTTAAAACAGTAGGTAAGTTAAATGAATTAGAGGAATTAGTAACAGAGGAGAAACCAACAGGTAACATTGGGATTGGACACACTCGCTGGGCTACACACGGTAAGCCATCCACTCCTAATGCTCACCCGCATACTAGTGCTAATGGTGAATTTGTAGTAGTCCATAACGGAATTATTGAAAATTATGTTGAGTTAAAAGAAGAATTACAGGCTAAAGGTTATCAGTTTGAATCAGAAACTGATACTGAAGTAGTACCTCACTTGTTAGAAGAGTACTATACAGGTGATTTAGAAGAGACGGTCAGAAAAGTGGCTGCTATGTTGGAAGGTTCTTATGCTCTAGGGATTTTATCTGCTCAAGATCCTGATAAATTGATTACTATTCGAGAGGATAGTCCTTTAATAGTTGGTTTAGGAGATGACGAGTATTATGTTGCTTCTGATATCCCAGCTATTTTAGAGTATACTGACCAAGTTTATATTTTAGATGATGGAGAAATGGCAGTTATAACTCCTGAGGAAGTAAGCTTATCCACAATAGATGGTAAGCCAGTGGAGAAGGAAGTATTTGAAGTTGATTGGGATCCTGGAATGGCTGAAAAGGCTGGTTATGACCACTTTATGTTAAAAGAGATTCACGAACAACCAGAAGCACTAAACAAGTGTACTACTGGTCGGTTAGCTGGAACAGATATTGACCTAGATGATGTTGATTTAACTGCTGAAGAACTGAATGAGTATGATAGAATCCAGGTTATAGCTTGTGGTACAGCGTATAATTCTGGTTTAGTTGGTAAGTATGCTATCGAGAAATTAGCTCGAATTCCAGTTGAAGTTTATATTGGCTCTGAATATAGATATCGTGATCCAATTATTGATGATCGGACATTAGTAATTGTAGTTAGTCAGTCTGGTGAGACGGCTGATACTTTAGCTGCTCTGCGCGAGGCACAAGATAAGGGTGCTAAAGTAATTGCTATCTGTAATGTAGTTGGTAGTACTATTCCTCGAGAAGCTGATGAAGTATTATATCTACATGCTGGGCCAGAGATTGCAGTGGCCTCTACTAAGGCTTATATTACTATGTTGATGGCCTTTTACATGTTGGCTATTTATTTTGCTCGAGCTAAAGACTTATTAGCAGATGAAGATAGTCAGAGGTTGATTTCTGCTTTAGAGGCACTGCCTGACCAAGCCCAAGAGTTAATTGATAATAATGAAGCTAAGATTGCAGAGTTAGCAACTGAATTTGCTGACCAAGAGAATAGCTTCTTTATCGGTCGTAGTATTGATAATGCAGTGGCAATTGAAGGTGCTTTAAAACTAAAGGAAATTTCTTATATTCATGCTGAGTCCTATGCAGCTGGAGAGTTAAAACACGGTACTTTGGCTTTAGTAGAAGAGGGAGTTCCTGTAGTAGCACTAGCAACTCAAGAGTCTGTACTAGATAAGACCTTAAGTAATGTTAAGGAAGTTAAGGCTCGTGGAGGAGTTGTTACAGGCATAACTCTTGCTGGGGAACAAGAAATTGGAGATCTTGATTATCGAATTGAGATTCCCGAGACAGAAGAGTTATTTACTAGTATCTTATCGGTAGTTCCTTTGCAGTTATTAGCTTATTATGTAGCAGTAGAGCGCGGTTGTGATGTTGACCAACCACGTAACTTAGCTAAAAGTGTAACAGTAGAATAAATTGAGTGCCCTGGGGATTTTTTCCAGGGTTTTCTTATTTTTAAGTAAAGGAAAAATAAGAAAAATATAGAATTAATATACTAGGTGATAGTAATGAAAGGATTAGGAGTCGATATTATAGAGATTGAACGAATTAAGCAAGCGATTAAGAAACGGGATAGATTTAAGAATAGATTTTTTACAGCAACTGAGGTAGAGTATTGTGCAGATTATCAACATCCTTGGGCCCATTATGCTGGCCGATTTGCTGCTAAAGAAGCAGTCGTTAAGGCGTTAGGAACTGGATTTCGGGAATTTAAGTGGCAGGATGTGGAGATAATTAATGATAAGGTGGGCAAACCCGAAGTTATCTTGTATAATAAAGCTAAGAAGATAGCACAAGATAAAGAAATAAAAGAAATCATGCTTAGTATTTCTCATAGTCGAGATTATGCTATAGCAGAGGCAATAGCTTTATAGTGTACAGTTTACGGTTAACAGTTTACAGTTGAAATCAAAGTCATAAAATGAAATCTATAAAAATTACTAATATAATTGGTTATAGGTTTGATTTAGATTTTGAATCTGTTGAATTTAACTTTAAATTGTACATTGTAAACTGTCAATTGTATTGTAGGGAGGGAGAGAATGAAACTAGTTACAGGTAAGCAGATGGCAGAGATTGATCGTCAGAGTATTGAAGAGATAGGAATTCCAGGGGTAGTCTTGATGGAGCGAGCTGGCCTGAAAGTAGCTGAGGCTGTGAAAGAAGAATTAGCAACTACAGAAGCTAAAGTAATGATTATGGCTGGTCGCGGGAATAATGGTGGTGATGGCTTTGTTGTAGCTAGATTGCTAGCCGAAGCAGGATATAAAGTAGAGACAGTTTTATTAGGGACTAAAGATGATATTAGTGGTGATGCTCGGGTTAACTTAGATAGTCTAGTTAATTTAGGTTATTCAGTTAAAGAAGTAACTAGTGAAGCTGAGATAACTGTTTTAAAAAGCAGATTGAGTAGAACAGATATAGTAGTAGATGCTTTATTAGGCACAGGAATTAAAGGGAATTTGCGCGGATTATTTCCCCAGCTGATTCAATTGATTAATCAGGTAGCAACTAAGGTAGTAGCTGTTGATATTCCTTCTGGGGTAGAAGCCGCTACTGGTAAAGTTAAAGATGTAGCTATTCAGGCTGCTAGAACAGTAACTTTTGGGCTAGCTAAGTTAGGTTTAGTGCTTTATCCTGGGGCCAACTATACCGGAAATTTAGAAGTAGTGGAGATTGGTTTGCCCCAGCGGGTAGTTGAAAGTGTCCAAGGTAAGGCTGAATTATTGACTCCAGAGCAAGTAGCCCCTCTGTTACCTGACCGACAGGCTAATAGCCATAAGGGAAGTTATGGTAAGTTATTAGTAGTAGCTGGTTCAACAGGCATGACAGGAGCAGCTACTTTGACTAGCAAGGCTAGTTTACGTAGTGGAGCTGGGTTAGTTACTGTTGGAGTGCCAGCTAGCTTAAATACTATTCTAGAAGAGAAGTTAACTGCAGCTATGACTTATCCTTTAGCAGATCAGGCAGGCCAATTAACTAAGAAAGCTCTGCCTGAAATTAAGGACTTAGCTAAGTCCAGAGATGTGGTAGCTGTTGGCCCAGGATTAGGTAGTGGTGAGGAGCTTACTTATCTAGTCCATCAACTAATTGACCAGCTAGAGCAACCTCTAGTACTTGATGCTGATGGATTAAATGCTATAGATGATTTATCATTATTAAAGAAGAGAAGAGCAGCTACTATTTTAACTCCTCATCCAGGCGAGCTAGCTAGATTACTTGATCAATCAATTGAGTCTATAACAGAGAGTAGATTACAAGTAGCGCAAGAATTTGCTACTGAATATCAGGTTTGTTTGGTACTAAAAGGATCTAGAACAGTTATTGCTACGCCAGAAGGTAGATTATATATTAATTCTACTGGTAACTCTGGTTTGGCTACTGGTGGTAGTGGCGATATTTTGACTGGCTTGATTGCTGGGTTTTTAGGTCAAGGTTTAGAAGAAGTTGATGCTGTTAGATTAGCAGTTTATCTCCATGGCTTAACTGCTGATCTGGCAGTTGAAGATCTAACAGAATACTCATTAGTACCAACTGATTTAGTGGAATATTTACCCCAAGGCATTAAACAACTAAGGAGGGATGTCAATGAAAGCTACTGAAATTATGACTGAAGATGTGATTACTGTTAGTCCTAATACAACTGTTAAAGAAGTAGCTCATATTTTAACTGATAATAATATTAGTGGAGTGCCAGTAGTAGAAGAGGGAGAAATGATAGGGATAGTTAGTGAAGGGGATTTAATCGTCCAGGACAAGAAGTTACATTTTCCTAATTACGTCTACTTTTTGGATAGTATTTTTTACTTAGATAGCCTAAAGGAATTCGAACAGGATCTGAAGAAGATGGTAGCAGCTGAAGTAAAAGATTTAATGACTGAAGACATTATTACTATTGCTCCAGAGACTGAAGTAGAAAATATAGCAACTATTTTAGCTGAAGATGAAATTAATCGTCTTCCAGTAGTGGATGATGGCCAGCTAATAGGGATTGTAACTAGAGCTGATATTGTGCGATATATGAGTCAGTAGTTATCTGCCGTCTGCTATCTGGCGTCTGTAGTCTGTTGTGTGCTATGTGTCGTGTGCTGTGAGCCATGAGCTACTAAGTATTTTTGACTATGTAAGTCCTATTTGATATACTTTATTATTGTAATTGCACCCTATTAAGGGTGTAATTTTTTCTGCGGAAGGGGGATAAGATGATTGATTTAATAGTTAAAAATTTGCCAGATCATATTGGCCCTGGTGATATCGTAGGAGCCTTTACCAATGAAGTTGGGATTGATGGCCAACAGATTGGTAAGATAGATTTCAATACTGGAGTAGCTATTGTGGAGCTAGAGGATAGTATAGCCTATGAAGCTGCTGAGGTGATGGATAATAATCAAATAGCCGGAGTCGAAGTAAAAGTAGAAGTTGATGATCAGTATCGAGAAAAATTAGACCAGATTAAAGACTATATTGATCACTATAAATATTTAGTTCAGTTAGAACGAGAAGAAGAAATGCGTCGCCATGAGATGGAGATTAAAAATCTAACCGGGCAGCAACGAGAAAAGAAAGGACGAGCCATCTTACATCTAGCAGGTCGTGATGAAGGAACAGCTTTTGGAGGTAAAAAGTTAATCAAGTTTGTCCGAAATAGAAAAGGAGAACGACTTCCTGATAATGAAATCAGTGTCGGAGATTTAGTGATGATCAGTAAAAATCGTCCGTTAGATGATAATAATCCAACTGGAACAGTAGTTAAGCAGACTAATTATTCTTTAACAGTTAGTTTTGCTAATCAGGTACCTGGTTTTTTATATAGTAAGGGTTTGCGAGTTGATTTATATGTTAATGATATTACTTTCCAGCGAATGTTAGCTGCATTAGACGAACTAGAAACAGCTGAAGGTAGATTAGAAGAAATAAGAGATAAATCATTGGGATTATCAGAAATTAAGTTTGGAAGCTTACCAGAGGTTGATTATTATAATCAGTCCTTGAATCAATCACAACAGCAGGCAGTTTGTTCTGCTCTAGCTGCTGAGGATTTCTTTTTAATCCATGGTCCACCAGGAACAGGAAAGACTATGACTTGTATTGAAGTTCTCCAGCAGGCTATAAAACAGGAGCAGGAAATTTTAGCTACAGCAGACTCCAATACAGCAGTTGATAATCTAGTCGAAAGACTGGTTAAACGAGATGTTGCTGTGTTAAGAGTAGGTCATCCGGCCCGAGTTAATCCATTGCTGAGAGAACATACTCTGGATTATTTAATAGAGAAGCAGGAGCAATATCAGAAAGCTAGTAGGTTACGTGAAAAAGCATATAAATTAAAAGATAAGCAGGATAATGATCCAGACTGTGTCTATCCTAGCGGTAAAAATCGGCGTGGATTTAGTAATCAGCAGATCAAAGATTTAGCTAGTAAAGAAATTAATGGTCGACCGCGAGGACTTAGTCCTAAAAAAATTACAGGTATGGCTAAGTGGTTGGAGTTACAAGAGGAAATAGATCAATTATTTACTGAAATAGAGAGATTAGAATCAGAGGCAGTTGCTGAATTAATAGCTAAAGCAGATGTTGTTTGTACTACTAATTCTACAGCTGGTTCAGATATATTAGCTGATAAGGAATTTGATCTATTATTAATTGATGAAGCTACTCAGTCGACTGAGCCTTCTGCTTTGATACCACTAGTCAAAGCTAACAAGGCTGTATTAGCAGGAGATCATAAGCAGTTACCTCCTACTATTTTAAATGAGGAAGCAGCAGGTAAAGGACTGGATAAATCATTATTTGAACGGTTATTAGAAGTACATGGAGCTGGGATTAAGGAAATGTTAAGTCTCCAGTATCGGATGAACCAAGAGATAATGAATTTCTCCAGTCAGGAGTTTTACGATGGACAGTTAGAGGCAGCCCAGCAAATTAAGGACTGGAAGTTAGCTGATTTAGATATTGAGTTACCAACTGGAGATTCTCCGACTGAAAAGGTACTAACAGCTCTGGAAACTATTACTTTCTTAGATACTGTCGGAATGAATGCCCCAGAATATTCTAAAGGTGATTCCACTTCAGTTCAGAATGAAATTGAAGCTGATTTAGCTGCCGAAATTGTCAGTCAAGCTGTAAATGCTAATTTGTCTTTAGAAGAGATAGCAGTTATTACTCCTTACAAAGACCAAGTTGATCTGATAGACCAACTGATTAATGCCGAAGAGATAGAAGTGGATACAGTTGATGGTTTTCAAGGTCGAGAAAAAGAATTAATTATTCTTTCTTTAGTCCGTAGTAATGAATATAATAATATAGGATTTTTACGGGATATTAGACGATTAAATGTATCTTTAACTAGAGCTAAGAAAAAATTAGTAGTTATTGGTGATTCCAGTACAGTGACTAGTCATCAAGTCTATCAAAAATTAATAGAATATATTAAAGAGTATGGTTATTATTACTCATTATAATCTTTTTTAACTATAATATCCAGAGTTACCAGGTTGATATTTCCTTTTCAAATTCCTATAGTTTGTGGTATAATGTTATTGATTAGTCTAATCTGTGTTTACAAGCCCTAACATTAAGTTTATAATTCTTATTATGAGGTGATAAGTTATATGGGTATGGGCCAAAGCCAGCAATTAGCAAACCAAGACCAAGATAGTAAAGACAATCAGGAAGGTTTGAAGCAACGCTTAAAAAGAGGTTATTCTCAGATGGCAGATTTAAATCTCAAGTTGGCCCAGGAAGGATTAATGGCTGATAAAGAAGCATACCAAAGGATTTAATTTTTAAGGAGACGTTAACAGCGTCTCTTTTTATTCTATTAGACTACTAATCTGATGTATATTTTTAGTATTAATCGTAGAGACTACTATTAGGTAATATTGACACTAAGTCCAAGAGATATGTTGCCTATAATTTACAGGCACGATCCTGAATTTAATCCAATATATTATGATAAATCAATAGTTGTATAAGGAGGGGTCTTCTTGACTAACTTACAAAAAGCTATAGGGAGTCTACAGGATAAGTTTATAAGTAAGTTGGATGATCTAGAATCAGTAGATTTAAAAACTAGTCAAGAAAGTAATCAATTAGTACTTGAGCAGTTAAAGAAAAGAAAATTCAAAGAAGAATTAAAAGCAGGCTACTTAGATATGGCTCAGGTTAACTTAAAGTTGGCTACAGAAAATTTTGAATTAGAAAACAAAACCTTTTTCAATTATGAGGCTAGATTACCGGAGTGTGATTAAAAATGGGGGTTAAACGTGGTGATGTTTATTATGCAGACTTGAATCCAGTAGTAGGTTCAGAGCAAGGAGGGATTAGACCGGTATTAGTAATCCAAAATGATATTGGTAATAAATATAGTCCTACTGTCATCATAGCTGCTATTACTTCTAAAATAGAAAAAGCCAAGTTACCAACACATATAGAAATTGATGGGGGAGAATGTGATTTGAAATGTGATTCGGTTGTTTTATTAGAACAAATTAGAACTATCGATAAAAGAAGACTTAAACGACGGATAACGCAGCTAAATGATGAAGTAGTTACTAGAGTAGATGAAGCACTAAAGATCAGTTTAGGTTTGATTGAACTTTAATTATTTTTAGAGGAAGTGGTAAAGTGGAGACTAGGCTTGTTGATTTGATTGAAGAATTAGAGTCAGAGTTAATTGGACTAAGAAGGGATTTACACCGCCATCCTGAATTAGGTTTTCAAGAAGTGCGGACTTCTCAACAAGTGGCTGATTTTTTAACAAAGTTAGGTCTAGAAGTGGAGAGAGTAGTTGATACAGGAGTAGTAGGCTTATTAGATTGTGGGCCAGGTTCTACTATTGCTCTACGGGCTGATATGGATGCTTTACCAATTCCTGAACGAACTGAAGTTAGTTATAAATCACAAACTAAAGGAGTAATGCATGCTTGTGGTCATGATGGTCATACAGCTATCTTATTAAAAGTAGCTCAAGTGCTAACTACAATCCAAGCTGAATTGACAGGCAAGATTAAATTCATTTTTCAACCAGCTGAAGAAGGGCCAGGTGGGGCTTCACCACTAGTAGAAGCAGGAGTATTGGCTAACCCTGCTGTGGATAATATTTTCGGGTTACATATTACTAATCAATTACCTACCGGAACAATTGGAATTCATCCTGAAATAGCATCTGCAGCAGCTGATGAACTTGATATTACTATTACAGGTCATAGTGGTCACGCTTCAGAACCACATCAGGCAGTAGATGCTATAGTGGTAGCTAGTCAAGTAGTAACTGCTTTGCAGAATATCTCTAGTCGCCAGATTAATCCTCATCAGCCTGCTGTAATTAATCTGGGGACAATTAAAGGCGGATATAGACGTAATGTAATAGCTGATCAAGTAGATTTAACCGGAACTGTTAGAACAACTGATTCAGATTTAAGAGAAGTTATGCCCGATAAGATTGAACAAATAATTAAGGGGATTACAGCTAGCCAAGGGGCTAATTATCAACTGGATTATAAGTTTGGTTATCCTGTGTTAGTTAATTCGCCTTCTTTAGTAGAAGATGTAGTAGCTACTATAGAGACTAATCCTTATGTTGATCGGTTAGAGTATTTACTGACTCCTTCTTTAGGATCAGAGGATTTTGCCTATTATCTACAAGAAGTGCCTGGGGTTTTCTTTAGGTTAGGAGCTAGCCAGGCAGATACAGAATATTATTCGGCTCATCATCCGCAGTTTAATTTTGCCGAAGAGGCACTTAAGATAGGAGTAGCTCTTTTTGTTCAGTTAGTAGTTAATAAGTTAGGTTAGTATTTTTTTGGGCTTGAGGTTAAGTAGTCTTAATTGCTACTTGGTCTCAAGCTCTAGTAGTTGTTAGGAATTAATGAATAGTTGAAATTCTAAAAAATAATAGTAAATAAAGGAATTAGGCAGGGAAGTAGATAATATATAAAATATTGAATGATTAATTTAGCAGAAGTGTTAACTATAGAAAGGAGGCTAGTTGGGGAGTGCGAAAATATTTAATTTTACTCCTGGTTAGTTTTATATTACTAGGAGGTAGTTATACTACAACTGCAGCTAATGATGTGTCAGCCTCTAGTTTAATCCAGGATGTTAAAAGCCAACTAGAAGAAATTAAGGACTTTAAAGGTAAGGTAGAGACGGAAATAAAAGTAGGAAATAAAAAGATTCAGTTTGCGACTAAAGTGATGAAGTCTGCGAAGAGGTTTATGACCCAAAATGTAACTACCCAACAGAAGTCTATTCCTCAGGAAGCAAGGATGTTAAATGCTATCCCTTGGCTATATTTACCACCTGATTATAGTGCAATTATGGAGTTACTCCCGCTAGAAGGACAACTAGACTATCAAGATCCACTCCAGAAATTAGATAAGTTATATGAGTTAGAGTTATTAGGAGAAGCAGTCTATAAGGGGCAAGAAGTATATATGATCCAGCTTAAGAATGCTTTTTCTAATCAGAGGTTTTATATTGATAAAACTCGGAAGACAATTTCTAGGATTGAGATTTTTAATAGTAGTAATATTAAGGTAGCAAATATTAATTACACTAATTTTAAATTATATCAGGATCAGATCTGGCTACCCCGTAAGATCAGATTAAGAACTGGTTTAGATCAAGGGCTAATGACCATTAATCTGCGTGATTGGCAGGTTAATGTTGGTTTGACAAACTTTGATTTTGCTCAAGGGTTTCAAGATAACTACCAAGTTAAGGTTAATAAATTACAAGATAAGTTACAAAAGCAACCTCAAAATGATCAATTATACTGGCAGATTAGTCAAGTTTACGAAGAAAATAATAAATTAGATAAAGCAATTTCTAATTTAAAAAATGCTATTGAAATCAGAAGTAAATTAAAATACAAAGAAAAATTGGTCAGATTATTACAAAGAGAAGGTAGATACCAAGAAGCTCTAACAGAGGCGAAAACAGCTTTACAAATTAATTATAATAATCCTCAGTTTCATTACTTATTAGGTAAAGTGAAATTACAGTTAAAAGAGATCAAAGAAGCTCGTTACTACTTAGAAAAAGCTGTGGAGTATGCCCCCCAAAATGTTACTTATTTAGAGGAGTTATTTTGGGTATATTATAATTTAGCTGACAAATCTGATAGCTATTTATTGGAGAGAGCAGAAAAGACAATTAAAAAATTAATTACACTCCAGGATACTAATCAAGATTATAGAATTTATTTAGGTGATATCTATTTTGCGCAGGATAAATTGGTTAAAGCTGCTAAAGCTTACAATAAAGCTGTTTCTTTGGCCCCTCAAGATACTTGGGGATATATTAAGTTAGCTAAATTTTATAAAAAGACTGGTCGCTATGACAAAGCGGAAGAGTTATACCGCTATATTATTTATCTTGATGATTCTTTAGAGAATAGGCGTCGGTTAGCTAGTTTATATTTTGAATTACAAAAGTATGAGTTAGCTGTAGAGGAGTATCAAATAATAGATAAGCGAAGCTCAGAAGATATTGATTTGAAGTTTAAATTAATAGAGTCTTATTTAGCTATGGGAGATAAAAAAGCTGCTAAAGAGATAATAGAGAAGATATTCCAGAAGCATAAACAAGGTGAAGTCTATCTGGAATTGGCTGAGATTATAGAACGTTACGATTTAACTTTAGCTGTTACTATCTATCAACAAGCGTTAGATAATAAGGATATTTTAACTACCCAACAACAGAATACAGTTTACCAAGCTATCAACCGAATTTTATATAATCAAGAGAAAATTTTAGAAGCCAAGCTATTACGAGAGGCAGTTGTACTTCAGTCTCAAGCTGATATTTATCAAATACTAGGTAAGTATCAATTAACTGCTGGTAATCTAGAAACAGCAATTAATAATTTTAAATCAGCATTGAAGATTGATAATACTATAGCTAACCATTATAATTTAGCTGTAAGTTATTTATTAGCAGATAAGTTTAAGTTAGCTACAGCACAAGCAGAGAAATTAGCTCAAGGAGAAGCTTTACTAAAAGCCCAAGATATAATTAAGTTAAAACAAGGAGTAGTTAATTTACAAGGAGAATATAAAACTAAGTATGTTCCAGGACGAGTTAATTCCATCAAGGGGAAGAAGTTACGCCAGCAAGGTCAATTAAAAGAATCTTTAGTTAAGTATCAAGCGGCTTTATTTGAGAATTATGATTATCAGTTAGCTCAGTTTTATATAGTACTAATTCAAAAGATCCAAGGTAATGATTTAGCAGCTAATTTAGCCCAGACTGATTTAGAAGAGCAAACTTTAGCATTAGCTAAGAAGTTTAGTAGAGTATTAGAAAAGGTTACTCAAGTTGATAATCAATAAGGAGTGAATTATTATGTTAAAAATAGAAACTAATAGTCCCCAAGAAACTTTTACTTTAGGAGAAAAACTAGGTGCTAAACTGAGACCAGGTGATATAGTCTGTTTACAAGGTAGTTTAGGGGCTGGTAAAACTAGCTTGGCTCAAGGGATCTGTGCAGGTTTAGGTGTCACAGCTGAGGTGACTAGCCCTACATATACGATTATTAATGAATACCAAGGTCGAATGAAGGTCAATCATCTAGATTTATATCGAATTCAGGATGAAGGAGAGCTATATGATCTAGGATTTGAGGATTATATATATGGCGATGGAGTAACAATTATTGAATGGCCTGATAAAGCTGGTTCTTTAATGCCGGATAATTACTTGGATATTAATTTAAGTGGTACCGGAGGGCAAAGAGAGATTAGATTAATTCCGCAAGCTAATAAATTTATTGAGCTAGTAACGGAGATGAAAGAAAATGTTAGTACTAGCAGTTGATAGTTCGACTGATGTAGGAAGTGTTAGTCTGCTTAATGAAGAGAAATTAATTGGAGAACATTTATTGAATCTCGAGCAGACTCATTCGCAACGGTTAATGCCTCAGATAATTGAATTAGTTACTAGTTCTGGTTATCAGTTAGAAGAATTAGAGGGGATTGGTGTTGCCATAGGCCCTGGTTCTTTTACAGGAACTCGGATTGGGTTAGCTACAGCCAAGACGTTGGCCCAATCTTTACAGCTACCTATCGTAGGAGTTTCTACTTTAGAGGCTATAGCTTATAGTTGTAAGTATGTAACAGATTATATTTGTCCTGTGATTGATGCTCGGGGGGGACGAGTATTTACTACTTTATACCAGGGTGGTGATCAACTAGAAGCTAAACGTAAAGAAACTTTATTATCAGTTGAGGATGTAGTGGATCAATTAGCCACTATAGAAGAACCAATTTACTTTGTAGGCCAGATAGCTCAAAAATATCAAGAGCAAATTGAGGCAGGAATTACAGTAGCTCAATTTGTAACTAATAGTTTTAATTTACCACGAGGTGGAGCAGTAGGGGAGTTAGCTTTTAGGGCTTTAAAAGCTGGAAATGAGTCTGATTTATTTGCTTTAACTCCTAATTATTTAAAACGATCTCAAGCTGAGGTTCAATGGGAGCAACAACATGGTTAAACTAGATCAATTAGAGATTAGACCATTATCGACAGGAGAATTAGATCAGGTTTTGGTTATCGAAGCAGAATCTTTTAGTAATCCTTGGGCTGTAGTTACCTTTATTAAAGAATTAAATAACAATTATGCTCATTATTTAGTAGCAATTTTTAAAGAACAGGTAGTAGGTTATTTAGGAAGTTGGTTATTATGTAATGAAGTTCATATTACTACCTTAGCTGTTAGAGAAAAGTATCGGAGACAAGGAGTGGCTACTAAATTATTAGAGAAGTTATTTACTGGTTTAGAACAGGAGTGTTATGATAAGATAAGTTTAGAAGTGCGAGCTTCTAATCATCAAGCTCAGAAATTGTATTGTGAGCAGGGGTTTATGAATGTAGATACCGAGCCTAATTACTATAGTGATAACGGAGAAGATGCCGTAGTAATGTGGAAGCAGCTATAAATCAATTGACAGTTGACAATGTACAATTTACAGTTTTAAATTTTAATTGATATAAAGTTTAACTTTTTAATAAAAATTCAACATCTATTTCGGAAAAGCTACAAAGTAGCTTTTTTCCGAGTAACTTTTGTTGAAATACAAAAGTTACCAAAAGATTTCAAGGGTAGAACAATTAATGCTTTCTATGGTTAAAAAGTTACTAGAGATAGCAAAGAATATTAGTTCATATATTACTTGCTTATCTCAATCGTAATTCGCTAATTGTTCTAATTAAACCAAAGCTAAAGCAACCTTTTTTAATTACTAGGTAAGAGTTTCACAACGACATTTGAATTTTTTAGTAACGAATTTTAGCGAACTGGAGTAAAAATAAGGCTTGGATTATCTAATTTGCAGGACATTAAATTAGATTAGCCTTATTTTTAAGCAGTGAGCTCTAGATGAGTTTAAAAAAATTCAGAGAGTGAGAAAACTCTTGCCTAGTAAACTGTAAACTAGTTTAGTCGGGAGTGAAATTTATGGCAGAAGATTTTTTGACATTAGGAATTGAGACTTCCTGTGATGAAACATCAGTAGCAGTAGTTAACAATGGTAAACAGGTTTTATCTAATATAATTGCTTCCCAGGTGGACTGGCATCGTAAGTTCGGGGGAGTAGTACCGGAGATTGCTTCGCGGAAGCATGTAGAATTTATCAATCCTGTAATTGAAGAAGCTTTAACTGAAGCTGAGGTTGAGTTTAGTGATCTATCTGCTGTAGCAGTAACCTATGGTCCTGGTTTAGTAGGGGGATTATTAGTTGGTATTGCAGCAGCTAAATCAATAGCTTATGCCCACAATTTACCTTTAGTAGCTGTTAATCATATTGAAGGACATATCTATGCTAACTTTATCTCTTATCCCCAATTAGAGCCACCGGTTGTTTGTTTGACTGTCTCTGGAGGGCATACTAATTTATTATATTTTAAGGAACTAGGAAATTATGAAATATTAGGTCGCACTAGAGATGATGCAGCAGGTGAGGCTTTTGATAAGATAGCTCGGGTAATGGAGATAGGTTATCCTGGCGGGCCAGCAATTGATAAGTTAGCTACAGAAGGTGATCCAGAGGCAATTGATCTACCTCGACCTTTGTTAAATAATGGGGGTTATGATTTTAGCTTTAGTGGCTTAAAGACAGCAGTACTTAATTATATCAATAATCAGCAGCAACGTGGGGAAGAGATTGATCAAGCTAATTTAGCAGCTAGTTTTCAGCAGGCTGTAGTTGATGTATTAACTGCTAAGGTAGTTAAAGCAGCTCGGGATAAAGGAGTTAAGCAGGTTATTTTATCTGGAGGAGTAGCTGCCAATAGTCAACTACAGGATAAGTTAGCAGCGGAATTAGCTGAGTTTGAAATTGATTTTTATTCTCCTGAGCTGGAGTTGTGTACTGATAATGCTGCTATGATTGCTAGCGCTGGTTATTTTAATTGGCAACAGAAGAAGGAGAAAGCATCTTTTGAGTTAAATGCTGATCCTAATTTAAAATTAAACTAAACCTCCTAACTTTTTGGGAGGTTTTATTGTTTTATTAATTTGAAACTTTAAATAAATTATAATACCATTAATAATTTTATAAAACTAGGAGGAGAATGTGTTGAAATTAAATGAAAATAGCCCTATTCCATTATATTACCAATTAGAGAATATAATTAGAGAAAAGATTGAACAAGGTGATTATGAAGAAGGAGATAAGATTCCTTCAGAAAGAAAATTAAGTGATCAGTTTAATTTAAGTAGAATGACTATTAGAAAAGCTATCGAAAATTTAGTAGATGAAGGATTACTTCATCGGAAGAGAGGTAAAGGTACTTTTGTTTCCCAAGAAAAATTAGACCCAATTTCTGGATTAATAGGACATGTGGAAAGTATGAAAATAAGAGGAATTGATTGTATAAGTAAGGTAGTGAATCAAGAATTACTTATTCCTAGAAAAGAGATTGGTAATAGATTAGAGCTTAGTGAAGATGAGAAAGTAATTTTAACTGAAAGGTTACGTTTAGCAAGGGGAAAGATTATTGGTTTTGAAAGATCTTATGTACCATACTCTGTTTGTCCAACATTATTAGAAGTTGATTTAGCAGAGGCATCTATTTATAAATGCTTAATAGAAGCAGGATATAACCCCACTAAAGCTAGAGATGAAGTAGAAGCTATATTAGCAGATGATAAATTAAGTGATTTATTAAAAATAGAAAATAGTTGTGCTGTTTTAAGAAAAAAGAGAGTTACTTTTTCTAATAATAAGCCAATAGAATTTAGTTATAATTATTATCGGGGAGATAAAATGAGTGGGTGTTATACGGTAACTAATTAATTATTACTAGTTTTTTATTAGATGAAGTGACATAGTCGGGTATACAATAAAGTTAGGAAAAGTATTTGACAATAAATAAAACTTTTGCTATACTATAATCAAGAAACAAGATAGGTATAGACCACTAGTAGTATATAATAAATTTGTAGATAGTCCAAGTAAAAGAAGATAATAATATAATTTTATAATAGTTAGGAACAAATGATTTTTATTATGCTTGTGGTATAGACCACTAGTATACAAGTACTATATAATTGTTTGAGGTGGCATTTAGAAAAGTGAATATTTAAGTAGGTATAAGTTGATTATAATTAAGTTTATAAGACCTATCATTAGAAATATCTTAAGGGATAACTATGACATCTTTTAAGATAATCTATGATAGGTTTTTATTATTTTTTTATTAATTGATTAAAGGGGGGAACATTGTGTGCTATGGAACTTAATGAGAATAGTCCAATTCCATTATATTATCAATTAGAAAACATAATTAGAGAAAGAATAGAAAAAGAAGAATATCAAGTAGGAGATAAGATTCCTTCTTTAGCAGAATTAAGTAATAAATTTAATTTAAGTAAAATGACTGTTAGTAAGGCAATTAATAATTTAGTAGAGGAAGGGATTTTATATCGCGAAAGAGGAAAAGGAACTTTTGTTTCTGAGGAAAAAATAGATGATTTTTCTGATTTTAAAGGTTTTAGCAAAACTATGAAAAGTAGGGGGCTAGAGCCTGAAACTAAGGTTTTATCACAGGAGGTAATTTATCCTAAAGAAGTTATTTGTGATAAATTAGAAATACCTAAGAGCCAAAAAGTAATTTTAACTGTTAGATTGAGATTGGCGGATGATATTCCTATAGCTTTTGAGAAGTCTTTTATTCCGCAGACAGTTTGTCCTAGATTATTAGAAATAGACTTAGCTGAAGGTTCTATCTATAACACCTTAAAAGAGGAGGGATATAAATTAACTGGAACAATTCAGGAAATTGAAGCTATAGAAAGTGATGAGTATTTAAGTGATCTTTTAGAGATGGAAATTGGTAAGCCAGTTTTAAAAAGAAACAGGGTAACTCTTGCTCAAGATAAAAGAGTAGAGTTTAGTTTTAATTTTTATCCTGGAGATAGATATAGCATAATTAGTAAATCTATATCAAATTAAAGGAGTGATTTCATGAAAATTTTATTAACTTGTGCTGCTGGAATGAGTACTAGTCTAATGGTAGAAAAGATGAAAAAAGAAGCTGAGAATAGAGGATTGGAAGCTGAGATTGAGGCAGAAGCAGTTGAAAAATTCAAAGATATAGTAACTGAGTATGATGTTGTTTTATTAGGCCCGCAAATCAGGTATAAGAAGAAGCAATTTAAGAAAATTGGTGACAAGCATGATGTGGCAGTAGATGTAATTGATCCAACAGCTTATGGAAGAGTAGATGGTGGAAAAGTATTAGATCAAGCATTAGAGCTTATGAAATAACTGAAAAAAGATTTAAATTTTATTATAAAAAAGGAAGGATATCCACAGCATTGTGGTGTGAGATAAAGCTACAAACTATAAAGCACACCATAAGAATGCAGATGAACACTTCTTTGTTGTATAAAATAAGAGGTTAGTTGACAAGTCTTTAAATAAATTTAAGCGAGAAGAAAGGGGGATTAAATTAAGATGCAGAAATTAATTAGATTTTTAGAAGAAAAAATTCTTCCTGTTGCGGGTAAACTTGGCGAACAAAGACACTTACAAGCAGTTCGAGATGGTTTAGTTGCTATCTTGCCATTATTAATTGTTGGTTCTTTTGCTCTAATTGTTGCTTTCCCACCTATATCATTTTTAGCAGAATTGGTTGAGCCATATATTGGGAAAATACTAGAAATGCAAGCAGCTACTTTTGGGATTATGGCTTTAGCAGCTTCATTTACAATAGCCTATTCACTAGCTGATGATTATGACTTAGATCAGTTATCAGCAGGTATTTTAAGTATGGTGGCTTTTTTAGTAGTTACTCCATTTACTGATGGAAATATAACGGGGCAATGGATAGGATCTAATGGATTATTTGTAGCGATCATTCTTTCTCTTTTATCAGTTGAAATTCAGAGAATGATAGTTAAGAGAGATTTAGTTATAAAGATGCCAGCAGGAGTACCACCAGCTGTAACTAAATCATTTATAGCTTTGATTCCAACTTTTGCAATTGTTGTTTTAAGTTGGGGAGTTAATCAACTTGCAATCACTTTTACTAGCTATTCTATACCAAAGTTAATAAATCAAATAGTTGCTACTCCATTAATGTATATAGGGGGAACATTACCTGGAGCTTTGGCAGCAATTTTAGCTATAAGTATCTTTTGGATAGTTGGTGTTCATGGTGCTGCACTAGTTATGGGGACTTTAGGTTCAGTAATGATTCCTTTGGCTGAACAGAATGCTGAAGCATTATCTCAAGGAGCAGAGGTATTACCTAATATTGTTAGTCAACCCTTTATAGACTTCTTTGTTAATATGGGAGGTTCGGGGTCTACATTCACTTTAGCTTTATTGATGATTTTTGCTACTAAGTCTAAACAATTGAAAACATTAGGTAAAACAGCAATTGGCCCAGGCTTATTTAATATTAATGAACCAATTATCTTTGGTATGCCGATAGTAATGAATCCAATCATGATGGTTCCATTTATTTTAGCTCCATTATCTGCTGGAACTATTACTTATATAGCTATGCAATTAGAGTTAGTAGCTAGGCCCTATGCTATAATTCCGTGGACTACTCCAGTATTTTTAAGTGGATTTTTAACTACTGGTGATTGGAGAGCAATTATTTTACAGTTAATCACCATGAGTGTAGCAGGAATGATTTATTATCCATTCTTAAAATACTGGGATAAACAAAAACTTAAAGAAGAAGAAAAAGAATCGAAAGTTCAAGAATCTGAAGAAACAGCAGCTGCTGTTTAAAGATAATCAAATACAAATCAGGAGGGTAAGTAATGACTTCAGAAAAAACTATATTTACTATTATTACTGAAGCAGGAAATGCTAAAGGGTTGGCTTTTGAGGCTTTTAGTTTAGCTAAAGAAGGTGAGTTTGAAGCAGCAGAAGAAAAGTTGAAAGAATCCAATAAGTGTTTCAATAAAGCTCATGATATTCAGACAGAGTTAATTAGTAAAGAAGCTCAAGGAGAAGGAGAAGAGGTAAATATTTTAATGGTTCATGCTCAAGATCACTTAGCAACTGCTACGTTAACTAAAGATTTAGTTAATGAGATGATAGGAATGCAAAAAGAAATTAATAGTCTTAAACAAAAGGGGGCTAAATAATGACAACTGAACGAGGATTAAAAGTAGCAACTATTGGTGGCGGAAGTAGTTATACTCCAGAGATTATTGAAGGATTTATCAAACGCTATGATGAATTACCAGTTAAAGATCTTTATCTAGTGGATATTGAAGAGGGTAAGTGGAAGTTGGATATAGTTGGAGATTTAGCTAAAAGAATGGTAGAAGAAGCTGGAGTTGATATGAATATCCATTTAACTTTAGATAGAGAAGAGGCTATTAAAAATGCTGATTTTGTAACAACGCAATTTAGAGTAGGTTTATTAGATGCTAGAATTAGAGATGAGAAGATTCCTTTAAAGTATGATTGTATTGGGCAAGAAACAACAGGTGCAGGTGGAATGACTAAGGCTCTAAGAACTATTCCTGTTATTTTAGATATTTGTGAAGATATTGAAAGGTTGGCTCCTGAGGCGTGGTTGATTAACTTTACTAATCCAAGTGGAATTATTACTGAAACAATTAATAAGTATACTAATGTAAAATCTATTGGCTTATGTAATGTTCCAGTACTAATGCATATGATGAGTGCTGATGTATTAGGAGTGGATAGAGATAAGGTAAGAATGGATTTAGTAGGATTAAATCATTTAGTATGGGGTAGAGATGCTATTTATCAAGGGGAAAGTAGAATTGATGATGTTTTGCAGAAATTAATTTCTGGTAAAGCGTTTAGTGCTAAGAATGTGCCTGATTTTGGTTGGGGCGAAGATTTATTAAGATCAGTAGGAATGTTGCCTTGTCCTTACCATAGATACTATTATATGACAGGTAAGATGTTAGAAGAGGAACAAGAAGCAGCAGAAAATGAAGGTACCCGGGGAGAAGTGGTTAAAAGGCTGGAGAAAGAACTATTTGAATTATATAAAGATCCTAATTTAAAAGAAAAACCTGAACAGTTAGATGAGCGGGGAGGTCAGTATTATTCTGATGCAGCTTGTGATTTAATTAGCTCTATTTATAATGATACTGGTGATATTCACTATGTTAATGTACAAAATAATGGTACTGTAGATTGTTTGCCTCATGATTCTGCTATTGAAAGAACTTGTTATATAGATAGTGAAGGAGCTCATCCGTTAAATGTGAAGCCTCTACCTGCTAAGATAAAAGGATTACTACAGGTAGTAAATGAATATGAGGCTTTAACAGTAGAAGCTGGGGTGAATGGTGATTATGATGCTGCTTTACAAGCATTATTAACTCATCCATTGGTAGATGGTGCTATTGCTAAACCATTATTGGATGAATTAATTGAGGCAAATAAAGATTACTTACCACAATTTAAGTAGTAGGTTTAAAAAGTAGGGGGATTATCTCCCTACTTTAATTTATATAAGGAGGGTTACTAGGCAAGATGAAGCAATATTATTTAGGGATTGATATTGGAGGAACTTTTATTAAGTATGCTGTAGTAGATAAAGATTATAATATAATTAAAAAATGGAAGGTGAATTCAGTTAAATTTGATACTACAGATAAATTTTATGATTATTTATGTTCACATGCTAAAGATCTAAGCCAGGTACAGAAGATTGGAATTAGTGCTCCAGGACTGATTGACCAAGAATCTAATGTTAAATCACATGCTGCTCCGAATGTGCAAATAATGTATGGGACTAATGTTAATCAGGAGGTTTCTAACAGGACAGGAAAAAAGGTTGCTACTATTAATGATGCCAAGGCGGCAGGTCTGTGTGAATTAAAGATAGGAAATGCTAAAAATACTACTAGTTCAGCTTTTTTAATTATTGGGACAGGTACTGGAGGATGCATCTGTAATGAAGAAGATGTTATCTATGGAACAGATGGATTTGCTGGTGAGTTTCATCATCTACCATTCATTAATTTAAAAGATAATTCTATTGCTAGGCAAGGAGATTATTCCTCTATTAGTACATTAATTGAAATTTATAATAGTAACGTTAGTGAAAAAGATGAGATAGAGTATGGTGAGGAAGTTACCCACAAATATTTAGCTGAAAATAAAATAGCTAAGTCTGCAATTGAAGAATGGATAACTAATATAACTGTTCAATTATTAACTATAACTACATTTTATAATCCTGAAGTTATTTGTATAGGTGGTGGTATATCAGAGGAAGAATGGTTTATTAAATTATTAAGGGCAGAATTTAAAGATATCTGTAATGATTATTTTAAAGAAACTACTCCGATTACTACACAGCTTAAGCAGTGTAAATATACTAATGATGCTAATATTTTAGGAGCTGTTATTAATGCGACAAGGAGTAAGTAAAGTTTTAAGTAAGTTAATAATAGAACTAAAGATTAGGGAGGGGATCTTATGCAGTACAGAAAGTTTGGTGATTTAGACTGGGAAGTTTCCGCTTTAGGTTTTGGGGCGATGAGATTACCTACTACTGCTGAAGGTGATATTGACCAAGAGGAAGCAATAGAGATGATTAGGTATGGAATTGATCAAGGAATTAATTATATTGATACTGCTTGGCCCTATCACGGAGGAGAAAGTGAAATTGTAGTAGGGAAAGCTTTAGCAGATGGTTACCGGAAACAAGTTAAGCTAGCGACTAAGTTACCTTCTTGGGAGATTGAAAGTGAGGCCGATTTGGATAAATATTTAAACCAACAGTTCGAGAAGTTAGGAGTAGACAAGATTGATTTTTACTTATTACATGCTCTTGATGAAGACCATTGGGCCAACTATAAAGAAGTAGGGTTGGAGAATGTTTTTGCTTGGATAGAAAGGATCAAAGAGGAAGGTAAAATAGATAATATAGGTTTTTCTTTCCATGATGATTATAATTTATTTAAGGAGATTATTAACTCTTATGACTGGGATTTTTGCCAGATTCAGTATAATTATATTGATACTGAGTATCAGGCAGGAAAGAAAGGACTTAAATTAGCTGCTGAGAAAGATATTCCAGTTGTTATCATGGAACCACTAAAAGGTGGGAGCTTAGCTGGAGAAGTCTACGAACCTTTACAGGAAGTGTTTGCCCAAGCTACTGTAGAGAGAACTTCAACTGATTGGGCCCTGCAATGGTTATGGAATCAACCTGAAGTATCTGTAGTGCTAAGTGGGATGAGTAACTTACAACAGCTTAAAGAAAATATAGGCAGTGCTGCTAATTCAGGAATAGATCGCTTGTCTGAAGAAGAGTTGAATGTAGTTAATAAGGCTGCTAATAAATATAAGGAGTTGGCCCCTGTTGACTGTACTGGATGTGGTTATTGTTTACCTTGTTCGCAAGGAGTAAGAATTCCTAAGAACTTTTCTATCTATAATCAAGCTCAAGCTTTTGGTATAAAACAAGAAAAACAGAAAAAATATGATAGTATGACTGAAAATGACCAGCAAGCAAGTGCTTGTGTAGCTTGTGGAGAGTGTGAAGAAATATGTCCACAGGATTTAGCTATTATTGATTTATTAGCAGAGACAGCAGATTACTTTGAAGAGTAAATTATTTTCTAAAATAGTTGTTATCTAGATAAATATCTCCTATAATGGTTTAGGATAGTAATAAAAAAATTGTAGTTATCCTAAGTAAGGAGGTATTAATATTAATAATAAGAAGTATTTGTTGACATTTTTCGTTTTTGATGCTCTTTTATTCTTTTTTCAAACAGTAGCTAAGAAGGTATATACACCATTAGTTACTCCTTTACAAGATAGTCTCCAGATTAGTTCTACTCAAGCTGGGTTATTGATAACTCTTGTGATGTTAGGTTATGCGCTAGCTAGATTTCCCTCAGGGATTTTGACTGATATTATTGGGTGTCAAAAGACTATTATCAGTAGTGGCTTTTTAATGGCTATTAGCCTAGTGATAGTAGGGTTGGCCCCAAATTATTTTTTATTGGCTTTATTAACTTTTGTTATGGGATTAGCTACTGGATTATATGTGACAGCAGGATATTCTTTTGCTATAGATATTAGCACTGCGAATAAGGAAACTACTTTTACTGCTTTAATAGAGTTATTTGGGGGAGTTGGTGCTTTAGTAACTCCCTTAACTGTAGTATTATTTGTGAAGAACTGGCAAATAGGATGGCGCCCTTTATTTTATAGTCTAGGAGCTGGAGTATTATTTGTTAACCTTTTATTTATGTATTTTTCTGAAGAAGATAATGATGTAGTGGATAAGGAATTAGATTATAATTTATTTAAAGAAGAAGTTAAAGAAACAGTAAAAGTCTTTCAGCAGACTGAGTTAGCTAAGTTTATAATCTGGGCTACATTAGTGGGAGGTTGTGGCTTTTTTGCTATTACTGGATTCCGATCCTTTATTCCTAGCTTATTAATGGAAAAAGGATACTCTTTTAGCCAGGCTAATCAGTTATTTACTATTATTGCGATAGTAGGTTTGTTAACTAAGACAGGAGTAGCTTGGTTGGCTGATAAATTTGGAGTAAAGAGAGTTTTAGTAGCGATTTTAAGTTTAAATTTTGTCTTTTATTTCCTATTCACAAGTCAGATAAGTCACTGGTTAGTTATTAGTTCCCTAGTAGTTTTTGGGGTTACTTTTTCTAGTCATAATACATTAATTAATTCTTATGTTTTAAAGTTGTTTCCGGATCAATATCAAGGAACAGGCTTTGGTTTATTCTCTACCTTGTATACTGTAATATACAGCTTAGGGCCAATAGTAGCCGGCTTCTTTGCTGATAAGTTTAGTTTGGTGGTAGGTATGCGAGTTAGTGGAATTGGGATTTTAATTGCTGCTCCTTTACTATTAGCCTTTAATAAATTATTAGATAAAGAATTATTAGGGAAAAATAAAACAAATAAAGCAGCTTAATTTAATCTATCGTCCTTTCTGGTTATACTAACAGAAGAGGACGATTTTTTTAAGGAGTGATTATAATCGAGTATACTGAACAACAATTAGCTATTTTATCAGCCCAGAGATATAATATTTTACCAATTACTTCAGTCTGTAATATGAATTGTCTTTTTTGTAGTCACCAAGGGAATCCAGCAGAAGTGGAGACTTATGCGCAAGGCCATCGATCTCTAGAAGAAATTAAAGAGTTGCTAGAAATGTTAGATGCGAAGCAAAAGATAGTAATTGGAGAATCAATCACTAGAATTTGTGAAGGGGAACCAACTGTACATCCCCAGTTTAATCAAGTACTGGAATTGCTAAGAGATGAATTTCCTACTACGTTGATTAAATTAACTACTAATGGAAGTAACTTAACAACAGATCGACTTAATTTGTTAGCTACTTTAGAACCTTTAGAAGTGAATCTGTCTCTTAATAGTGCTACTTTAGAAGGCAGGGCTCAGCTAATGAAAGATAGACAAGGAGAAGTAGCTATCAAGGCTGCTCAAGGTTTACAAGAGCGAGATATTACTTATCATGGTAGTATTGTAGCTCTGCCTCATCTAGTGGGGTGGAAGGATTTAGAAGAGACTATTAGTTACCTTAATCAGACTGGAGCAGAGACAATAAGAGTCTTCTTGCCTGGTTATACTAAGTATAGTCCTCAGCAGATGAAGTTTGATCTTAGTTTATGGCATAAGTTAGAAGAGTTTATTGCCCACTGCAGGACTGATTATCAAGTGCCAATTACTTTAGAGCCCGAGCAAATTACTGATTTACAGGCCGTAGTGACAGGAGTGATATCTGATTCACCAGCTGCTAGAGCTAACATTGTAAGAGATGATCGGATAATAGCAGTTAATAAGCAATCAGTTTTATCACGAGTTAATGCTTTTCATAAATTAGTAAGTCAGGAAGATCCTCTGGTGACCTTAGAACGTGAAGGGAGAGAATTAGAACAGAGACTTAATAAGCAGGCAGGGGCCAAGCCAGGAATGGTTTTTAGTTATGATCTAGATCCTGCTATGTTAGCAGAGGTAAAGAGGTTAATAAGAAGTTATCAGGCTGAGAAGATATTATTGCTCACTTCTCAGCTGGCTGAAGCTAGGTTGGAGACAGCAAGAGATTTATTAATTCCTAATCAGGATAGGGAAGTAGAAGTCTTAGCTGTTGAAAACCAATTTTTTGGTGGTTCTATTCTGAGTGCAGGATTATTGACAGTATCCGACTTGAGACAAAGTTTAACTACTTATCAGAAAGAGTTGGCTGATTTTGATTTAGTATTGGCTCCACAGATAGCTTTTGATTTTACTGGTTGTGATTTAGTTGGTGAGAATTATCAGCAGTTAGAAGAGGAGTTTGGAATAGAAATAGAGCTAGTAGGATGAATAGCTAGGAGGCTATTATTATTCCTGTTACTAATCCAGTTGATATTGTTACTTATGTAGCTAACAAAGTAGGATATAACCGAAAAAAAGAGCTTGGAACAGGAACTATTGTTGATAGTGCCCGATTAATGAGAATTATTGGTAATGAATTTGAATTTGATCCCAAGAATATTTTTGGGTATGTTTTAGGAGAACATGGTAGCTCTTCGTTTGTAACTTGGAGTATAGCTGGAATTTGTGGTTATAATTTTGAAACTTTTGCTCGAATAAGAGGTGTAGAGCTAGAACTTGATAGGGAAGAAATACTACAAAGAGTACACCAGCTTGGTTTTGATATTTGGGAGAAGAAAGGCTACACTAATCAAATATAAAAAAAGTAGTGAGTTGAATTCAACTCACTACTTTTTAGTTAATATTAATTAGTTAAAGATTGAATTGGGGCGGGAATTCTGCCACCTCGTTGGACAAACTGATCTGCTTGGTGTTCGTTGACTTCCATAATTGGGGCTGTTCCTAACAGTCCGCCAAATTCTACTTTATCACCGATTTCTTTATCAGGAGCGGGAATGATTCTTACGGCAGTTGTTTTGTGGTTAATCATTCCAATTGCCATTTCATCACTGATAATCCCAGAGATAGTTTCGGCTGAAGTAGCACCAGGAATAGCTATCATATCCAATCCTACTGAGCAGACACTAGTCATAGCTTCTAATTTCTCTAAGCTTAAACTTCCTATTTCTGCTGCTTGGATCATTCCTTGATCTTCACTGACAGGGATAAAGGCTCCACTTAAGCCTCCTACAGCTGATGAGGCCATAGATCCTCCTTTTTTAACGGCATCATTAAGTAAGGCTAGGGCAGCAGTAGTACCATGAGTACCACAAGATTCAAGTCCCATACTTTCTAAGATATTAGCTACGCTATCTCCTACAGCGGGAGTTGGTGCTAGAGAAAGATCGACTATGCCAAAAGGAATATCAAGCATATCAGAAGCAGTTTCTCCTACTAGTTCACCTACTCTAGTGATTTTAAATGCTGTTCGTTTGATTTGATCAGCTAGTTCACTGAAATCAGCTTCTGGGATATCATCGATTACATTTTTAACTACTCCAGGGCCACTGATACCAATATTGAGTACTGCTTCTGGTTCTCCAGTCCCGTGAAAAGCGCCAGCCATAAAGGGGTTGTCCTCGGGTACATTACAGAAAGTAACTAATTTAGCTGCTCCTAAGCCATTCTGGTCTGCTGTTAGTTGAGCAGTTTGTTTGATAGTTTGGCCCATTTCTAAGACAGCATCCATATTGATTCCAGCTTTAGTAGAAGCTACATTGACTGAAGAACAGACCTGGTCAGTTTGAGCCAATCCTTGGGGGATTGAATTAATCAGATTATTTTCTCCGGTAGTAGCTCCTTTATGGACTAGAGCAGAAAAGCCACCAATAAAATCAACTCCTACTTCTTTAGCTGCTTTATCCATAGTTTGAGCAATGCTAGTATAATCATTGCTGTGACAAGCATTAGCAATTATAGAAATCGGAGTTACGGAAATTCTTTTATTAACAATTGGGACTCCAAAACGAGATTCAATTTTATTAGCTACATCAACTAAGTTGTGAGCTGTATTAGTAATTTTATCATAAATTTGCTGGTTTAAAACTTCAATATCTGGATGGGCACAATCTCTGAGGTTAATGCCTAGAGTAATAGTTCTAATATCGAAGTTTTCTTTTTCAATCATTTGGATTGTTTCTAGGATTTCATTAGTATTAAAGATCATTATTTGCTTCCCCCTTATATACGGTGCATATAGCGAAATACCTGTTCGTGTTGGAGCATAATTTTGACTCCTAACTCTTCTCCTTCTGCTTCTAGTTGCTCGCTTAGAGTTTCAAAGTCTGTATCTAAATCATCTAACTCAACTAGCATAATCATAGCAAATAAATCTTCGAGTAAAGTTTGACTGATATCAATAATATTAACATTATGTTGAGCTAAAATATCAGTTACTTCAGCTACGATACCTACCTTATCACTTCCTAAAACAGTAACTACAGCTTGTTCTTGATTATTATCTTCTATATTATCTATCATTGAGATCCTCCCTTCTCTCTACTTGAGTTTAATTTATGATATCTTATCACTTGTCTGTTGTCAATTTAAAGGTGATATTATTTTAATATAGTAGAAGTGTATAAAAATCAATTGAATGGTTATACTGAATTATCAGTGGGATGAAATAAAGGTAAATTTGGCAACAGAAAGTTTTATTTGGATAAAATCACTTTATAGCTTGAATTAACTAATTTAATTGAGAAATAACTAGCTAATTGATTTTAAACAGGTATATTACTGATTCAAACCAAATAATAATCTGTCTATTGGTTTGATTTTATCCGGAATTTCAATTATTATTAATCATGTAGTAATTATCACTCGCCGTTAACGAGTGCTAATAATAAAATCAAATTTATAAAGGAGGTAGTCCAAATGAATATTAAACCTTTAGGTGATAGAGTAGTAATTAAAGATATTGAACAAGCAGAAGAAACTACTGATGCAGGAATTGTAATTCCTGATAGTGCCCAAGAAGAACCACAAAAGGGTGAAGTAGTAGCTGTAGGTGAAGGTAGAAGATTAGAGAGTGGTGACGTAGTTGAGCCAGAAGTTAGTACTGGTGATGTTGTAGTCTATGGTAATTATGCTGGAGATGAGATTGAGCATAATGGTGAAGAGTACTTAATTGTTAGTGAGAAAGATATTTTAGCTATCGTAGAATAACAGATAAGCTACGATTGCTTGTTAAAGCTCGATAGGATAAAAGCTTTTTTGGTTTGTAAAGTTATAGAGACATACATAAAACCACAGAAATCAAGGAGGGACTATATAATGGCAAAAGAATTAAAGTTCGGTGAAGATGCTCGACATAAATTAGAAGATGGAGTTGATTCTTTAGCTGAAGCAGTTAAAGTAACTCTCGGTCCTAAGGGCCGAAATGTTGTACTAGAGCAAGGTTTTGGGGCACCATTAATTACTAATGATGGTGTAACAATTGCTAAAGAAATTGAATTAGAAGATGCTTATGAAGATATGGGTGCGCAAGCAGTTAAAGAAGTTGCCACTAATACTAATGATATCGCTGGTGACGGAACAACTACTGCTACAGTATTAGCTCAGTCAATCGTTAATGAAGGAATGAAGAATGTAGCTGCTGGAGCTAATCCAATGGGATTACGTCGCGGAATCCATAAAGCAATTGAATCTGTAGTTGGAGAAGTTAGAAATATGAGCCAGGGTGTTGAAGATAAAGAAGAGATCGCTCAGGTAGCTTCTATTTCTGCAGGTAATGACGATGAAGTAGGAGAATTAATTGCTGATGCTATGGATGAAGTAGGACAGGATGGAGTTATTTCTGTTGAAGAATCTAAATCAATGGGGACTGACCTTGAAGTTGTAGAAGGTATGCAGTTTGATAAAGGTTACTTATCTCCATATATGGTAACTGACGAAGAAAAGATGGTTGCTAATTTAGATGATCCATATATTTTATTAACTGATGAAGAAATCAGTTCTGTCCAAAATATTCTACCTCTATTAGAGGAAGTAGCGCAAGAGAATAAGCCGCTATTAATCGTTGCTGATGGAGTAGAAGGTGAAGCACTAGCTACATTAGTTGTTAACAAGATGCGAGGTACTTTTGATTGTGTAGCTGTTAAAGCACCTGGATTCGGTGATAGAAGACAACAAATGCTAGAAGATCTTGCTATCCTAACAGGTGGTGAAGTAATTACTGAGGATAAAGGACTATCCTTAGAAAATGCTAATAAGAGTATGTTAGGTCAAGCTAGAAGTGTAACAGTTACTCAAGATGATACTACATTTGTTGATGGTGCTGGCGACCAAAAAGATATTGAACAGCGAGTAACTAAGCTACGTCGTCAAATCGAAAATGCTAGTTCTGACTTTGATAGAGACAAGTTAGAAGAAAGATTAGCTAAGCTAGCTGGTGGAGTAGCAGTAGTTAAAGTTGGTGCTGCTACAGAAACTGAATTAGAAGAAAAGAAATTAAGAATTGAAGATGCTTTAAATGCAACTCGTGCTGCTGTTGAAGAAGGAATTGTTGCTGGTGGTGGAACAATTCTAGTAGATGCTTTAACTGCTCTAGATGATTTAGAATTAGAAGGAGATGAAGCTACTGGTGCTGAGATTGTTAAGAGAGCACTAGAATCTCCAATGAGATTAATTGCTGATAACGCAGGATTTGAAGGAGCAGTTGTTGCTGAAAAGGTTAAAGATAAAGAAACAGGAATTGGATTTGATGCGCATAAAGGTGAATATGTAGATATGATTGCTGACGGAATTGTTGATCCAGCTAAAGTAGCTCGAACTGCTTTACAGAATGCTGGTAGTGCTGCTGCTACATTATTAACAACAGAAACTGCTATTGCAGATAATTCTGAAGACGATGATGATGGCGGAGCACCAGCCGGTGGCGGAATGCCAGGCGGCGGAATGCCAGGTGGCATGGGTGGAATGCCAGGAATGATGTAACGGCCACCTAATATAGACTTAAGGTCCCCAGTTTTGGGGGCCTTTTTTATGTGTGCTCTGTAGATTATGAAAATAGTAGATGAGAATTCTATCCATGCTGTTTTCGTCGTATCGGTGTGTGAAACCAATAGTAACAGGGTGTCTATCGTGAGATAGAATCTGAAGAT
>NZ_BAAHYI010000012.1:0-82223 GCF_054657635.1 Halanaerobaculum tunisiense
AAAGATAACCTAATAGGTTATCTCTAAAATAAAGTTACTAGTTCTTTATACCAAGTGCAGTGGTTCCTATAGCATTATCGCTGCTCCATTGAGGATCGGCAAAATATAAATTAGCTTCAGCTTGTAATCTATTATGTAATCTGTCTCTAATATACTGATTAGCTGCTACTCCACCTACAATCAATACATCTTTTAATTCTTCGCCTTGAATAGCATTTTTTAGCACTTCCTGTAAACTATCAGCAATGGCTTGTTGGACTGCTAGAGCAATATTAGCTTTCTTCTTTCCTTGCTCAATCAGTCGCATGGCTGCAGAAGCAGGTCCAGAAAAGCTAATCTGATAATCTTGGACTGCAGTAGGAACCTCTACAGCACCTGCCTTACCTTCTTGGGCCAACTCCTCTAAGTCTGGGCCAGCTGGAAAAGAAAGACCTAACTCAACTCCTACCCGATCTACAAATTGCCCAGCATGTAGATCCTCACTTCCACCTAAAGTAGCTACCTCAAAGCCTATCTCTTCTGGAACTGAAGTTACTTTTAATAACTCAGTAGTTCCTCCGGAAATATGTACTGCTAGAAATTCTTGAGCTTCTAAAGAAGAAGACCAAACTCCGGCCTGGAGGTGTCCTTCCTGATGAGATACTTTCACCAAGGGGATATTTAATGTATTAGCTAGAGTCTTGGCTTGGCTCTCGCCTACTCTAAAGACAGGTAGATAGGAATCCTTATTAGCCCGTGGTCTATCACTGACTACCACTTTAGTCAGTTCTTGATCTGTTTTCTCGAGCACTTTCTTAATTACTGCTGGTAGCTGATTAATATGCTGAAAGACTGCCTTAGATTGACGTAGACCTCTTTGTCCTTCGGCTACTTTTAGTAACTCTCTAGCTTGAGTTACTAATCTACCTGTTTGCTTCATTAGAGCCACAGAAGTAGTATAATTACTAGTATCAATTCCTAAAATCAAGATTACTCCTCCTTACTTAAATCTAACTCATCAGCTAATCTACCTAATGCTCCATTAACAAACTTAGCTGCTTGGTCATCACTAAAACTTTTGGCTAATTCAATTGCTTCATTAATAGAAACAGCAACAGGAATATCAGCTTCATATAACATCTCATAAAGAGCTAATCTGATAACACTTAACTCCACCTTCCCTAATCGCTCAATCTTCCAGTTGGATATATTATCATCTATCATCTGGTCTAACTCATGCATCTTATGGTAGGTTCCTTCAATTATATCAGATAAAAAGCTACCTCTAAGGTTTAATCCTGGTTGTTCTTCATGTAGTTTCTCTAAATTACTAACTAATCCTTCCTTATTGATATCAGCTTGATATAAAAACTGGACTGCAATCTCTCTAGCTTGGCGTCTATTAATCTGTTGTTCCATAATCTTCCTCCTCTATATGATTTATAATTGAATCGATTACAATATTTATTTTACCACTAAATAAATGATGTATTATTGATATAATACTTCACTTTTTTAATAAAAAGTAATCAGCAAAAATTTAACAGCTAGTTCGGAAAAGCTACAAAGTAGCTTTTTTCCGAGTAACTTTTATCAAACTATAAAAGTTACCAAAAGATTTCAAGGAAGAACAATCAATGTTTTCTGCCAATAAAAAAATTACTATAATATTTAGGCAATCTTAGTTAATATATTACTTGCTGGTTTTAATTATAGGGCACTGATTGTTCTCTGATAAAAAATTAAAATCATCTTAATATTCTTTTAAGTTTTTTGAATTTAAAGCTTTTGGCACATAGCTCACAGCTCACCCTACAGGTCTAGAAAACAGACCTTCCGTAATAAAAACCATTTACAGATAGCTGTGGCACGAAAGTGCCACTTTCCCTATTCTTGCGAAGGAAAAATCTCCTCTAGAACATCTTTAACATCTTTCTGATTATCATAACGAGCTCCTAAATAATAACCAAGACCCATACACATCATAATAAAAATCGCAGGAATAACTCCAAAACTAATAATTAGTATAGCAGCTAATAATCCTAACACTACCCCTAAAATTCGTCCTCTATAATCACGAAATAAGGCCAATATCTGTTCTAAGTTGTCAAGTTTGGCCACTATTAACACCTCTTTTAGTCTAGGATAACATCTTTAGATTCCTGTGTACGACTAACTTCATTAATCAAAATTTCTACTTGCTCCACCTGAGCTCCTGTAGAAGCTTGAACCTGCTCTTTAACTTGTGCTTGTAACTGCTCTCCTAACTCAGAAACATTAGCTTGAGAGATAATTGCTAAATTTAATACTATACTAACTCCACCTTCTATAACCTCAACATTAGTCTTAATCTCCTTAGCATCTACTTCCTGATTAACTATCTCTGTTGTTAATCTCTTAATTGCTTCTAAACTAATTTGGATTGTTCCTAGATCACCATGAGCAATTATAGTCTGTTGTGGACTTTTTCGGTGCGGTAAAAACAACTGGAGAATCCGAAGAGAAATTAAAAATAGCACACCACCTACAATTCCTGTTAACTGTAAATCCTGATTAAGTAACTCTATCACAACTGAAGTATCAACCCAACCTAAAGTTAACCCTATCATAGATAGAGAAATAACAATCGACAGTACAGTAAGCAGCAATACAAAAAAACGGTCTAAATACTGCATATCTAATCCCCTTTCTACAACCAAATATCTTAAAGTTCTGTTACCTTCATGCTTAACAAATAGCATTCACTAATCTTAAAAACTTATTCCAACTAAGAAGAAGAAAAAAGCTAACTCAAAAAGAGTTAGCTTTTAAAGAGTTTAGCTTATTTTACTAATTATCTAACTCGAGGTAATTCAGTAGCTTCTTCTGGTTGTTCTGTCTCAGCAGTCTCAGCCTCTGTTTCTTCTTCCTCTTCTGTTTCTGTTTCGAAACTGACTCCCTGCACATGAACATTAACTTCTACTACATCTAGTCCCGTCATGTTTTCTATAGCTTGCTTAACATTGTCCTGAATCTGCCAAGCAATCTCTGGGATCTCAACTCCATACTGCATGATCACATATAAATCTACAGCAGTTTCTACTTCTCCTACATCAACTTCAACACCTTTAGATAGATTCTTACGTCCTAACATCTCAGCAATACCACCAGCTAAACCACCACTCATACCTGCTACTCCTTCAACTTCAGTAGCAGCTAAACCAGCAATAATACTAACTACTTCATTAGCAATCCGAATAGCACCTACACCATTTTCCTCTTCTGCCATATTGCTGCCTCCTTTTTATTAAGACTTAGTCTTCCTACTCTTCATCAGAAAAATGCTTAGGAATAAACCCAGTATTAAATGTCCCAGCAATAAACTCATCATTCTGTAATACTTCCCGATGGAAAGGAATAGTAGTCTTAATGCCTCCAATTTCAAATTCATCTAGAGAACGTAACATTCGCTTCCGCATAGTTTCTCTATCTGCGCCCCAGACAATCAACTTAGCTACCATAGAATCATAGTGAGGCGGAATCATATAATCAGGATAAGCAGCACTATCAATTCTAACTCCTAAACCACCAGGCGTAATATATTTTTCAATTTTACCAGGCGATGGTCTAAAGTCTTTAGCTGGATCTTCAGCATTAACTCTACACTCAATTGCTGCTCCTTCAATCTCAATATCCTCTTGTGTATATCCTAACTCTTCTCCAGCAGCAATTCTAATCTGTTCTTTAACGATATCAATGCCAGTTACCCATTCTGTGACTGGATGTTCGACCTGGATTCTAGTATTCATCTCAATGAAATAAAAGTTATCATGCTTATCTAATAACATTTCAACAGTTCCAGCATTATAATAATCTACACCTTCAGCAGCTTTAACAGCCGCTTGGCCCATTTCTTGTCTTAATTCCTCATCTATTGCTGGAGAAGGAGCTTCTTCTATTAACTTCTGATGGCGCCGTTGAATAGAACAGTCTCGCTCTCCTAAATGAACTACATTACCATGTTCATCAGCTAAAATCTGGAATTCAATATGCCGCGGATCTTCTACATATTTTTCTAAGTATACTTCAGCACTACCAAAAGCAGCTTCTGCCTCTGAACTAGCAGTCTGGACTGCATTAGCTACTTCCTCTTCACTATGAGCAATCCTCATCCCACGACCTCCCCCTCCAAAGGAAGCCTTGACAATAACTGGATAGCCAATATCCTCAGCCCTAGCAATAGCTTCTTCCTTACCAGATAAAGTTCCTTCAGTCCCTGGTACTACTGGTACCCCAGCCTCAATCATAGTTTCTCGAGCTACAGATTTATCTCCCATCTTAGCAATCGATTCAGCTCTAGGGCCAATATATTTAAACCCACATTCAGCACATACTTCAGCAAAGTGAGCATTTTCTGATAAGAAACCATATCCCGGATGAATAGCATCAACATTAGCTATCTCTGCTACACTAATCAAACTAGGAATATCAAGATAGCTCTCATTAGAAGAAGCTGGGCCAATACAATATGCTTCATCGGCATATTGGACATGTAAAGCATCTTTATCAGCTTCAGAATAGACCGCTACTGCTTCAATATCTAATTCATGACAAGCTCTAATAATTCGGACAGCAATCTCGCCTCGATTAGCGACTAATACCTTATTAAACATTCTATCACTACACCTCACAGTTTATAACTATCTAATTTATTTTTCACTCAATTTAAAGTTAATATACTACTATAATCTTTCCACTATAAATAATGGCTGACCATACTCAATTGGTTCGCCATCTTCCTCTACAATATCAACAATCTTACACTTAAACTCAGCTTCAATTTCATTCATTAACTTCATAGCCTCAATAATACAGACTGTATCTCCCTCTTCTACAACATCTCCGACTTCTACAAATGGATCAGCATCAGGAGATGGACAACGATAGAAAGTACCTACCATTGGAGCTTCGATTTCTTCGCCCTCTACTTCAGTAGATTCTTCAGTCTCTCCTGTAGTTTCTTGCTTAGTAGTTGCTGGAGTGGACTGTACTTCCTGAGTAGTAGTTGGTTGTTGGACAGGAGCTGCTTCAGTAGTAGCCCCCTGCGTGACTACTTGACCTCCTTGATCTTTCTTAATACTTACCTTTGTTCCATCATCTTCTAGATTAATCTCTGCAATATCAGTTTCATTCAGCATTTCAACTAATTCCTTGACGTCTTTAAGTTCCATATCTTCCTGGGCCTCCTCATTAATTTCTTCTTGTTGTGGCTCTTCTTCACCAAAAATGTCTCTTTCTTTTTTTCTTTCTTTTAAATATTTTAATCCTATTTGTGGAAATAATGCATAAGATAGATAATCTTCTTCTTTTTCCACATATTGTTCAACTTCATCTTTTATCTTATCCAAAGTCGGCTCTAATAAATCAGCTGGCCGACAAGTAATTGGCTCTTCCTCACCAATTGCTTGTTGTTGTACCTCCGGATTAATCTCTGCTGGAGGTTGACCATAATAACCTTTAATATAAGATTTAACTTCATCAGGAATAACTTTATATCGCTCCCCTAATAAAACATTAAAGACAGCTTGCGTTCCTACAATCTGACTTGTTGGGGTTACTAATGGCGGATAACCTAAATCTTCTCTTACTCTAGGAATCTCATTTAATACATCATGGATCTTATCTAAAGCATCCTGTTTTTCTAATTGAGAAACTAAGTTAGAGATCATACCTCCTGGTACTTGATGAGAAAAAGTCTGCATATCAGTAATCTTAGTAACTCCTCGATTAAAGCCACGCTTCTTTCTGATTCTTTCAAAGTAACTATCTATATCAAATAATAGATCAAAATCTAGACCTATATCATACTCTGTATTCTTCCAAATTGCATTCATAGTTTCTATAGGTGGCTGGGAGGAACCAAAAGCTAAAGATGCAGTAGCAGTATCAACTACATCTGCTCCTGCTTCTACTCCTTTAAGATAGGTAGAAATAGCCATTCCACCAATATAATGACTGTGTAACTCAATCGGAATATCAACCTTTTCTTTAAGAGCTGATACTAATTCATAAGCTCGATAAGGCTTTAGTAAACCTGCCATATCTTTAATACAGATCGAATTGGCTCCCATCTCTTGTAAAGTTACAGCAGTCTCTAAATAGTGCTCAACAGTATGCACTGGACTAATAGTATACACAACAGTAGCCTGAATATGCTTCCCAGTTTCTTTAACTGCTTCAATAGCTGTTTTCATATTTCTAACGTCATTTAAAGCATCGAAAATACGAAAAATATCTATTCCATTCTCTGCTGCTTTATAAACAAATTCCTTTACTACATCATCAGGATAATGTTTATAACCAACAACATTCTGCGCCCTTAATAACATCTGTAAGGGAGTCTTAGTTATATATCTATTTAATAATTGTAACCTCTCCCAGGGATCCTCATTAAGATAACGCATACAAACATCAAAAGTTGCCCCACCCCAAACTTCCATTGCACTGTAACCCACTTGATCCATTTTTCCAATTATTGGTAACATATCCTCAGTTCTCATTCTTGTCGCCCATAAGGATTGATGAGCATCTCTTAAAGTGGTATCAGTAATTCTTACTTCTTGACTCATACTTCTCCCTCCTAAACTACTCTTTTATTTGTATTCTATAAGAAAAATCAAACTCCTTTTTCTTACTTAATCTTATACTTAAATCTATACATTTGTTATTATAATTTATTAACCTCTCTATTTAAAATAAAAAACCCAGGTTAACGAAGATTTCACCTGAGTAATAGAGTAACGTGTTCTATAATTATATCTTTTTTAAAATATTTTGTCAATTTATTCGGGTTTCTTTTCAATAATAGTAACCTCTTGGCGAGGAATATCAGTCGTATTAATTACTATATCCCCTATCTTAGCTGCATCTTTTCTTTCTAAACCTTGCGTAGCAATTACTACTTCCACAGAATCATCATGAATAAAAGCAATTCCATCTTCATACCCTCTAGCTCTAATTAAACTTTCAATCTCCATCTCTTTTTCAATATTATTAGTTATATTCAATAATAACTCTTGAGCCTGCGCCTTTAGCTCTTTATCAGAATTAGGATTATTAATCATCTCGCGTAATAAATTAATCTGTTCACTGCGAGCTTGATCACGTTCAACTCTATACTCTACAAAAAAATCTTTACTATTCTTTTGCGCCTGTTGTTCCACTTCAGCTACCTCTAGTGATTCAGCAGCTTCTAATTCATCTTCTGGAGTCTCCTCAACCTGCTTTTTGGTTTCGATATCAACCTTGGAAGAAACTTCTGCTAACTGATTTTTCTGAGGAGTTTGGTGCAAAATTACTGCCGTTACCATACCTACCCAAACCATGAGTACCAAAAACCAACCTGCTCTCTTCTTTAACTTCCTATTACTCCAAATATTAACTTCCATCTTATCTCCTACCTTTCTTTTGGTAATACTGAAATTTTATAACTCGGAACTCCTAAACCTACTTTGACTGCTTTAATCAATTTAGCTTTTACATAAGAATTATGAGCTCCTTCAGCAACAATCAGGACTCCTCTAATTTTAGGTTTAATCTTCTTTTTAACTACTGCTTCTTCGCTACCTCCCTGATTAAGAACAACTAACTTATCCTCTACTTCTTTCTCTACTGTTTTTCTAGTCCCTCCCTGCTCATCTTCTTCTACTACATCCTTATGAGAACTATTATTATCACGAGCATAAATACGTTCTACTCCTGTATCCAAAGTTACATCAACCTGTACTTGACCAGTATTAGCAACAGAAGATAATATTTGTTCTAATTCTCCTTCTATCTTTTCTTCTACTGAAATATTATCAGTTGACTGTTGATTACTAATTTCCTTAGAAGTAGTTGGACTAGAGGAAGTAAAGTTACCAGTAAAATCACCTAATAAAATAAAAACCATTCCGGCTAAACCTAACAACAATAAAGTTTTAGGTTGGGCCCAATTATCTTCACCACTAAAGAATTTTTCTAACATTACTTCACCCCTTTCTAGTCTAATTTTACTTGAACTTGGTCAGGAGTCAGATTGTATAAAGTAGCTATTGCCTCTTGCACTTTATGCTCCACTCTTGGACTTGGCTTGGACTCCTGCTGCGAAGATGATAAGTCAACTTCTATAGGTTCTACCCTGTCCTCACTACCTACTATTGTAACACTAGCTAGATTATTACTCTGGTCTAACTTAACATCTGTTTTAATATCCTCTAAGTTAGAATTTAATTTAACAACTGCAGTTATCTGCCGGACTAAATCTTGTTTGTAATTCTGTTGGGCTTGTTGATTATTTTCCTGTTTTAGTTTTTGACCCTGCTCAACTATCTGCTCCCAAGAAGGCTTTTGATTATCAATCAAATTAAAACTAGGCTGTCCTAATCCTTGGTTAGCTAATCTTAAAACTGGGTTTAAAATCATCAAAATAACAAAAAAACCCACAACTACTTTCACATACTTCTGCATTTTACTACTAGGTAATAGTAATTCAATAAAATGGGCCACCAAGATTACTAGGACTAAATTTCTAATCCAAGCCTTTAACATCTCCATAACTAATCACCTCATCATGACCGAAAAATTAGCAGTCCCAACCACAATAATAATTACTACAAAGAACATAACTCCTACCACAGCTACTGCCCCAAAAATAAAAAATAAATTCTTAGCTAAGATATTGAGACAATTTACGATCTGTTGATCACTAACAGGCTGAATAGTGGCAGCAGCAAACCGATAGATCAAAGCTAGGGCAATTATCTTAATTACAGAAAAAGAACAAAAGACTAAAATTATTAAAACACTAAAGATACCTAATGCGTTCTTAATCAATAACGATCCACCAACTACAACATCTAAAGCATTAGCTAAAAAGCTACCTACTACTGGAATAAAATTACCTGTTAAATACTTAGCTGTTCTAATAGTTACTCCATCACTAACAGTAGCTACTGTTCCTTGGGTTACAATAGTAGCTAAGAAGATAGTAGTAACTACACCTAAGCCTCCCATAGCAAATTGTCGTAAGAGACTAACTAAACCTGATATCTTAAAACTCTCCGAGATATTATCGACTATATCCAAGACAGTAGAAAAGAAAAGAAAGGGAAAGACTACATTCCGAACTACTGAACTTAAAGTATTAATTATCAAAAAAGTCACTGGATGAAATAAAGAAGCTGAAGTTAAATTTCCAATACTGATTAATAAGGATAATAAAACAGGCACAATAGCATGCATCACACCTACCATATCGCTAATTGTCTCCCGGCCAATAGTTACTGCTACCTTAAAAGAATTAAGAGCTATAATAGCTAATACTAAATAGATGATTCCGTTAGTCAATTGACTAATTCTAGCTTGGGCAAAATTAGCCTGGAAATTCTTAAGTACTGCTACAATCATTGCTAACACAATTATCTTGCCTAGCAACTTACTATTAACGAGTAGCTCATCAAATAGATAACGCAGTAACCCTTGGAGCACCTGAGAGAACTTATTTTGAAATCCCTCTTGACTGAAGAGACTGATAATATCTCTTAACTCTAGAGGAGGTAAATAGTCACCAGCTTCTTTATTTAGCTTGTCAACCTCTTTTTCTAACTCACTTAAATCCAAGTTTTGGAGTTGGCCCTCAATTATCTGACCAGGTTCTTTGCTAGGTTGCTCATTTGCAGCTTGGGTAGGAACTACTAAGATAAATAGTAAACAGAACACCAGAAATAACTTCTTCATAATTACCACGCCTTTAAGGTAGAAGTTGTAATACTGATTCTAAAACAGCCATCATAATAGGTAGTCCTAAAATCATAATTAAGACTTTACCAGCAAACTCTATCTTAGAAGCTATAATCCCCTCATCAGCATCACGAGATATTTGAGCTCCAAATTCTGCAATATAAGCAATTCCGATTGCCTTCAAGATAGTATTTAGATAAATTTGATCAATCTGAGCCTTAGTAGCTAACTCACGTAGAGTATCAATAATGACAATTATCTTATTCAACATAAAGATAAAAATAATCAATCCAACCACTAAACTTAGCTGGAGAGCTAATTCTGGCTTATACTGTTTTAAAACCAAAGCAAGTATAACCCCTACTAATCCCACGCCTACAATCTGGACTATAGTCTCCATAGTCTGCACTCCTTAAAAGCCAAAGATACTACGAATATTAGAAAATAATTGATCAATCAACTGGATAATAACCATTAACACAATAATAACTCCTACTAAAGTCAACATCTGAGCCTGTTCTTCCTTTTCTGCCTGTTTAAGTACCATATTAAAGACTGAAATCAGAATCCCTAAGCCTGCAATTTTAAAGACTAAATCTATATTCATCATTTGACTTCTGCCCCCCTGATTAAACAGACTGAATCAATCACAAAATTAAAATCACTATAAATGCTCCTCCTAAAACTCCTAAGTAACGCCATAACTTAACTTTCTTTTGTTGTTCATTACTAGCTTCTTGGTAAAGATCATCTATGTAATCCTGGGCCAAACTCAAATACCTTAATTGGTCCTCACTAGTTGACTGACCTAAATTACAGCCTAGATTGACTAACACTTCCCGATCTTCTTCTTCTAAAACAGTATCAACAAGCACCTCCTGGACCGCTTGTTGCCAAGCCTCTTTTGCTGTTAAGCCAGTCCTTAATCCTGTTTGGGCCTGACTAAAAAAATCAGCAAGTGGTGCTTCTAATTCTGTTGCTATTTTTGCAAAAGCTTGGGGTAAAGGATTGACTTCATAACTTACTTCAGTTTTTAATAATTGCAAAGCTAACTTGACTTGTTTTAACAGCCGAGTCCGTAAAACAAATTCTCTAGCCTTTAAAAATCCTAAACCACTACTACTTACAACAATCAATAAAACTCCAATTAACTTCACTGACTTCCCTCCTAACGCTTGATAACCCTTTCTATTGTACCTGGGCCTTGCCGTCTACTTAAAATAATCATCCGCTGAAAAGTATTTCTTTTAAATAAACCTTGTAAACTAGGTCTAGACTGTACTTCAGCTAAGCTACTACCATGGACAGTAGTCACTATGCGCACCCCAGCATGTAAGGCTTCTTCTAAAATATCAACATCTTCTTTAGTACCTATCTCATCGGTAGCAATTACGTCAGGAGACATTGATCTAATTAACAATAAGATCCCCTCTGGCTTAGGAGCCCTATCCAATAAATCAGTTCTAATGCCTAGTTCATTCTGGACTACTCCCTGATAAGCCCCACCAATCTCTGATCGTTCATCAACGACTCCTACCTTTAACCCCTTAAATCCTAATCTAGCGACTCCATCACTAATCTGGCGGACTAAATCCCGTAGTAGAGTTGTTTTACCACATCTTGGCGGGGAAATAAGTAAAGTATTATGGATATCCTGGGATCTACTAATCACCTGGTTAATCACACTATCAGCTGCCCCAATAACCTCTTGACAGATCCGAATATTCAAGCCTGAAATATGTTTAATCCGTTCAATACCTGTTTTATTCCTTACCACTTGACCTACTAGGCCTACTCTATGTCCTCCAGGTAGTGTTAGGAAACCAGATCTTAATTCATCTTCTAGAGCATATAACGAACTATTAGTCATTAAATTTAAAGTTTCTTGGATATCCTCTTTAGTAATTTCATATGCTTTACTAGTTGTAGTTATTATCCGCCCTTGTTTATTAACCATTAATTCCTGCCTAGTTGTCTCCAACAATAACGGCTGATTAGCTCGCAATCTGATCTCTACTAGATCCTCTAATCCTCTCTGGGCAACTTGTCTAATTATTGCTTGTAAATGAGAAGCCAAATTAGGTAGGATACTCTGTTCTAAAATCTGAGTTACCTGCACAGATATCACCTCAACTATTTAAGCATATTAAATACCTGGTAAAAATATGAATAATAAATAAAAAATCACAACAAAAAATAAAAAAAGCAACCAATAACGGTTGCTTAATCACCTAAATAATATTTAATATGCTTTTAAACTCTTTCTGCGTACTCACAACTTCTAGTATCTATCTTTAGTACATCTCCTTCTTCAATAAATAAAGGCACTTCGATTTCAGCCCCAGTTTCAACAGTTACCTGCTTAGTACCCCCTGAAACTGTATCTCCCATCACTGCCGGAGGAGCGTCAGTAACTTCTAATTCTACAAAAGTAGGTAATTCTACTCCAATTGGCTTGTCTTGATACATTTCTACTTTAATCTCTGAATTCTCTTTAATAAACTGAGCAGCATCACCAATTTGATCTTGATTTAGACTAATCTGTTCATAGTTCTCTTGATCCATAAAGACATAGCCTTCCCCATCCTGATATAAAAATTGAAATGTTCTAGTATCTATGTAAGCTTGTTCAACCTTCTCTCCTGATTTAAACCGTTTATTAATTGTTTGACCAGTTTCTAAATTTTTTAGCTCAGTCTGTAAATAAGCCCCGCCTTTTCCAGGCTTAGTGTGGTCATAACCAACGATTTTATATAACTCACCATCTAATTTAATAGTCAACCCAGTTTGAAAATCTTTAGTAGTAATCATTATTTTACCTCCCTAAAAAGTTTGCCCAATATTCATTCTAACCTGTGTTCCTTCCTCAGAATGACCAATATCACCACGAACAATTATATCATCATTAAAGTAATATTTCACACCTAATCCACCACTATAATGCATATCTTCAGTAAACAATTGACTATTGAAGCTATTACTTACTCGACCTGCTTCAGCAAATAAGGTTCCTTGTAAACCAGATAATAGATAATCCATTGGAAATCTGAATTCGGCTTGATATAAGGCAGAATGATTATCATAAAATCTATAATAACGATAACCTTTCATAGTATTTAAATTACCTAATAAGGCCATATCAAAAAAAGGTGCTGGCGTATAAACTTTAGCATCAGGTTTGCCTGTATAAAGCTTTTTTAAAGCAGTTCGTTCTTCATCGAGCACATCAGTACCTGAAACACTCTGCGTTCTAAATCTAAAAGCTAAAGTAGAGTTAGCAAAGACTGGAATATATTTTCGAGCATCAAAAGTTAGTTTAGTATAATCCCAATCATTTTCATTATCATGGCTTAACAGATTTAAACTCTTTTTAGCTTTAGTAATAATCTTATGACCTTGGCGAGGATTTTTTTGATTATCAAGCTCCTTATTTTCCCAGGCTAAAGAAACTGTATCAGATTTATAATCTCTCTGTTGACTAGTCAAGATTTCATACGCATATTCAGTAATAATAGAATTATACTGATCAAGTTCATAGGTTAAATTGACTGCTGCTCGATTATTCCATCCTTCATACCTTTGGTACCCATCTAATGTATCAGCAGAAATCTCTTGATTAGGACTATTATTACCCACGCCCCCTACATTAATCTCATTATACTTAATAAGACTTAAATTCCCACCTAACTTCCACTTATCTGTTAGATTATAATCTCTAATCTGAGTAAAGGAAGTAAAAATACCAGTACTTGGGGAGATCAGATTAACTGAAGTGAAATTGGCCCCCTTATCAAATAAATTAGAGTCATAAAAGAATTCTCCTGCCATTAATCCCCCTTCACTGATATAGGAAACAAAAGGAACCTTTCCCGATTCTCCTTCCATTTTCGGGCCAACAACCTCCCGAACACTAGCTACAAAATCTTGCTTGGCATTAACATTAGGACTGATAACTAACATTATTAATATAAAACTAACTACTAATCTTGTCCTGATTTTTCTTCTAACCTGCATTATCATTACCCCTCTCTAAAATTATAATCTTAGTGTAACTTCTTGTTACTCATTACTAAATGACTATAAGCTCTTTTTCTGACTCAGTTAGAATTTGACAGCCATCCTCAGTAACTACTACTATATCTTCAATTCTAACTCCACTCCAGTCTGGTAGATAAACTCCTGGTTCTACAGTAACTACCATCCCTGGTTCTAAAACTGTATCATCACGCCACGATAATTTAGGTCCTTCATGAATTCCTAAACCGACTCCATGTCCTAGACCATGACCGAAATAATCCCCATAACCAGCGGTAGAAATTATATCTCGAGCTACCTGATCTATCTCACTAGCTTTCTTACCAGCCTTAATTGCCTCAATAGCTTTCTTTTGAGCTTTTAAAACGAGATTATAAATTTCTTGTTGCTTATCAGTAGGTTCTTGGCCCACTACTACAGTACGCGTCATATCAGAATGATATCCTTGATAGACACAGCCAAAATCCATAGTAACAAACTCACCTGTTGCAATTTCTTTTTCACTAGCTACCCCATGTGGTAAAGCAGAACGAGTCCCGGAGGCAACAATAAAATCAAAAGCTTTAGCACTGGCACCATGTCGTTTTAGCCAAAATTCTAATTCTAAAGCTATCTCTTCTTCTTTCTTACCTGCAGCTAGTTCAGTACAGATCATACTAAAAGCTTGGTCAGTTAATCTCACAGCCTGTTGTAGTTTATTAATTTCTCCTTCTTCCTTAGTCAACCTTAACTGCTTAACTAAGTTCTGAGTAGCTTGGAGATCAACTTCTAATTTATTTTTATATTTAAGATAAGTACTATAATCCTCATATTTAGCTTCAAAACCTAACTCTTCTACTCCTAAATCAGCTAACAAATCGGATAATAGATCCAATTTGTTCTTTTTAAACTCTACTACCTGATAACCACTAGTCTCTTCTTTAGCCTGAGCTGTATAACGAAAATCAGTAATTAAAATAGCTTCTTCTAACGTGATTAGTACTGTTCCTGCTGTCCCAGTAAAGCCTGTCATATAACGTCTATTCTGAGGATCATTGATTAATAGTGCCTCAATCCCCTTTTCCTCTAAGAGATCTCTTAATCGCTCAATTCTAGCTTGCATAATTATCACTCCTATTACATTAGCAGTATATAATTCACAGTTATAATATACAGTTGATAACAAAAAATAAATCTTAATCCATTGTAGTATTATCGATATAAAGTGTAACTTTTATAGTTTACTAGGTAATAGTTTTCTCACTTTCTAATTTTTTTCAAACTCATCTAGAGCTCACTGCTTAAAAATAAGGCTAATCTAATTTAATGTCCTACAAATTAGATAATCCAAGCCTTATTTTTACTCCAATTCGCTAAGATTCGTTACTAAAAAATTAAAATGTCATTGTGAAACTCTTACCTAGTAATTAAAATTAGAACAATCAGTGCCCCGAATAAAATGAGGAAATACTCTTGGGTATGGACTAATATTCTTTGCTATCTTTAGTAACTTTTTAACAGTAGAAAGCATTGATTGTTCTATACTTGAAATCTTTTGGTAACTTTTATATTTTAATAAAAGTTACTCGAAAAAAAGCTACTTTGTAGCTTTTTCGAAATGGCTGTTGAATTTTTATTGCTAACTTTTTATTAAAAAGTTAAACATTATATTAATTTAATTACTTGTTGTAAAGCTAGAGTATAACTATCAACTCCAAATCCAGAAATCTGTCCTGTAGCTACTGGAGCAATTACAGATTTATGTCTAAATTCTTCTCGTTGATAGATATTACTCAAATGAACTTCTATAATCGGCACTTCTACTGCTGCTAAAGCATCACGAATAGCAATACTATAATGAGTAAAGGCGCCTGGATTAATAATAATTGCTTCTATTCTCTGTTCTAGGGACTGGTGAATAATATCAATCAACTCTCCTTCACTATTAGACTGAACTATCTTTAGTTCTAAATTATTTTCGGAAGCAATCTCGCGCAAAGACTGATTAATATCCTCTAGAGTTTTGGCCCCATATACTTCTGGCTCTCTAGTACCTAATAAGTTTAAATTTGGCCCGTGCATAATTAATATCATCTATCTTCCTCCTAACTCTGTTAGTGTTTCTCTTAACTTAATATCTGCTATATCAGAAGTAATACTTACCTCACCAATTTGGTTAGCTAAAATAAACCTTACTACTCCATTCTGTACCTTTTTGTCCTTAGCCATGGCCTTAATAATTCGGTCCTTACTTATTTCTTGGTAAGATACTGGTAACCCAAAATCTTTAAGAAGTTTTCTGTGCCGTTCTACAGCACTTTTATCCAGTAAATCAAGTTTACCAGCTAATTTAGCAGCAGCAATCATTCCTATTGCTATCGCCTCCCCATGGCGATAACGTTGATAATTAGTAACTGCTTCTAAGGCATGGCCAACTGTATGCCCATAATTTAAAATAGCTCGCAAACCCTCTTCTCGCTCATCCTGAGCTACTACTTTAGCCTTTATCTGACATGATCTTTTGATTAAGTGAATTAAAGCTGTCCTCTCTAAATTTAAAATATCAGTTTTATTCTGTTCTAAAAAACTAAAGAAATCTTCATCCCAAATCACACCATACTTAACAACTTCCCCTAAGCCAGCTTTTAATTCTCTTTCTTCTAAAGTATGTAATACTTTTTTATCGGCTACTACCAATTGTGGTTGATAAAAATCACCGATTAGATTTTTACCTTGGGGATGATTGACAGCTACTTTCCCCCCAACACTGCTATCAACTTGGGCCAATACTGTCGTAGGCACCTGCACAAAATTAATCCCCCGCATAAAACTAGCAGCAATAAATCCTGCTATATCACCTACAACCCCACCACCTAAAGCTACAATAGTAGAGCTTCTATCTAATCCACTCTCAACAGCCTGATCATATAAATCACGAGCAGTAGCTAAAGATTTATACTCTTCTCCATCAGGAATTAAAGCTTTTTCTACCTCAAAACCAGCTTTACTAATAGCTTGTTCTACTTCTTGCCCATATAAACTATCAACTAAGGGGTTAGTAATAATTAACACTTTAGAGCCTATCTCTAATTCAGTTAAGTAATCACCGAGATTTTGTAGTATATCTTCACCAATCTTAATTTGATAACTTCTGTCCTCTAAATCAACCCCAACTGTCTCCATCCTATCCCCTCCCAATAACTAATTTACGGTTTAATTCTTAATTGTTCATTCTCCATTATTTCCTCCACCACTTCTACTACTGATAATCCAGTGGTATCTATCTGATAAGGAGTACAATCATATTGTTCCTGTCTTTGCTTTAACATACTCTTAATTTTTGCTAACGGATTTTCTACGTCTAATAAAGGACGATTATCATCATCTTGAGTCCGCTGTAGTATTTCTTCTGGGGTAGCTTGGAGTAAAATAACGATTCCATTCTCTTTTAAATAAGCAATATTTTCTTCTCTCAGCACTATTCCCCCACCAGTAGCAATTACTTGGCTATCCTGCTGAGCTACTTGAGCAGTTACTTCTGTCTCTAAATCTCTAAAGTAGGCTTCACCATCCTGGGCAAAAATAGTAGGTATCTTTCGACCATCACAGGCTATAATTTGCTCATCTAAATCTACAAATTGATAATCCAATCTTAGGGCCAACTTCCTACCAACAGTACTTTTTCCTGTTCCCATAAAACCGATTAATGCTATATTCATTTTTATTACCTCTGCTCTAACATTTCTAAAAAGTTTTTATAATTAGCCTTAACCTCCTCGATACTATCGCCACCAAACTTAGCCAGACAAGCTTTAGCTAATTCAAAAGCTACTACTGCCTCACCTACTACGCTAGCTGCTGGTACTGCTGTTACATCAGATCGTTCTACACTAGCCTTAAATTCTTCTTTAGTCTCTAAGTCAACTGAAGCTAAAGGTTGATAGAGAGTAGGAATTGGTTTCATTGCTGCCTTGATAACAAGTGGTTCACCATTACTCATTCCACCTTCAATTCCTCCGGCATTATTAGAGCTTCTAAAGAAACCATCATTATAACCTATTTCATCATGGACTTGGGAACCAGGTGCTTTAGCAGCCTCAAATCCTAAACCAACCTCTACACCTTTAATAGCTTGAATACTCATTAAAGATTGGGCCAACTTACCATCTAGCTTTTTATCCCACTGCACATGCCCTCCTAATCCAGCTGGTAACTTAGTAGTTCTGACTTCAAAAATCCCACCTAAAGAATCACCTTGCTCTTTACAGTCATCAATTTCAGCTATCATTTGGTTAGTAGTTTCTTGATCAATACATCGCACTTCAGATTGAGCACTCTTGTTTTTAATCTCTGCAAAATCAGCTTGATAATCAGCTAGTTCTACGCTACCTAATTGAATAACATGACTTGTTACTCCAATATCCAATTCTTTTAATAAAACTTTAGCTATTGCTCCAATAGCTACTCTAACAGCTGTTTCTCGAGCGCTGGCCCGCTCTAAAATATTACGTAAATCAGCTTGATTATATTTTAAAGCCCCTGCTAAATCAGCATGCCCCGGGCGAGGTTTAGTAACTTTAGGCTTAACTCGTTTGATTTTATCTTCTTTTTCTATCTCTACTTCAGTCTGATCATAGCCACAATCACCAAAGGGGGCTAATACTTCTTCCCAATTCTCCCAATCATCATTTGTAATTTGGAGAGTAATTGGACTACCTAACGTTTTACCTCCTCTAATCCCCGATAAAATATCAATTAAATCAGTCTCAATCTGCATTCTCCCCCCGCGACCATAACCACCTTGTCGTCTAGTTAATTCCCGGTTAATATCTTCTGGTTTAATCTCTAAATTGGCTGGTACTCCTTCTAAAATTCCTGTAATTGCTGACCCATGTGATTCTCCTGCCGTTAAATAACGCATATTTGCCTCCTCTATACTCTATATTAATTAGTAGTGGCATTATATCAGATTTATAAAAAAAAATCAGGCCTAAAATAAATTAAATAGTATTAAATCAATAATCTGCCACTTGAAAAGTGAATTTATATAATTGCTCTTCCTTTTTAAGCTTCATCTTTTCAGGTTTCATCTCCACTAACCGATATCCTTTAATCCTCTCTCCTACCTGTAATATATAACTCTGGGACTGATCTTTAATAATAACCAATTGTTTATCCTGATTTTTGATCAGACCTGTTACCTCTAGATCAAGTTGTAACTCTTTTACTTTAGGCTCTCTAGAAGTAGTTTGGTTAGCTGTTGAATCAGCTTCTTTCTGGTTATTATTTCTTTTTTTGTCGCTAGTAGATTGATAAACAAATTCAGCTGCTTGATCTTGACCACTTAAAAAAGGAGATTTTCGAGTAGGAATCTTATCGTATAAAGTTGCTGTTTTAAATTCAGGGTAGGCTGATTGAGGAGGAGGCTGAGTAACTTCTGGAGCACTGGTTTTTGGTTCTGTACTTGGAGAGCTAGAATAAAATACTTGCGTCCCGACCACAACAACTGCTAGTAATAAAACCACTAAACTAATAACTTGTTTATTCTTCATTTCGATCACTAGCCTCAATAGCATACACAACAACTACTAACTTAGCCTCCAATATCTCCTGAGTAGAGGAGAATTTTAGATTAGCAAAACTAATTAAATAATTTAACTCCTCTAATCCTGACAAAAACTGAACAATATCTTGGTAATCACCTGTTATAGATAATTCAAGAGGTAATTTAACCACTTCATCTTCCTTAGTCTGCTGTTGAGGAGCTAATTGTTCTAGTTTAACTTCTGATTCTGTAACTAGCTTTTCTATGGCCGTTAAAATCCGGGCCAACTTTAAATTCTGAGTCTGGATTATCTTGTTTGCTGGTAGCGAATCTGCTTGGAGTGTAGTCTCTAGTTGGTTAATTGTACCCTCTAGGTCAGCTAACTTCTGTTGTTGAGTATTCAATTCTTCTTCTCTAGCTTCTAGCTGGCTTAAACTAGGGCCAACTACTCCCCCGTAAGCTACTAATATTACTATAACTAGTAACAATAAAATTAATTTAGTCTGGCTCATAAGCCAACCTCCCTGTCAACTGAAAATCAACTTTCTGTTCCTGATAGGAATTAGAGGATAGATCTACTTCTTGAAAATAGGGATACAGATTTACTCTCTCTAAGGTCTTAATTACTTGCCGGTTAGTAGTCCCTAGCCCACTAACTAATAATTTATCTTGCTCAATAATAAATTTGGTTAACCAGACTTGTTGCGGAATAACTAACTTTAAATCCTTAACTACTCGGGAATAACTAATATCATTAGTCACCTGCTGCAAGTTTTGATACCGCTTTATTTTACTAACTTTAGACTTTAGTTTCTTCTTCTTAGCTACTAAGCTCTTCTGTTCTTGTTTTATCTGCTTTAATTGAAGTTCGTAATCAGCAATTAACTGCTGACAATAAAAATTTATGCCCCAGGTAATCCCTAAGATGATAACAACTACTAAACTACTATAACTAATAACTTTCCTCTTTCTTCTCTGATCGGTAATCTCTTCTGGGAGCAACTCAATCATTATCTACTCTACCTCGCAAAGCCAACCCTAAACTAATAGCTAGCTGAGGTAATTTGGCCTGTACTAACTGAGGAGCCATATCTTGCGGAGCAAATTGAATTTGAGGCATTAAATTAAAGAGTCCTACTTCTAACTCTAACTTATCATCTAATACTTCCACTAATTTTTGTAAATCAGTTCCTCCAGTAACTAATAATGAGGATAAGTCTCCTTGGTAATCCAACGAACGTTCTAGCTGTAAATTAAATCGAGAGAAGTCTCCTTCTTTCTTAGCTTGCTTAATCAACTTACTTCTCTTAACATTGAAATAACGCCGAAAAGAAAATTCGCCTCGGTTAAAGATAACCAACTCAGCAACTGTAGCTTCTAAATTCAAAATAGCTAAATGACGGCTAGTCAACTTTTCCTCTCCTACTAATCTACTTAAGACTAGTGGACTAGCTGCTACAGAGACAACTTGAAATCCAGCCTGAGCTAATAATTCTATCTGCTCAAAAATAACCTCTCTATTTGCTGCTACCAACATCACAGTCAATTCTTCCTGACAGTCCAAAACTTCGTAATCCAGTACTACTTCCTCGGGTGTGACTGGAAGATAGTCATCTGCCTGCCAGTTAATGACTTCAGCTAAATTATCTCTTAGGTGAGCGGGAAGATTAATTTTGCGGATTACTAACTGAGAACCATGGATCCCAACTACTACCTGATTAGTCCTAAAATTAGATTTCTCCTTAATTGTAGCCAATTGGTCAGCTAAATCTGGTTTAATTTTCTCTAACAAATATTTACGCAACTTAGGCACTGGCTCAGCCGGTAGTAACTCCACAATTTTAAGTTGTTGCTCACCTAAATTAACTCCTAACGGCAATTTAGGTTTAAACCAGGACAACACAGCTTAACCCCCTTCTTCTAAATTAATAATCATTTGTTTAGTTACTTGCTGGTCAGGCAGGATAACTCTAACTGTTACTTTAAAGATTTGGGAAGTAACTTTACTGCCCTCTTTTAGATCCTGATAAGTACTGTCTCCAATTCCTGAAACATCCTCAATCTTACTAACAGCTGTAAAACAATCATCTTCTCGATGATCAACTATTTCAGCAGCTAATCCTTCTCCAATCTCAGGCAGAGTAACTAGCACCTCTGCTGGTGCAGTATTCAGATTAATCTTACTATCCCCAATTACAGTTAAATACTGCTTAATAGTTGCATAAGTCTCTGGACCAATCCCTTTAATTTGTTTTAGCTCCACTAAAGATTGGTAAGGTTTATTAGCTACTATTCTCTCTCCTAATTCAGCTCCGATTTCTGGTAAAGCCTCTAACTCTTCTTGACTACTAGAAGCCAGAGCTAACTTACTACTTTCAGCTACTATTTCTTGCACTCTATACTCCAATTCAATCTCCCCCGCCTCACGGGGATTAGTCAAGGCTTGATCTCCTGTAATCTGCGCAGACAATTCTTCTAATTTAGCTTGAGTAATATAATCTACTTCTGTTAACTTAGTTTTCACTTTCTGACTAGCTATCTCTAGCAGTCCTTCAGTTAAATAATAATTCTCAATCTGTTGCCTATAGTTAGTAGTAATTATAAATTCATTCTCCACTAATCTAGTCAGACTAGGAACTAAAATTCCTATAGCAAGCAAGACCACCAAAGTAACTAATAATACATAACCATCTTCCTGCCGACTGCTAATTACCAATTATACTGCTCCTCTTCTAGTTGAATAGCTGTCTGTAATGTTAACTCTGTCTCCTGATTAGCTATCTGTAAAGAAATTAGTAGCAGACTAGCTTCCGTTAGGCTAAACTGCAGATTAGAAATCCGCTGACTAAGCAAATTCTGTTGGCTACTAATGTATAACCCTACCTCTGGTTGATAAGCTATAGTCTCTAATTCACCTTCCTGATCTCGAAAGGATATACTATGAGAATTAATATCTGTAATCTGAATTGCTTGCTGTAAGTATTTAACAATAGTATTCAAGCTCACTCTCAGCTCCTGTTCTAAAACAACTTGTGATCTGTAAACAGAGTATACCTCTAATATAGAGTGGTTAATAGTTACTAAAGAACTAATAACCAAACCACTAATGGCTAACAAAATCACCACTTCTAAGAGCGTAAATCCAGCTTCAGTTTGCACATCATCACACCTTTAAGGAGAAATAACTGTCACCAAAGTAGCCTTAAGATCTGTTTGATAATAGACCTTACTAACTACTTCTTTTAAGTTAGGTTGTAACTGATTAACTTCTATCTCGTACTCAAATTCAGAAAAATGATCTATTGGACAAGAGGTTACTGGAATAAAAGTAACCTCTTGAAAATCCTGAGCAACTGCTTCGTTTAATTTCCACCGAGCTAAATTAATAGCTTTAGTCTCTAATTGAGCTTCTGTTACCTGCTGCCCACTAGCTAACAAAGAACTTACTAGAGGAAGTAAAACACTGCCTATAATTGCAATTACAAAAACAACTTCTAATAAACTAAACCCAGCCTTATTATCTCTCACTCCACTCACCTACTTAACTGTTAACTGGCCAGCATTAGAAGAAAAAATAATTTCTCTACTAGTTAAATCAGCTAACTGGAGTATCACCCTGCCGTTGGAACCATCTAAATTCCCTAACTCCTGAAAAAAGATAGCTTTATGTTGCCCTAAAGTTGAATCGTACTGGCTAAAGGTAACTTGAGTTAAGTTAACTTCTTCTAAGGATATTCTTTTAACTACCTGGGGCTGAGACTTGGATTTGACCACTAGATACTGATTCTGGTCTGGTTTAAAGACTATTCCGTACTGCTGGTCCTGACTGATTGTTTGCTCTCTAGCAAATTGAAAATCTGTAACTAGATTATTAACGGCAGTAGTTAACTTTAAGTGCTGAAGATAACTAGTGAACTTAGGTATCCCCATTGTAGCTAAAGTAGAAAGAATAGTTATTACCAATATGATTTCTAGTAATGTAAAACCAGCTTCTTGTTCTCTCATCTAAATCCCATTCACTAAATTAAACAAAGGTAACATAACAGAAGTAATAATCAACAAAACTACCCCACTTAATAACAAAATTGTTGTAGGTTCTACTAGAGAAACTAATACTTCTAAATCATACTCTAGCTTTTCTTGATAATAATCTGCTACCTGAAGTAACATCTTATCCAATCTACCTGTTTTTTCTCCTACTTTAACCATCTGGACTAGTAATTCAGGAAAAATCTCTTCTCTGGCTAATAGTTGACTAAAAGATTGACCTTGTTCTACCTTCGTATGGACTCTAGTGATCTTTTCTTTAACCACTTGATTAGTAATTACTCCCTTAAGCTGGCGCAATCCTACTAACAAATCACTCCCTCCTTGTAACATAAATCCTAATACTTGCGTTAGATGGATAAGAGAGACTAGCAATAATATCCTGCCTAGCCCAGGACAAGATAAAAGCAGATAATCAAACCGCCATCGACCTGATTCACTTCTAAAATAAATAATTAATCCACTAACTAATACTCCACCTGCACCTAACAACCACACCCACTGCTGTTGAATAATTTCTACTGCTTGCAAAAGATATCTAGTTACCCAAGGTAACTGCAGATTGTAATCAGCAAATAAATTTCTGAAGTTAGGTAAAATAAAAGTAACCAAGAAGATAATAACAGCTAAACTAGTAAGCAAAATAAATACAGGGTAAACCAAAGTTGACCGCAACTTATGAATTAATTCTGTTCGCGCTTCAAAATAAGTAGCTAACTGCTCCAAAACCTGTTCTAAAATGCCTTCTTCTTCTCCAATTGCTATTAAATTAATCATTAAAGGAGGAAATACAGCATCATGCTTAGCTAATACTTGAGCCAGAGACTTTCCTGCCTGAACCTCCTGTTCTACCTTAACTAAAACTTCTTTTAGTCTCTGGTTAGTCATTTCTTCTGCTAAAATAGAAAGTGTTGCCACTAATGATAATCCAGCCGCTAATAAAGTAGCAAACTGCCGACTAAATAAAGCTAACTCTTGGCTACTTACCCTATTTAATTTTGGTAGCCAATTGCTAAAACTAAACTTACTAGCTGCTTCAATACAAATGATATAGTAGTTACGAGTCTTTAACTTCCTAACCACCTGACCTTTATCCTCAGCCTTGATCTTTCCTTCTCTCTTTTCACCTGCTTTAGAGACAGCTTGGTAATAAAACTCCACTAGTTATCAACCACCTAATTTTGCTGTAATAAAAGTATATTTACCAAAATTAGGAATTTAATAAGTGCGAAATGGATTAAATTGTAATTTGGGATAACTTATTTTTTGTGTTATAATTAACATAAAAGTAAAATTATTACTTTAAAATTCAATTTATTAATCAGATGTATAATATTAATTCTAGACATGAATAACATAATCATGTATATTGTAATTATGTCCACTAAGTTTAATGTAAGAAAGGAGTTTTTAATCATGACCTGTCCGTTATTATTGATGGCTAATAAAAATTGTTCGACTCACAAAAGAACAAATGACTATAATTGTCAACAAGAAGATTGTACTTGGTTTGATAACCAAAAAGGAATTTGTAAATTAAATAAGGCAAAATACATGCATGATTATGTTCAAAAAACACTCCAAGGATTATAAAAAAGCCAGCTTGAACTGGCTTAAAAGTTAAGTATTCCTTTTTAATCCCTTCTCTAGCGCTTCCCGCATTACTTTCACTGGTGCCTTCTTACCTGTCCAAATTTCAAAAGCAATCACCCCTTGGTAAAGAAGCATGCCTAATCCACTTAAAGTTGCTGCTCCTTTCTTCTTAGCTACTTGTAATAAAACTGTCTCTTGGGGATTATAAACTAAATCAGAAACTAATAAATCAGAGTGTAATAAATCAGCTGGGATTACTGGTTCTACTTCTGTCTGAGGATACATCCCTACTGGAGTAGTATCAACTACTAAGTCCAATCTTTCCATCTTTTCAGCTAACCTCTCTTTGCTTAATGATATAGCCTTTCCTGTTACCTCTAACTGCTTATTGATCTCCTCAATAAGTGCTTTAGCCTTCTTTACTGTTCGATTAGCAATATATAATTCACTGACTCCTGCTAAAGCTAATTGAAAAGCCACAGCTCTGGCAGCTCCTCCAGCCCCAACTACTAACACTTTCTTAGCAGCTGGATTAAAATCAGCTTCTTCTTGCAATGACCTAAGATATCCTCTCCCGTCTGTATTATGACCAATCAATTTTCCCGCCTGGTTTTCAATAGTATTAACTGCTCCAATCAACCTAGCTTCTTCAGAGAGCTCATCTAAATGAGGAAGCACCTGTTGTTTATGCGGAATAGTTAAATTAGCCCCCTTAATATCTAAGCCACGAATTCCAGCTACTGCCTGAGCCAACTTATCCTCTTTAACCGCCCACGGTAGGTATAAATTATTAAGTCCTAGCTCCTGAAAAGCCCTATTATGCATTACAGGAGATAAAGAATGTTCCACTGGATCTCCCAATAAACCAGTAATCTCAGTATTAGCTAACTTAGTTTCTGCTAACTGCTCCATGCTAACTCCTCCCTGAATAACTTCGCATTGTATATGACTACCTTATTAACAACAATCTATTTCAGTTAAATCCTCTACATTTACTTCCTCTTTAGTAACAAAATACTTAGAATAAAAATAAGTAATAATAATTGCTAGCACAACCCTCATTCCTAATATAATAAATACATTACCACCAATCGACGCAAATAACAAAGTATCTTCTATTACAGCATGACAAATAACTAAAAAAATAGATAACGGCATTAAATCCTGAGAATGAAGTTTATCATCTTCTACTTCCCGCAATATTATCCCAGCTCCATACAAAAGACCAAACATCTGAGCAGCTATTAATGGTAAAGCAGCATTTTTAGATAATTTAAAATGTTTTAGTATTGGCTTAAACAAAGCAGAAACTTTGTTTAAAACTCCTTTTTCATCAGCTATTTCAATCCCAATCAATAAGGGAAAGATAATTAAAGCAACTTTTTTTAACATATCAAAACTACCACTTACTATTTCAGTTAATAAACTTGACCATTCCATATTTTCACTCCCCCTACAACACTACATTTAAAGTGATCCCTGCTGCTATAGACAAACCTACTCGCAAAAAAATTAATGGTAATACCCGACCGCTAATTTTTTTAATCACTGCTGCCTCGATAATCAAACTGTGGGATAGTCCTAACATAGTTCCTAAAATAGTAATCTCTTTAATTCCTAAATTTAAACTAGCCATTGCTCCTAAAGCTCCATAAATATTTAACAAATAACCAGTTATCAAAGCTATCACTGCTTCTCCCGGCAACCCTAATAACTTCATCAGGGGGCCAAAAAATTGAGCTAACCATCTAATAATTCCTATATGCTTTAGGATTGTAACTATTATGTAAACAGGTATAATAACCTTAATTAAACTAGTATAAGTTGAAAATGCTTTTTTAGCACCACGTTTGGCTGCTTTTAACATTAGTTTCACCTCCTGAAATAAAATATAATTATTATCACTTATATTGTATGAACTCTCCTTTTAATTAACAACATCTATCTACAAAAAATAAATAAAAACTGATATCTGTAACACTGAAAAATACCACTATATATCAAAAAAAAGAAAAAGGATCTTAACCTAATAGGCCAGCTCCTTTAGCTAAAATTACATTTATTGCACTCTGAACATTTCTTTAATAATATTTTAAAGCAACGAGGACATCTAATCTTTTCTATGTCTTTAACTTTATATCCACATTGAGAACAAACTCGCACCTGTTTATTAGTATCACATTCCATTTTACCACCTGCCTTGCTAACTATTAAGCAACCTGTATCTTTTCAGCTAATCTTCTCCCCACAGCTATTTCCTGTAGATTCCTTTTTAAAATGATTGGCCCGCCAGGAATCTTTTCCGCACAGGAAACTTCAGCCCCTTCAGAAATACCAAATCGTACTGCTTGGGCTCGCATCTCTCTATCTGGAATAGAAGTAATCTGAAATTCATCGCCTCGTTTTACATCGGCTAAAGTCATATTTAACCCCTCCTTAAACTGATAATCTTTCTCAATAATATATAGAATAAAAACCATTATCATTTACTACCTTTATTATACTATATGCCTCCTTAAAAGTCAATATAACTTAACCAAAAAAAGAAAATAGCCCCAGACAAAATCGCCTGGGACTTTAATTATTAATTACTCTTCAATTGCTTCTGTTGGACAATCACTTGCGCATGCTCCACAATCAACACAAGTATCAGCATCAATATTGTATTGAGTGTCTCCTTCAGAAATTGCATCAGTAGGACAAGTCTCCGCACATACTCCACAAGAGATACAAGCATCAGTAATAGTATAAGCCATTTTTGTCACCTCTTTTGAATTAATGATATTATGTAAGTCATATTTTCACTACTTATATAGTAGCATATTTAGCAGTAATTATCAATTGTAGATTAAAAACATAAATGAAAATCATAATCATTTAGCAAAAAATGGATAGCCTCCCCACATTCTTGCCACTACCCGTAAAACCCAAGCTTATAAACTGATACTTAAAATAGTATTATAATTAGATGAATTGGGCTACAAGTCCTCCAACAACAAAAGCTGTTACCCAACTTCCACACCAGATTGCTAGTGATTCTTTCCAGCCTCGTTCCTTAATTATAATCATCATTGCTGCACTGCAGGGTACAAAGAGAGTAATCGTAATTAAGGAAATAGTTGTCTGCGCTGCTGTCATACTTAAGCTACTTAAACCAGCTGCTCCAAAGTCACGTCTAACGATCCCCATAATAAAAGCAGTAGCTGCTTCCTTAGGTAGCTCTAACCAACCAACTGTAATAGGCGCTACAGCATTTTGAATAGCTGTTAAAATCCCAAAATACTGCATAATCGTAATAATTACTGAACCTAAAACGAAGATAGGTCCTGCCTCTTTAATAAAAGATTTAGATTTAATATAAGTCTTTTGGACTACATTACTTAATTTAGGCATTCTAAGTGGTGGTAAATCAATCAGTAAATCAGTTGAATCACCTGGCATAACTCGATTTAAGAAAGTACCTGCTAATACATAAACAGCTACAATAGTAGTTACATAAATTATAAAGTACTTAACACCTAAAGGAGCTATCAAACCAGCTATAACACCTAATTGAGCCGAGCAAGGAATTGCTAAACCTAACAAAAAGACAGCAATAGTCCTTTCTCTTTTAGAGCCTAACAAGCGTGTTGTAATAGTAGCCATTGTAACACAGCCAAAACCAAGTAACATCGGAATAATTGCTCGCCCATTCATTCCTAAAGCTGTTAGTAACCGATCAACTAATGCTGCAATCCGCGGTAGATAACCTGAATCTTCTAAAATAGCTAAGAACAAATAAAAACCGATCACCAAAGGTAATAATAAGCCAAAAGTATAAGTTACAGCCATTGTTAAAACACCAAAGTCACCTACTAATAACTGACTAATAAAAGAGGACTGAGGTAAAATGTTACCAACAATTCCTTTAATGAAAGGTTCATATGTTTCAGCAAATACAACTCCTTCAGTAAAATCAACAATAGTCTGGGCTATAAAGACACCAATGAACTTATATAAGCCATATAATACAGCTAATAACATTGGAATTCCTGTCCAAGGGTTAACCATCCATCTACCTAGTTTAGTCTTAAAGTTAGCCCCTTCTTCCTGCTGACTAACTATTTGATCAGTTACCTTATTAACTCGTTTTCTTCTTGTTTTATAAATATCTTCCTGATAATCTAGTGGTTCAACTCCATTCTTCTCCGCTACATGAGGATCACCTTCTAAAACTAATACTGCTTCTGCTTGATTAGTAACCTTCTCTTGGGTAGCAGCTAATTCAGATTGTAACTCTAAACCACTAACTCCTACTTGAGCCTGCTTAACTGCTTCTTTTACCTCAGCTAGTCCTTCTCCCTGAGGGGCTATTGTAGGAATTACAGGTACTCCTAATTCAGCACTTAAAGCATCTATATCTATCTCTAACCCTTGGGCTTTAGCTTCATCCATCATATTTAAAGCTACTACTATTGGAATCCCCATATCAATAATCTGTTGGGTTAAAAATAAATCACGTTCTAAATGAACGGCATCAACTACATTAACTACTACATCAGCCGAAGCAATTACATCACGAGCCACTCGTTCTTCATCATTAAAGGAAGAAACACCATAAACTCCTGGCGTATCAATTACTACATCCTCTCCATACATCCCAGAACTAAGATCTAAAGTAGTACCCGGATAGTTAGAGACATCAACATAAGCCCCCGTAAATGAATTAAAGAAAATCGATTTTCCTACATTAGGATTCCCGGCTAAAACGATCTTTTGCGCTCCCTCTGGGATATCTACTTGTTTACTAATATCACAGCAACTCATCTTATCAATTCCTCCTTAGAATTATTTAATTATTATCTCGTTAAATATCAGAATTAGATTAAATAATTTCTACCTGTTCTGCTAATCTTCTTCCAACAGCAATCTCCTGTAAATTCTGCTTTAAGATCACTGGACCACCAGGTATTTTTTCAGCGCAAGATACTTCAGCCCCTTCCGAAATACCAAAGCGCACTGCTTGGGCCCTGATCTCTCTGTCAGGAATAGAAGCAATTTCAAAGGCATCTCCTTGCTCAACTTCCGCTAAAGTCATAATTAACCTCCTCTATTTTCTAATCTAATTATTTTAAAGTGAAATTCATTATCAACAGTAAACAAAAAAATAATCTCTTTAGTTTAAAAAACCACAAAAATCCAATTTTTTATAAATTCGAGCCCAAGATCGTCTCGAAAATAATACCGGAATTTCTCTTGCTTTAGCCTTAGCTTTAACCTTCTCACATAAGTTATGACCTATATAATCAGTTAATACCAATACCATATCCATCTCTTGAGCCACTCTACAATTCTGGCACTTGCGCCCGGAAATATGTTTAATACAGTTGAAGCCACACTGACTTAATCGCTCAGGAATCTTCCCTAATCTATCACCACCTACAATTAAAACTGACACTTTTCCTCCTCCTAAATCTATAGTACTGAAAATCATTTTCAATTAACTGTCATAATTATTTTAACAGGACTACTCTCTTTTGTCAAGAGTACTTCTTAATCCCTTCCTTATCCACTTCTTCTAACCAGTAAGTTATCTTCTCTCCTTGAAAAACTAAATCAGGATTAAGCTCACACAAAGGCACTAAGACAAAAGCCCTATTATGAAGTCTAGGATGAGGAATCGTCAGCTGAGAATCATTTAAATTAAGGTCATTATAAAATAAAATATCAACATCAATCGTTCTTGGCCCCCACTTGATTTGTCGTGTTCTATCCAACTTTTCTTCTACCTTTTGACACTCTGCTAGCAAGTCATAAGGGGCCAACTCTGTCTCTAACTCCAAACATAAATTCAAAAATTTAGGCTGCTCAGTATAACCCCAAGGTTCTGTCTCATAAACAGAAGAAAGCTCCTTTAGTTCTGTCTGCGGAAAACTTGCAATCAAATCAACTGCCTGATCTAGATTTTTCTCTCTATCTCCTTGATTACTGCCTAATCCTAAATAAACACTAGTCAATCTGATCACTTCTGCTCCTTTCTATATCTACAGCTACATAATCCAAAATTCCTTTAATCGGTGCCTCAGGCTTCTTGACTCTAACAGAAATTTCTTCTACTAAACTAAATTTCTCGAGTATCTTACTAGCTATATTCTCACCTACAGCTTCTAATAACTTGTATTCCTCTTGTTGACAAATCTGTTTTACTACCTGATAAACCTGGGCATAATTGACTGATTTATCCAACTGATCAGTCCGACCAGCTTCCTGTAGATTACACTTTAATTCTAGATCTATAATAAATTTTTGCCCCAACTTATTCTCTTCCTCTAAAGCACCATGATATCCATAAAATGATAGCCCATCTAAGATAATTTTATCCATTACTTAATCCACTCTCCAAACTGCATCTGTTACTTTAGCTGCTTCTAAATTTTCTTCTACATCATGAACTCTAACTAAATCAACACCTTGCATAATCCCCATTACAGTAGTAGCTACTGTGCCCTCCACTCTTTCTTTAGGAGGCACTTGTAATATATCTCCAATCATTGATTTCCGAGAAGTTCCTAATAAAATTGGGTAACCTAATTCCTTTAATTCTCCTAGACGACCCATAATTTCCTCGCTTTCTGCTGTACTAATTCCAAATCCAATCCCCGGATCTAAAATAATATTTTCTTCTTTAATTCCTGCTTCTCTAGCTAGGCTAATACTTTCTTGTAAAAATTCCTTCACTAAAGCTATAATATCACCTTGTTTATCGTACAACCGAGCATTATGCATAAGCACAACTGGTACATCATAATCTGCAATAACTTTAGCTAACTGTTGATCTCCTTGTAAACCCCGAACATCATTAATGATATCTGCCCCTAAATCTAATACTTCTTGGGCTACCTTAGCTTTATAAGTATCAACTGAAATAGGTAGATCTATCTTCTCTACTAATTTTTTAAGAACAGGCCTGATTCTATCTAGTTCTTGTTGAGCTGATACTTCTTTAGCTCCTGGTCTAGTTGATTCACCACCAATATCTATTATATCTGTTCCTGCTTGTACCATTGCTTGCGCTTCTTGTAAAGCCTCATCTATAGCAAAATAATCCCCACCATCAGAAAAACTATCGGGGGTAATATTCAAAATCCCCATAATATAGGTTCGGTCCCCGAAATCAAACATTACTTTACCTCCTTAGTATCTATTAGTCGTCAGCTATCAGCTATGTGTCATCAGCTAGTTCAAATTCAAAACTATAAATACAACCTCCTTAGAAAATAGTAATTACAAAGGGGAATGTTGAATTTAAAGGTTTTGAATTCCTACGAGTCCTTTGGACTCTCCGTGAAAATCTGCTGATCCTACAAGTTTCACAGAAACTTTTCGTGATAAAAATCATCTGCACACGGCACACGACACATAGCTATACTCCTAATAAATTCAATACTTCCTGCTTAGCAATAGCATCCTCCTTAAAACTACCTCTAGTAGCTGCCGTTATAGTTTCAGCTTCTGTCTGCTTAATTCCACGCATAGTCATACATAATTGTTCTGCTTCTATAACGACATATACTCCTGCTGGCTCTAAAACTTGGCCTATAGTATCAGCTATCTGGTTAGTCATTCTTTCTTGTAGTTGAGGGCGCCTAGCAACAACCTCTACTAACTTAGCTAATTTAGAAAAACCAGTTACCCTATTTTCTTGGGGTTGATAACCAATATGCACCTGGCCGTAAAAAGGTAATAAATGATGTTCACAAACCGAATAAAAGGAGATATCGTTAACTACTACTAAATCATCTGCCGTATCTTCTTCTAATACTTCTAGTACTTCAACTGGATCTTGACCAAGCCCTGAAAATATTTCTTGGTACATTTTAGCTACTCGCTGTGGCGTCTTCTCTAAACCGGCTCGTTGAGGATTCTCGCCTACTGCCTCAAGAATATTCTCTACTGCTGTCTTTAGTTGTTCTTCTTTCACTTATTATCTCTCCTTCAGTGATTCTTACTAAGACATTGCTATCAGTCTGATAATATAAATCCGGACATTAAATGCCCGGATGATTTATTTACATTGTATGCATTTTAACATATCTAGTGACTACTTCTAATTATATACTGCCCTTATTTTCATGTCAAATCAATAACTAGCTCCATAAATCAAGTTCAGAAAAATCCAGTTGAGCAAAATTCAAAAAGTTGGCCCCTAAGGTAACAAACTTCTCTGACACTCTATCTTGGTCACTAACATAAAATTTAGCTGTACCACCTGAACTAGCACTTGCTAAATCTGCTGTTTCTAATATTTTTCTTGCTTTAAGAGCAATACTGCGACCAGGATAAATTAATTTCACTTCTTCACCTACAACTTCTTTTATAACTTTTCCTAAATAAGGAAAATGAGTACAACCTAATAATAAAGTATCAATCCCTTTCCTTTTTACAGGAAGAAGATAATCCTGAGCAGTTTTTCTAGTTCGCTGACTATATAATTCACCTGCTTCCACAAGGGAAACAAAATCAGGACAAGCCTGCTCAAATACCTCCACTTGACTATCAGCACTTCTCAGCGCAGCTTGATAAGCACCACTGGAAATAGTACCTTCCGTAGCAATAACCCCTACTTTTTTATTTGTTGTATAGTCAATAGCCTTACTAACTCCTGGTTCAATAGGGCCAATAATTGGTACTGAAAATTCTTCTCGAGCCAACTGCAAGCCAGCAGCCGTAGCAGTATTACAAGCAATAATCACCATCTTAGCACCAGCAGCTACAAAGTGATCTATAATCTCAATTACAAACTCCTGTACTTCACTTTGCGAACGTTCACCATAAGGCAAATGAGCAGTATCCCCAAAATAAATAATCTCCTCCTGGGGAAACTCAGCTATTATCTCTTGCGCAATTGTTAAACCTCCCACTCCTGAATCAAATAACACAATTGGATTATCTTGCTTCATAGTCACCATCCCTATATTAAATTTACAGTTTATATTAACAATTTACAGTTAAAAATTCTAAAAAACATTTAAATATAAAAATTTAATAATTCTATATTATCTATCTTATATTAAATCACTCCAAATTATTGCTAATTTAGCAACTAAAAAGCGAGACATTGTGTCTCGCTTACTCTACTAAATTATTTTTAAATTCTAACGGCTGTTTTAAATTCAAGTGACCAACTAAAGTGTCTACTTCTTGACCTGCCACCAGAATCTGTACTTGATTAATATCTTCTAGTTGAGTTAAAGTATTAACTACTGAATAAACTGTCATTAACTCTCCAGCAGTCCCCCCAGGGTGATTAGTAACTAATTCTTGGCTAAAATCAACTTTAGCTATTCCTTCTTCAACCTCTAAGTCAAGCAACTTAACTCCCTCGGAAATTGTCTCTACTAAATTATCATTCTGAGGCCCTTTGATTAACTCCTGAATTACATTTTGATACAGCTTATTCAACTTTACCTCTCTATCTTCTACCACCAAATATTGGGCCTGCTGATTGCTAAAATATAACTTTACTTTTTGCGTAGCAAATAACTTAGGATACAATAAAATAAACCCTAAAATAACTACTATAGCAAGTATAATAGCCAGTTTTTTATTCCTTAGATCTAACATTAAGTTTCCTCCTCTAACAACAACTTAAAATACTTACTAATCCCTCGATATAATCCTACAGCAGCACTCTCTTTAAACTCAGAGTCCGCCAGCAACTCCTCTTGTTGGGGATTACTAAGAAAAGCTACTTCACTAAGTATAGCTGGCATAGTAGTATGCTCTAGGACATAGAGACCATCGCTTTTTATCCCTCGATCAAGAGTATCCAATTCTGTAACCAGTTGTTGCTGGACAAAATTAGCTAACAAGTAAGAATCATTACCTTCTTTGTCGACTACAAAAGTCTCAGTTCCTACAGGATTTTGCTCCTGATGAGAATTAGCGTGAATACTAACAAATATATCGGAGTTTAATTTATTAGCTAGCTCAGTTCGCTCTTTCAGAGGCACAAACTGATCAGTCTGTCTAGTCATAACTACCTTAGCCCCAGCTTGTTCTAGGGTCTGCTGTAATTTTAAAGCAATATCTAAAACAACATTCTTCTCTCGCAAGGAAGAACCCAAAGCCCCAGGGTCACTACCACCATGACCAGGATCTATAGTTACTACTTTACCTGCTAAATTATTTCTATTAAGCGCTACATTAATCTCTTCTATTTCTGTCTGTGGTTGATGATTTAAATTTATATCTTCTTTTAAATCAAGTACCACTCGGACATTATGCGGATTAGTAGAATATTGACTATAACGGATATTACTTACTATAGCTGACTTATCTGTTAATTTAACTTCTTCTGGCACAGTTGTATTTGGTAGATCAACTACTAACCGACTCGGATTAGTTAGCTGATAAAGTTCATAATTTCCTGTTGTTAATAAGGAAAGATTTACTTGAGGTTGTGCTTTATCATCTGTTACTTTAACCGCCTGTAATTTATTCATCAATTTAACCTGTAATTGCTCATCCACCCAATTTAACTGGTAGGGAACTAGCTGTGTTAAATCAACAACCACTCGCGTAGTACTTTTATTAAACTGAGCTATCCTGATCTCCTCGATAAAGTCAGAATCGACAGCCATTTTTTCCTTGTCTACCTCATTAATTGTATTAGGAAAATCAAAGACCAATCTATCTCGATTAGTTAAAGGTAGAACCTCTGGCTGCTGTTGATTATTCAAATTAAATGTAATTTGATTTGCCTGGTTGAATTGATAATCAACCCCTTGTAATTTAGCTAACAGAGCTTTAATCTGTAATCCAGACTCCTGCTGCATCGTTCTTAGGTTTAACGCTTCTTGCGGTTCAAAAACAACCCGAACGATATTATCCGGTTTAGTCTTATACTGGCTAATTCTAATCTGTTTAAAGAAAGAATCAGCTATTTTTAGCTGTTGGCCCTCTTTTAAAACAGCATTTTTTAAATCTATAGCTATTCGATTAGGCTCTGATAAATGAACCGGTGTCCCAGCAGTTAGATCTCCTGTAGAAGCAATCTGTAAGCGACCTTGTTTATAATCCACTCCTGTAATCAAAGGACTAACTTTAAGTAAATACTGGTAGGAATCTTTAGTTTCTTCTGTAAGTAATTTATAATCCAGATCAGCTTTTAAATCCAGTACCACTCGAGCAGTATTACGGTTAAATTGAGCTACTCGAGCTCTTTTAATTAAATCACTTTCCACTTTTAATTTCTGCAGTTCCTTATCTAAGTGAGTCCCTTCCAGATCAAGTACTAATCTATCTGGGTCCTGGAAAAATTGTAAGTCATAATCAACTTGCTTACTAACCTTGACCTTTACCCCTTCGTATTTTTCCTTCTGACAGTAATTGATCTCCTTGAGTTGAGACTGTACTTCGAGAATATCAACTACTTGTTGTCTAGAATCAGACTTAATAACTAATCCTAAAGCTTCACCTAAAGACTGTAAAGGTACCATTACTTGGTCATCTACTCGTCTAGCAGCTACAGGAAGTTTAACTAATTCATCATTTACTTGTAGATTCTTATCTCCCATTTTTAACTTAACCACCTGATCTCTGAGCTGCAAACGAAAAGTTTCTATTGAATCAAACCATTTAACCTTAACTGGTAAAGTATCTGATAACATCTGTAATGGAATTAAAATATTCTCGTCCACAATCTGATAATCCAAATCAGCAGTAACCACATTTCCATTAACCTTTAATTTAATATTCTCCGCTGCAAATAAAGAACTAGCACAACTTGCTACAATAACTATAATTAATAATCCCATTAACAGTTTTTTCGGCATCACAACAGCCTCCTAAATTAGACAATCCACTCCTAGTTTATTTATGTTATAGACTATATTAATTTTATTTCTAGTCAAATAACTAAATCCCTCTTTTAAATCCTAACTTTTACCTAACTTTTGACCATCCTTCTGGGAAGCAAAATATTCTTTAATCCCTGCTACAATTCCTTGCGCCACTTGCTGTTGGAAATCATCACTAGCTAATAATTCTTCCTCACGCGGATTAGATAAAAAGGCTGTTTCTACCAAAATAGCAGGCATTTCTGTCTTACGTAAGACAGAAAAATTAGCCGCCTTTAGCCCCTTATCCATTAGACCAGCTACCTGTTGTAATTCACTTTGGACATACCAGGCCAAAGCCCAATTTTTTTCGGAAGCATACCAGTGAGCATAAGTAGAACTACCACTAATTTCAGCTCGAGGATTGGAATTAGCATGAATACTAACAAAGGCATCTGCACCCCAATTATTAGCCTGTTGTGATCTATTAGCCAAAGTTTGAAATTGATCCTGATCACGAGTTAATTGAGTCCTAAAACCTTCCTGTTGAAATAGTCGATTTACTTTAGCAGCTATTTGATAATTAACTGTTTTTTCTTTAACACCTTCAGGTCCAATAGCCCCTGGATCCATCCCGCCATGGCCAGGATCAACTACTATTCTTTTCGTCCTTAATTTAAGATCATTTCCTTCAGCTGATGATTGACTGATGATTGAAGAAGTAACTACTTGCGAGCTGCTCTCAACCTCTAACACCAAACCAGAACCTTTAGATCTAACCTGATAGTTGCTGATCTGCTTAAGATCAACTACAACTCTAACTACTGCTGGATTAAACTTAAATTGACTGACCCTTATCTGTTTAACTGCCTGATTATTAACTGCTAAATTAGACGTCGCCTGGTCTAAACTAACATCATATAAATCAACCACTAATCGCTGTGGTTGCTGGTATAAATCTAACTTATAATCCACTTGGTCTGTAGTCTGAATCACTACCTGAGAAGTAGCACCTGAAATATTAGTGCCTATATCAGTTACTCTATTAGACTGATAATAGATTGTTTTACTACTTCCTTCCCAAGTCAGTTGGCCACCATAAATCTTAGGCACTAAGCGCATGGGAACTAATACTTGGTTATTAAGTAACCTGATCTTAGCCTGTAAAGGAATAATTTTTCCATTAATCTTGGCTATTCTACTTCCTACTTTAAGGGAAAGTTGTGACTGGCGATTAGTTACTTTCACAACTTCCTGCTGTGAATCCCAATCTAACTCTGCCCCAAATTGATCAGCTAAACCAGAGGCTGAGATCAGTGCTCTGCCATTAACTATTACTAATTCGGTAGTTACTGGTTCTCCATTAATTACTAAATCAACTTCTTCAGCTGCAACTGGAAAAGATAGAAAAACCATTAGAGCAACCATAGATAGAATCAATCTAAATCTAAACTCCAATTACTTAGCTCCTCTCTTATATTAACTAGTACTATATTGAGTAGTAAAATTAATTTACAATTGTATCCTATCTACTACTTCTTTTTGATGGTTAACAAATTTAAATTGTAAATTACAACTAAAATCTAATTGCTCTTTGTTAACCTGAACTATATCACAGGGAATATCGATTATTTCTAAACCAAATTGGTTTTTAGTAGTATAAGATCTTACTTTAATTACTACTTCATCATTAGCAGGATGCTGAATTATCTCCTCTATCTCAATATCAGATCCTGGTCTACTATTCTCAGTTAAGGTGACATAAATTAAAAAGTAATTGCTATAATCAATATCTAAAGTAGCTAACTGTTGGTGATACTTAGGTAAATTTAATTTATCCTCTTCTTTAAGTAAAACTAAACCTTTAACCTCTGTGTCTATCAACTCTAAGTTATTAACTTTTATTTCTTTATCAGTTACATGAGTAAAAGATATCCGCTGTAATTTATTAAAACCTAATTTTCCCCACACCAAATCATCCCTCCCTTGATAAAACCAATCTCTTCTTTAAAGTTTCAATGTTCAACCAACAAATCCTTTTTTAAAAAAATACCATTCCTATTTACTAACATAGTTGTAGATTTATCATGAAGTGGTCGTGAGACCCGAAAGGTGTGCTGTGTGCGGATGCTTTTTATCACGAAAAGTTTCTGTGAAACTTGTAGGATCAGCAGATTTTCACGGAGAGTCCAAAGGACTCGTAGGAATTCAAAACCTTTAAATTCAACATCTAATCCCCTTATCATTGCTATATTTTAAAGGGGTTAAACTAGATCTGTGGTTTTGAATTTGAATTAGCACATAGCACATAGCTGACAGCTGATAGCTGTGGCACGAAAGTGCCACATTTTAACTGTAAATTATAAACTGTACACTATTAAAGCATCTCTGCTATATATATATTACACCAGAAGCCAAAAAATAATAAATGGCCCCCTAAAGGGGCCAATTAGATTTATAAAATTAAATCTTCATCCTTTTCGGGCCGAGACTCAAATTCGTCTTTCATATTAGCAAATCCTTCTCTACCTAGCACACTATAAGCATACTTTTTACCTAACTCTACACCAGGTTGGTTAAAGGCATTAATATTATATAGTTCTCCACTCATAGCAGTCTGTAGTTCAAACAAATAGAAGAACTGACCTAGAGTAAAGGCATTTACTTCTGGGAATTTAACTGTACAATTGAGACGATTATTCTTAGTTAAAGCTAATTCAGTAGCTTTCTTTTCTGTAGTAATTAGTTCATTGAATGTATGACCACCTAGATAAGAAACTCCAGAGATATCCTCATATTCAGATCCAATCTCTAATTCTGCCTGGAAGTTCTCTACTTCTAAGAAAGTAACAACTTTATCATAAGGACCTTCCATATATAACTGAGCTTGTGAATGTTGATCCGTAGCACCTAATGCTTTAATTGGTGTCGGGCCAACATTAACAATATTACCTTCTCGATCAACTTCCTTACCTAAGGATTCAGCCCATAATTGTCGATACCAGTCAGCAACATCCTTAAGTACATGAGCATAAGGCATCATAACAGACATTGACTTACCATCTTGGTCAGCTAAATACTGTAATACGGCATTTAAATAAGCAGGGTTGGCCCATAAATCATCTGTATTACACAATTCAGCCATATATCCAGCCCCAGCTAATAACTCCTCAATATCAACTCCTGTAAAAGCAGCAGATACTAATCCAACTGGACTTAAAACAGAGAAGCGACCACCTACTGTTTCAGGAATATGAAAAGTCTTAAATCCTTCTTCTTTAGCAATTTTAATTAAATTACCAGAATCTTTACTAGTAGTAGCAATAAAGTGATTACTAACAGCATCTTCACCAAGTTCTTCAGCTATTGCTTCTCGAGCAGTTAAGAACTGGCTCATTGTTTCAGCAGTTCCACCAGATTTAGTAATCACATTAAACATTGTTTTTTCCAGGTCTAATTTATCTAATAAAGAGTTTAACCGAGTAGGATCCACATTATCTGGAGTAAATAATCGTGGGCAACCATCTCTAGCTTCCTCTTTTAGATTATAATAAGGATCATTTAAGGCAGTTTGTAGGGCAATATTACCTAAGGCAGAACCACCAATTCCGATTACTACAAAGTTATCATAATCCTCGCGATTAGCTACAGCAAATTCTTTAATCTCTTTAGCAACCTCTTGATGAGTTTCAGGAAGTTCCATCCAATCCAGTTCTCCTGCTTCTTTAGCTTCTAAAATAGCTTCATGTCCCTGAGTTACTTTCTCTTGCATAGCTTCTACATCTTCACGTCTATAGCCATGCTCAGTTCCTATTTTATCAACAAACATATTATTGACATCCAACTTGAGACACATTGACTCTTTCCAATCTTGATCTTGATAACGTTTACTCATTTCTTAATTCCTCCTCTTATTTTATTATCAGCTTATTTTAAAAAAATATTCTCTACTTCAAGCGTTTTCATCTTCTTCTCTAAATAAATAAAATAAATATAATATCTTCCTGTTATACCATTCTACTATATCATTTAATTTCCTGCAAAAAATTATTTTTTTATCTTTTTCAATAAAAAAAGAGCAACGTGTAATAACACATTGCTTGGTAGTTAAACTACTTTATGAAATTCTTCTACTTCTTCTAAATTATCTATTTTAGCTCTAAAAGATTCTCTAGCCACTGCAAATTTCTTTTGGCGTAGTAAAGATATAGTCTTATTACCGTAAAACTTCCATTCACCTCTATAAGTTACTTCTAAATCTAAATAACCCATAAATCCTAACACATCTTTTAGAGGATAACCAAAGAAAATTCCTATCTCATGAGGAAAATCCTGTTGTTGTAATCTCTGTTTTAAATAATTAATGTAACCAACTAGATTATAATCTTGAGGATAACCTATCTCCTGCAAAAACTTAAGTACATTAGATTGTCTAAGTTGCTCTTCTAAAGCTGATTGATGATAAAAAAGAACCTTCTGCCTCCCTTGCTTACGACCTAACTCTACAATCTCTAATTGATCATAAGCTAATAAAGTCTGCTTACAGTGATGCCAACGACTAGCATCCAATTTAATCCTTCTCATTTCAGTGGGCTTAACCCCCATAATTGTAGCTCCTATTCTTCTTAATAAACACTTACAGTACTTCTGACAACAACTAGCTTGTTCATTAGTTACTTTCCTCATTGTTATCCTCCTTATATATTAATTGATATTGGTTTTCATTTTCCATTAGTATATCAGCAATTAAAGCTATTGTCAATTACAAAAAAAGGGGTAGTTCCTAATGATTAGGAACTACCCCTTTAGATAACTATTAATTTACTATCGCATAATTTCTTGCTTTGTTCACTAGATAATCCTGGATTAATGTTACATTTCTCAAGATCATATCTTTAGTTAAAGCAAAGTTAACCTTCTCAATAACTTCTTCTATCTTAGCTAAATTATTACTAGTCTCAGCAGTTTGATAAACTTCTAACAATTCATCTGCTTTAGCCTTAACTTTCTGGAGTAATTTAGTTCGCTTAATATTCATCTTCCCAAAATCAACTACACTATCAACTAATAACTCAGAGTAATATCTAAAGACCTCCTCTGTCTTCCCTTTACTTATCCTTAAATCATTATTTCTAATTACTATCTTAAAAATTAAAAGATAAATTGCTAGTAAAGATATAATAATTTCAATTCTAGAATCATTCTTAAGATTTTGGACTTCTTGAATTTTCTCCTTGCTAACTAAGTTAACTATTTCTTGGGCTACTTGGTCACTAGATACTTGATTACTAATTCCTAGTAATTTTTTCAAAGATTTGATAGACATCCCTCCAAAAAGCGCAGGTCGGTTTCACCACTAACTCCATATAATCCAGGTGACCAGATAAAGATTATACTTCACAGTATCCTAACTAAATATTAAATTACTCATATTTACATTTTAAGTAAATTATGATGTCTTTTAGGTATTATAACACTATTAACTGTTAATTGTCAATAAAATACATTCTAATCATAGCATTCTTAGGATTAGTTAGTTATATATAAAGTAAATACTTAATTTCTGATGAATTAATATAAAAAGACCGTTAACCAAATTGGTTAACGGTCTTTCCTCCAATATCTACTGAGTTGTTACTTCATTAGCTCCCTTATTCTGTAGAATATCAGCAACATCATCAATCTTAGTCTCCGCTGTATCTTCTGCTGCCACTAAGATATTACCTTGCTCTACTTCCATAGCATATTTTTCTCCTGTTTCTTCGTCTAAACCATAATCAACCAAACCACCGGCAACTCCACCAGTAGTAGCACCAGTTAAACCTGCAGCTAAAGGACCAGCAGCCAAAAGCGGGCCAACTCCTGGAACTGCTAATAAACCTGCTCCAGCTAAAGCACCTGCTAATCCTCCTGCAACACCACCAGTAGCAGCACCATCAGTTAGATTCTGACCTTCTGTCATTTCTGCTCCAGCTTCTGCATCATCAGTCTCATCTTGTTTCGCTACCAGAGAAATCTGCTCCTCAGAGACACCTTGATTCTCCATTTCCTCAATTGCTTGCTTAGCTACATCCTGATCACTAAAGACTCCTAGAACTGTTGACATAGCTCTATCTCCTCCTAGATTGAATTTGGGCATAACTTTACCTCCCAAATTATATTTTAACCAGTTCTAAAAATAATATTTATTAGTTCGGAAAAATTATTCTCTTTAATATTTAAGGACATACTCTTACTTATATCATCTAAATAATGAGCATCTGAACTAGTTACCACAGAATAATTTTTCAATTGATTAAATTTAGTAATTGCTTGTTCAAAATTCATCTTATCTGAAATCTCTACAATAGATATATTTAAACCTGGAGGAATAAACCCTAAATTAGCCAGTAAACTATAATTTTTCTTATCAACATGAGCTGGAATCACTAAGCCCCCTAATTCAGTTACCTGATTGACTACTTGCTGGACTGTCAAATCAGTAGCAGTTAATAATAGTTTATCCAACTTAGCTATATATTCATCAGCTTGATTAGTTATTATCTGCGGGCCAAATACATCCTCTTGATTTTGTCTATCAGGTAGAGCCTGATAGACTATTTCCTGCCAGTCTAAAATCTGCTCCACTGTAGCAAATAAACAAAGTAAATGTACTTCCTCAACTGTAGTAACTTCCATTCCCGGAATAATAGTTAACGGAGTCTTCTGGGCTAATTCAACAGCTACTTGAACATTTTCCGCCGAATTATGATCAGTAATAGCAATCAAATCCAGCCCACAATCCAAAGCAGTATCAATGATATTTTGAGGAGTCATTAATAGATCTCCACAGGGAGATAAAACAGTATGCAGATGTAAATCAGCCACAATTGAAGCCACTTTAGTCAATTCCCAACTGATATAATTGCCCAGCCAACTGATAAGCTGACTGAGGACTGCTTAAAATAGTAACTTCCTTTTCTCTAGCCCGTTCAATAGTTTTCTCTTCAATTTCTAAATCTTCAACTACTACAATAGCTGCTAGATCAACCAATAAAGAAATAGCTACTGTATTCTGATGGCCCTGGACTGTAAACCACACATCACCTGCTTTAGCTTGAGCCATCACATTACTTAATAAATCACAACTATAACCACCACTAACTTCTACTTCTAAGTCCCCAGCCACAACTACCTCCAAATCCAACTCTGCAATAACATCTTTAAGTTTCATCTGTCTCCTCCTTTTGCATAACTGGTGGTAAAGAATTAGCCAAACCCGCCATTTTATCTGTCAAGTCAGCCAACTGTTGACGTAAGATAAAGACACAATCACACTGTGAAGCCAAACCGGCAATAATATCTTCTGCTAATGTCTCGCAATCAGGAGCCCCGCAAGCTGCACAATCAAGTCCGGGCAATGCTTCTATCTCTGTTTCTAACTTAGATAACTTAGCTATAGCAGAATCAAAATCTTCATCTAAAGGATCTACTGCATTAGACTGAAATTGATTATTGAGAGCAAATTGATAGTCAGTTACGTCTTGAGTAATAAATTCTGCCTCCTGACTAACCAATTGTTTGATATTAAATTTAGCTAAGAAAGGATTACTGATATTTAACACACCACCTACACACCCTGGTTCACAAGCTAATAATTCAAAAAATTTAATTTGAGATAAATCATCTCGAGCTAACTCCTCTAAGACAGAAATCACATTATGAATTCCAGCTACAGAAATAGTGTCTTCCGTAGATAATAAACTACTTTCGCCTCCAGTATTAGCCCAACCGATACCTAACTGGGGAAAACTATAATTTTCTTGTGTACTCCCTTCCATCTCTGTTATCTGTTGTAATAAAGGACGATAGATCTTATCTACAGCAATTGCTCCGGTAAAGAAACTTTCTTCCATCCCTAAAGGATTCTTGATTGCTGTCATCTTAGCTGGACAAGGAGTAATAAAAAAGATACCGACTTCCTCTCTAGTCAGTCCTCTCTCAGCTTCTATTCTCTCTCTTAACTGTTGGGCTACTAACTCTACTGGTGATTTAAAAGGCAAAAAGTAATCAAGCAACTCAGGATATAATAACTGGACTAATCTAATTACCGCTGGACAAGCCGAAGATAAAATTGGCCCTTCATGATCTGTTAGATAATCTTTAGTAGCTTGAGTTAAAGCTTCAGCCCCTAAAGCTGCATCCCAAACTTCAGAAAAACCTAATTCCTGTAAACCAGCTATCACTTGCCCTGGATTAATTTCCTTTGTAAATTGACCATAAAAACTAGGAGGCACTACAGCTACTGTATACTTATAATCTACTAATTCTAAATCATCAGTAATAGCATATTTAGCATGGTGTTCACAACTTCTAATGCATTCTCCACAATCTATACAATACTCCTCTTTAATCCAAGCTTGGCCCTGATGGACTCTAATTGCTTTAGTAGGACAATTTTGAACACAATTAGTACAACCTTCACATTTATCATCTTTTAATTGGACAGAATGGGACTTATTCATTAATAATCCCTCACTTAAAAAAGTTTTTAATTATAAATCAATAGCAGCTATAATTGTAGTTCCCACATCTATTTCAGTATCAACTTCTAGCCTATCTGAATAACGATTAATATTAGATAAACCCATACCTGCTCCAAACCCCATCTCCCTAACAGAATTACTAGCAGTAGAAAATCCAGGTTGAAAAGCTTGTTCTACATCTGCAATTCCTGGACCATCATCAGTAGCAATTACCCTTACCTCTTGGGGACTAACTAACCCCTTTATTTTACCACCTACTGAGTGAATAATAATATTCATCTCCAGTTCATAGGTAGTAATTGCTACCTGTCTAATTTCATTAGCTGTTACTCCTAATTTACGTAAAATTTCTTTTAGATTACTAGAAGCCTCACCCCCACAACTAAAATCTCCGGCTGGAATATCAGCTTCTAAAATAGTCTGTAAGGAATTATTTTCTTCCATATTACATCCTCCTAACTAATAACTTGTCTACATTTACTCTAAATTTGATAATTTTTCAGCTTCTAAACCAGCTGAATATAACACACCACAAGCTTCATACAATGACTTAGCAGTAACTAATAAAGGAATTTGTTTAGCTTGGGCCAACTCAATTGTTTTCTCAGTAGGTTGCTTCCCTCTTACAAATATAATAACTATTATATCAATTATCTCTGCTGTACGTACTACTTGGGGATTAGTTAAACCAGTCAATAATAATGTCTTTTCTTTAGTAAAAGCCAGTACATCACTCATTAAATCTGCCCCACAAGCAGTTAAAATCACTTTCTTCTCCAAGTCACTATCTTGTCCAATGTAAACTATTTCAGCTGCTAATAGATCCCTCACTTCTTGTAACTGCATTACTTCGCTCCTCCTTAGAGAAATTATAGAAAAGACCCACTATAGTGGGTCTCTAATTAATCCTTAATATAAACAGAAAATCCTTCCTTTTTAAGCTTAGAACTTAACTCTTGAGCAGCTTTTTCAGTCCTAAAAGCACCTGCCTGGACTCGATAAGGTTCTTCACTAGTGATATAAGCTGTAAATCCTTTCTTCTGTAATTTGTTAACTAGTCCTTGTGCATTGGACTTTTCACTAAAGGCTCCTACTTGCACAGCAAATAAATTTTGCTTATCCGCTGACTGAGAGACATTAGTTGGTTCAGACTCTGTTGAAGTAGAACTAGATTGTTGCACATTCTTTTCTTGCACACTATCCTCCTCTTGAGGTTCAGCCTCAGCAGAAGATGATCCATTTTCAGAAGATTCTTCCTGCTGAGGGTCTATCTCTTCCTCTTTGACAATCTGATTACTATCAACTGTCTCCAATTCTTCCTGAGGTCCAGAGGTATAATCAAAATACCAATTAACAGCTGTAAAACCAAGTAAAGCCATAATACCCCCCATCACAACCAACACTACTACTAAAGAAACTCCAGTCTTAAACTTATTTCCTCTATTTCTCTTCATCAGGAAACCTCCCCTCATAACTTAAGTTTGTATTCAATTAATTAGCTTATCAAATAAGTCAGCTGTAAGTTCATCTGTTGTCTTAATAGATATTATGCAACCTAACAATTGTTTATTAACATAATTTAGTTTAAAATCTGCCGTGCTTCAGCTACAGTATATAATGAACCACTAACTAAGATTAAATCAGATTCAGTTACTATTTGCTGGGTATAATTTAACGCCTGTTGTAATTCTGGTTTGGACTTTACATTAAAGTTATATGGAATTACTTTTTCTTTTATATTGGTAATATCTGCTACACGATAATTATTATTCTCCGTTACAATTATCTCCTGGGCTAAAGGGGCCAACTGCTTAACAATCCCTAGTATATCTTTATCTGCTAAAATACTAAGCACTAAAAATAAATTATCATAGTTAAGATCAGCTAAATTATTCTTTAATTTTCTAGCAGCAGATTGGTTATGGGCTCCATCAAGAATAATTGTCGGTTGCTGAGCTACTACCTCTAGTCTACCTGGACAAGATACTTGGGATATTCCTTGCTTAAGCTCTTCTTTTGTAACTGCTAATCTAGTCTGTAATTCCTCAACTACTGCTAAAGCTAGAGTAGAATTAACTACTTGGTGCTCACCTAATAGAGGCAACTGCAAAGCACTATATTCTTGTTCACTACTACTAGCAGAAAAGACTTGATAAGCTAAATTTTGGGCTTCTTGCTGCCACTTAAATTCCTGATTGATATTCAGCAATTTACTATCTCGTTCTTGACATATTTTCTCTACTACAGATAAAACTTCCTGCTTACTAGTAGCAGTAATTACCACTTGGTGAGAATTGATAATTCCTGCTTTTTCCCAGGCAATCTCAGAAATAGTCTCTCCTAAATAAGCAGTATGATCTAAACTAACATTAGTGATAACAGAGACTAAACTATCAACTACATTAGTAGCATCCCATCTCCCGCCCATACCTGCCTCTAAAATAACTAGATCAACCTCTTGCCGAGCAAAATAAAGTATAGCTAAAGCAGTCAGCACTTCAAAAAAGGTAGGATGCTCTAATTCACTAGCTACCTTATTAATAGCTGGTTTCATCTCCTCTACTAATGAATCTAAACTAGTAGCGGAAATATTAACATCATTTACTCTAATCCGTTCCTTAAAGTCAACTATATGAGGCGAATTATAAGTACCTACTTGATAGCCTGCTGCCTTATAAATATTAGTTAACAGAGCCGAAGTAGACCCTTTGCCATTAGTTCCTGCAACTTGAATCACATCTAATTCCTGCTGGGGATTATCGAAATAGTCTAATAATAGCTTTATCCGTTCTAAACCTGGTTTAACTCCAAATTTATCTAAGTTATTTAAATAATCTATAGCCTGCAATATATATAGTACCTCCTACTCATTTTTTAATTTAGAATTGATAATTGAGAGTTGATAGTTTAAAAGTCAAATTCTTAGTATATAAGTACTTTTCCAATTTTGATGTTAAAGATTAAATTTCAATTCTCTATTCTTAATTCTATTAAACGTTTGCTAATACTTAATATTTATGTTAACATATTTTAAATAAAATTAACATATAAAAGGAGAGATAACTTCAATGTCTAAGATTAAATACAATATCTTATCTAAAGATAAAAAAATATTTAATACTAAAAATTTAATAATTATGTCTTTAATGGTGGCAATCAATATCATCTTAACTAGATTCTTATCCTTTATGATTGGCAATTCTATTCGGATTAGTCTCGGGAATATTCCTATTATATTATCGGGAATTATAATAGGACCTACTGCAGGAGCTTTAACTGGAATAGCTAGTGACCTGCTAGGTTTCTTTATTCGAGCTCATGGAATATACTTTCCAGGATTCACTTTAAGTGCTGCACTGATAGGTGTAATTCCTGGTTTAGTCTTTTATAAAGATAACAGTAAGAACCAAATTAAAAAATTATTATTTTCTATTATAACTGTCGAAGTATTAACTTCACTTGTTTTTAATACTTTATGGCTTAAAATATTATATGGCAAAGCTTTTCTTGCTTTATTACCAAGTCGTTTAGTAACTAGAATAATTATTGGACCAATTGAATTTTTAGTAATTAAATCTTTCTTCCGCTATCAAGAAAATAGAGAAACAAAATAATCAGTATAAAAACTAATTTTTTTACCTTACCCTCCGCCCCTGCATCATACTTTATCGAAAGGAGAAAAATTATGAAAGGTTTATCTATTTTAGGAAGTCCTAACCAAAAGGGAAATAATGCCCAACTTTTACAAACAGCAGTCACAGAGATTAAAAAAATAAAGCCTGAAATGGATTTTGAATATATTTCAGCCAATAAGCTAGATATAAGTCCTTGTCAAGCATGTGGTAGCTGTGAAGAACAACTGGGCTGTATAATCAAAGATGATATGACTCAGCTATATACTAAATTCAACCAGGCTGATTTAATCTTATTTGCCTCACCACTTTATTTTAATTCTGTTTCGGCCCAACTAAAGACTCTAATTGATCGCTGCCAAGCCCTCTGGGCCAGCAAAGTTGTACTTAATGATCCCTTAGTTAAGGCAGATAAAAAAAGAGTTGCAGGTTTTATCTCTACCGCTGGACAACCTCTAACTGAAGATAGATTTAAATACGTTACCGGGACTATAGACTTATTATTTAAATCACTTAATGTCGATTACTCTGATACTTTTTTTGTAGGAAATATTGATCAGCAACCTATTAAAGACAGGCCCTATAAATTAAATAAAATTAAAAATTGGAGTCAAAAATTAGTTAGTAAATTATAAAAGACCAGTCCCACAAAGGAACTGGTCTTCAACAGCTAAAACTTAAATTTTAAACTTACTCTCTTAATTCAGCTAATCTCTCCTGTAACTGTTCTCTTTTAGCAGTGTATTCTTCCTTCTTCTCTTTTTCTTCTTCTACTAAATGTTCAGGAGCATTATTAACGAATCCTTCGTTAGCTAACTTACCTTTGGCTCGTTCTATTTCGTACTCTACTTCCTCAACCTCTTCTTCTAGCCGAGCAATTTCTTTATCAATATCAATTAAATCCTGTAGTGGTAAAATAATTTCTACTTGTTCAGTAATTGCTGTAGAAGCCTTATCCGGTCTATCATCAACTTCAGGTGTGATTGTTAGATCATTTACCTTAGCTAAATCAGCAATATAGCCTCTACCTTCTTCAATAGTCTCTAGTTTCTCAGTCTGGTCAGAAGTTAAGATAGCAGTAATTTCTTTGCCCGGATTAACTTTCATTTCATTTCTGATATTTCTAATATTTTTAATTACATCCATAATAACTTCCATTTTAGCTTCTGCTTGGTCATTAATAGATAGACTATCTAGCTCAGGCCAAGTAGCATCTATTAAGCTATCAGCTCCACTTGGCAATTGCTCCCAAATCTCTTCAGTAATAAACGGCATACACGGATGTAATAACCTTAAAATATTACTTAAGGTAAACCAGACTACATGTTGTGCTGTCTGATAAGCAATTTCATCTTCATCTTGGTATAATCTAGGTTTGATTAATTCAATATACCAGTCACAGAATTCACTCCAGACAAAATCATATAATTCCTCTGCTACCTGGCCAAATTGATAATCATCTAATAGATCAGTGATTTGTTTGATCTTCTTATTTAACCGACTCAACATCCACTGATCAGCTAAAGTATACTCTAACTTACTATAATCAATCTCCTCTAAAGCAAAATCTTCTAAATTCATCAGTACAAACCGGGAAGCATTCCATAACTTATTAGCAAAATTACGACTAGCCTCGACTCGTTCTTTTCGATAACGGATATCATTCCCTGGTGTATTACCAGTAATCAGGGTAAATCGTAAAGTATCTGCTCCATATTCATCAATTACTTCAATTGGGTCGACTCCATTACCTAAAGACTTACTCATCTTCCGTCCTTGAGCATCGCGTACCAATCCATGAATATAAATATCAGAGAAAGGTTTTTCCTCCATAAATTCTAAAGACATAAAGATCATTCGCGCTACCCAGAAGAAGATAATATCCCGCCCAGTTACTAACACATCAGTAGGATAGAAGTAATCTAGATCAGCTGTATCCTCTGGCCAACCTAACGTGGAGAAAGGCCATAATCCAGAACTAAACCAGGTATCTAATACATCTTCATCTTGTTTTAAATCTTGACTACCACACTCTGAACATTCTGTAGGCTGGTCAGTAGTTACAATTACTTCCTCACAATCTTGACAGTACCAAACAGGAATCTGATGGCCCCACCATAGTTGTCGGGAAATACACCAGTCTCTTACATTCTCCATCCAATTAAAGTATACCTTATCAAAGCGATCGGGAACAAAATTAATATCTCCCTCTTTGACTGCTTCAATAGCTGGTTCAGCTAACTCTTCCATAGCAACAAACCACTGTTGGGAAACTAATGGTTCAATAGTAGTATCACACCGATAACACTGGCCGACTGAATGTTCATGCTCTTCAATCTCCTCTAGTAATCCAGCTGACTTTAAATCAGCAATTAACTGCTTGCGACATTCATAACGATCCATAGCTTCATACTTGCCAGCTTCTGCTGTCATATTAGCTTGGTCATCAATCACTTTAATTATCTCTAAATCATTACGTTGGCCCATCTCAAAGTCATTTGGATCATGAGCCGGAGTTACTTTAACCATCCCAGTACCAAACTCAGAATCAACATATTCATCAGCAATAATCTCAATCTCACGGTTAACAATAGGAACAATTACTGTCTCTCCAATCAAATCTTGATAGCGTTCATCAGCTGGATTAACAGCTATAGCCGTATCTCCCAGCATTGTTTCTGGTCTAGTAGTAGCTACTACAATATAATCATCTCTATCCTTGAAATTATACTTCAAGTGATATAATTTGCCAGATTCGTCTTCGTGTTCTACCTCAACATCAGACAGAGTAGTTTCACAGTCAGGACACCAGTTAATAATATAATCTCCCTGATAAATAAGTCCTTTATCATATAACTCTACAAAAGCTTCCTTGACTGCTTGATTACAACCTTCATCCATAGTAAACCTTTGTCTACTCCAATCACAGGAAATCCCTAACTTAGTTAACTGATTAGTAATTGTAGTTCCGTACTCTTCTGTCCAGTCCCAAGCACGATCTAAAAATTCTTCCCGAGTAATATCATCTTTCTCTAGGCCTTCTTCTCGCCGCATCTTATCCACTACTTTAACCTCAGTAGCAATACTAGCATGATCAGTTCCTGGCACCCATAAAGCTTCATAACCTTGCATTCGCTTCCAACGGATTAAAATATCCTGAAAAGTCATATCTAAAGCATGACCAATATGTAATTGACCTGTTACATTTGGCGGAGGCATCATTACTGTAAATGATTCTTTATCTTCATTAACCTCAGCCTCAAAATAACCATTTTCCTGCCAATAAGTATACCATTTTTCTTCTACTTGATCTGGATTATAAGTTGTTGCTAATTCTTCTTCACTCATCTTAGTTCCTCCCTTTATATTAGTGTATAATTTACAATTTACAGTTAAAACCATAAAAATCAAACCCTTTTAAATTAAAAAACCCCTTCCATCCTAGTTAAGGACGAAAGAGGAATCACTTCCGCGGTACCACCTTAATTCTTAAGGCACTCTAACTGGATAACGGACAGCCCCGACCAAACCTACTTTTAAACTTCAATTTGATAGCTTAGAAGCGACTTCAATTCAGATCCCTTAGAGTACCCTATAAGTACTCCTCTCTGTAAGGGAGAGCTTAATCTACTACTCTTCCTCTACGCTTTATTTCTTATTTAGCTATTATCATCTATAATCATATAATTATTTAAGTTAATTGTCAACTATATTTCAAGCTACAGGAAAGAAAACAAAGATTAATAGATCCCATAACGTATGAGAAATAATAACTAGTAATAAACTATCACGCTGTAAAAACAACCAACCCCAAAACAAACCAGCTACTAAAGCAGCTAAAATTAAGATTAGATTACCAGTCCAAATATGGAGTAAAGCATACAGGAAAGCAGTCACCCAATAACCTAACTTCTGTTGAATAAACCCCCGCCAAAAAATCTCCTCACTAGGGCCAACTACCAACAAAATCAGACTAATAACAGGTAATTCTAGCTGCTGACGAAGCTGATACACAGTAGCTATCTCTTCTTTAGCATCTACTAACAACAACGGACTAAGTTTATTTCCTACCCAAAAAATAAAATATAAACCAAGTGCTGATAATCCACCCCAGACTAGATCAGCTAGATCCCAAGAAATATCTAACCGACTATAACTACCTGCTAGCAATAACTGAAGACTAGCTACTATAATTAAGCGCCACCAGAAATTTAACACAGCAGCTTGAAAGACTAGTAACCAACCAATATTCACCAGCCCAAGTATTAATCCTAACTTAAACAAAGTTGGCCCCTATAACAGCTAACACCAATAAACTTCCAAAACTAACATGTAGTTGGGCTGTTTTAAAATCAATTTTTTCTAAACCTGGTGGGGGATCAACTATAGAGTTACTTACTAAAACAATATTATTAACTGCAGCAGGTAGAGTCAACAACGTAACTAAAGCCCAGTTAGTAACTAATTCCTGAAATACTAGACTAACTAAAACTAAATAAGCCATAGCAACTAACCCTAAATATAATCGAACCGCACCTTTTCTACCTAGTAAAATAGCTAAGGTCTTAATATTAACTCTAGAATCATGTTCAATATCTCGCAGGTCATTCCCTTGTAAAATAGCACTAACTAACAACCCCAAAGGTAGTGAAACAAATAATACTTCTCCACTATATTGACCTGTCTGCACATAATAAGTTCCAATTACTACTAGCGGGCCTAGCAAACAAAAAACTATAGGAACTCCTAAGGCATAGTACTTATAATTAATTGGTTGAGCAGTATAAAAATAGCCTCCTATAATTCCTACCACTGCTAAACTAGCTACTACCACTCCCCGCAAATAAACCAGATAGCTAACAACAGGTAAAACTAATATAAAACAGGTGACTCCTACTTGCTTGATAGATCTAGCTGGCAACAGTCCCTGAACTAGAATACCACTTGAGCCATAAGATTCTTCAGTATCCACTCCAGACTGATAGTCATAATAATCATTCAACAAGTTAGTACCACTATGTAATAATAAGACTCCACAGCTAGTCAACAAGAATAATTCCAGATTAAAACTTTGTTCTTTAATAGCAAGTCCTCCGCCTAAGAAAACAGGTAATAAAGAAGCAGTAAAGGAAAAAGGTCGCACCGCTCTCAGCCATAACTTTAATCTGGCCATTATTTTCCTCCTTACTTTCCTTTAAAAATATCATTTCCCAATTGTTAATTTAATATACTAGACAAATTTTTAATAAAAACTTTCCGTAAAAAATTCACTGATTCCTCATGCTGACACAACCAGCCTAAATAAGAAAAGAGTGGAGATACTATCCCCACTCTTAATCAATGAATTGATTAATAAATTTAACTACTTCCTGTTTCCCTTCTCCTGTTTCAGCTGAAAAGAAAGTAAAAGGAGTAAAAGGAGTTAACTCCAAAGTTTCTTTAATTAATTTTTCTTGCGGCTTGCGTTCACTCCTCTTTAATTTATCCACTTTAGTAGCTGCTACTAAAGTAGGCAATTGCATTTCTAATAACCAATCATACATCATTATATCATCATCAGTTGGTTTGTGCCGGGCATCAACTATCAAAATGATACCTTCTAAATGGGAGCGATTAAACAGATAATTCTCAATCATCACACTCCACTCTTCTTTTACTTTATCAGGCACTCGAGCAAAACCATAGCCCGGTAGATCTACAAAATAGAAATAATTATCTATCTTATAAAAGTTAATTGCTTGTGTCTTACCTGGCTGAGAACTGGTAAAAGCTAAATTATGACGGTTAATGATTTGATTAACCAAAGATGATTTCCCTACATTTGAGCGCCCAGCTAAAGCAATTTCTGGCAGATTATGATAAGGATAATCCTCTCTCTGGTAGGCACTACAGATAAATTCAGGATTATTGATCTTCATCTTGACCCTCCTGAAGTAAAACTTCAGCTAGAATTTGGTCCATATCTTCTACAAGCATAAATTCTAACTCCTGTTTTACATTATCAGGTACCTTCTCTAAATTCTTTTCGTTTTCTTGGCAGAGAATAACCTTTTCTATACCAGCTCTTTGCGCAGCTAATACTTTACTCTTAATACCGCCTACAGGAAGTACTTTACCTCGTAGAGTCACTTCTCCTGTCATAGCAATCTTACCACTAACTGGCCTATCAGCTAAAGCAGAAATCAAAGCTGTAGCTAGAGTAATCCCTGCTGAAGGACCATCCTTAGGAATTGCTCCTTGGGGAACATGAACATGTATATCATACTCTTTATAAAATTCATCCTCAAAATCAAACTCATCTGCTTTACTACGAGCATAACTTAAAGCAGTCTGGGCTGATTCCTTCATTACCTCGCCTAACTTACCCGTTAAAATCAGTTTACCTTCACCTGGGACAATAGATACTTCTATATTAAGGATATCTCCACCAGTAGTTGTCCAGGCTAGACCAGTGACTACCCCTACTCTATTTTCCTCTTCTATCTCACCATATTTATATTTAGAAATTCCTAAATACTTCTCAAGGTTACGTAAATCAACTCTAGTAGATCTTTCTTTTCCTTCTACTACTTTCTTAGCTGCTTTACGACAAATAGAAGCTAATTTTCTTTCTAAAGTTCTGACTCCTGCTTCCCGGGTATGATTTCTAATCACCTGTTGTAAGGCATTTTGAGATATTTTTAAATCATTCTCCTCTAACCCATGATTCTCTACCTGTTCTGGTAGTAAAAACTGATCTGCAATCTCTACTTTTTCCTCTTCTGTATAACCAGAAATTTTGATTACTTCCATCCGGTCCAATAAAGGTCGAGGAATAGTATCGGTAGTATTAGCTGTAGTAATAAATAGTACATCAGATAAATCAAAAGGTAACTCCAGATAATTATCGCTAAATTCACTATTCTGTTCTGGATCAAGCACTTCTAATAAAGCAGCAGCAGGATCACCTCTAAAGTCTCCTTTAACTTTATCGATTTCATCCAATAAGAAGACAGGATTTTTAGTACCTGCATCACTCATAGAACTAATAATCCGTCCTGGTCTAGCTCCTACATAAGTTCGTCTATGACCTCTAATTTCTGCTTCATCCTTTAAGCCACCTAACGAAAGTCGAACAAACTCTCTTCCAATTGATTCAGCAACAGACCTACCTAAAGAAGTCTTACCCACTCCAGGCGGGCCAACAAGACACAAAATAGGGGTCTTCATCTCATCACTTAATTTCCTAACTGCTAAGTACTCTAAAATACGTTCTTTAACATCCTCTAAACCATAGTGATCTTGATTAAGCTGTTCTTCAACCTCATCAATAATTAATTTATCTTCACTATAGTCATTCCAAGGCAAATCCAAAATATAATCTAAATATTTTCTAACTACAACTGCTTCGTTAGCATTAGGTGGCATCTTGTCTAATTTCTCTGCCTCTTCAATTGCTTTTTCTGTTACATTATCTGGTAAATCAGCTGCTTCAATTTTCTCTTTATACTCTTCTACTTCACTATTAGCACCATCACCTAATTCATTCTTAATAGCCTTCATCTGTTCCTTGAGATAATACTCTTTTTGTCTCTTTTCTACCTGCTCCCGGACTTGGTCATTAATCTTATTCTTAACCTCTAAAATTTCCAGTTCTTTCTCCAAAATACTATATATCTTTTCTAGTCTATCCCGATAAGAAATAGATTCTAAGATATCCTGTTGTTGCTTAACCTTTAATGACATATGAGAAGCAATTACGTCAACTAATCGTCCTGGCTCCTCTATATTAGTAACTGTCATCATTGTTTCCGGCGGTAACTTTTTATTATCTTTTACATACTCTTCAAACTTATTAACTACACTGCGCATCAAAGCTTCTAACTCTGTCTCTTCTACTGTTTCTTCAGCTCTTAAAACTTCAAAATCAGCTGCAAAATAAGGATCTTCTTGCGTAATCTGAGTTAATTTTACTCTTTCTAAGCCTTCTACTAAAATTTTAATTGTTCCATCCGGAAGTCTCATTAACTGCTTTACTTGAGCAATAGTCCCGATCTCATATATATCATCAGTAGTAGGTTCTTCTATTCTTTCATCTTCCTGAGCACTTAACAAAATCTTCTTATCTTCTTCCATTGCTTCCTCTAAAGCTGCTATTGACTTATCTCTACCTACTAATAATGAGGTAATCATATTAGGAAAAATGATCAAGCCCCTTAAAGCTAATAAGGGGAAGTGACCAGTATCAACATTTACTTCTTCACTACTCTCCATTACAATTTCTTGTTCTTTATCTTTATCCATATCTATCCCTCCATATCCAACAACTTCCATTTATTTAAGCTAGCGAAGCAGAAAAAGAATCTAATTCTATATCAAATTCAAGGTTTTCATCTTTTTCTAAAGCTTCAGCAACAATTGCTTCCTCTAAAGCTTGTTTTAAACTATCAACTTTAATAATCTCCACTTCCGAAAATTCTTCACTAGCAAATAAATCCTGCCAGTTTTCACTAGGAATTAAAATCTTAGCTGCATTAGCTCTAACAGCAGCTCTAACTTTAGGAATTACCCCTCCAATAGGCCTAATCAAACCATTAACTGATATTTTTCCTGTCATAGCTACTTTATTATCAACTGGTTTATTAGTTAAAGCAGAATATAAAGCTACTGCCATAGTTACTCCTGCTGATGGGCCATCAACTACTATATCACTAGTAAAATCAATATGAATATCATATTGATTTAAATCTATATCTAAGATCTTTTTAACTACTGTCAGCACATTCTTAGCAGAATCCTTAACCATACTCTTATGTCTGATTTTGCGATGCCGGTTACCTTTTTCCTCTTCTTCAGCAACTCCAGTAATATTCAATTTTCCTTTGCCTGCTCCCACTCTAGTAGCAGAGACTTCTAACTGGTCCACAATACCTCTATTAGCTCCCATAACAGCAAGACCATTAACTACTCCTATCTGCGAGTTAGCAGGAATATCATCTAAAGGACGTGGTGAATACTGGCCATTCATAATCACTCGCTCTATATCCTTTTTTCTAATCTTATGTCGTCCTTCAGTAAGAGCAATTCCGCCAGCTGTCTGAACCATATTTACTGCCTCTCTACCATTAGTAGCATACTTCTTAATCACTTCTATAATTCCTTCTTCTACTACAAAATCTATTTTCTTAATGGCACTATGTACAATATTTTCTATATCCTGAGGCATTAAAGGATTAAAAAAGATTTCTAAACAACGAGAACGGATAGCTGGTGGAATCTCCTGTGGTCTGCTTGTGGTAGCACCTATTAATCTAAAATCAGCTGGTAGACCTTTTTGAAAGATCTCATGAATATGACGAGGTATATTATCATCACTTTCTTGGTAATACGAGCTTTCTAAAAACACTTTTCTATCCTCTAAAACTTTAAGCAGTTTATTCAACTGGATATGGTGTAATTCACCAATCTCATCTATGAATAACATACCCCCATTCGCTTTGGTTACTGCTCCTGGTTTAGGCTGCGGAATACCGGCTGACCCCATAGCTCCTGCCCCTTGATAAATAGGATCATGAACTGATCCAATTAAGGGATCGGCAATTCCTCGTTCATCAAAGCGAGCAGTAGTAGCATCTAACTCCACAAAATCAGATTCATTATCAAATGGTGAATCAGAACGTTTCTTGGCTTCTTCTAAGACTAGTCTGGCTGCTGCTGTTTTACCTACTCCAGGCGGACCATAGATAATCACATGTTGGGGATTAGGACCACACAAAGCTGCTTGTAAAGCTTTAATCCCATCCTCTTGACCTACAATATCAGAGAAACTATCTGGTCTTATCTTCTCCGCCAATGGTTTAGTCAAAGATCTCTGTCTCATTTTATGTAATTTCTGAAGTTCTTTCTTTGATTCCTTATTAATTGATTTTTTGTTACTACGTTGTTTTTGTAACAAATTCCAAAAATATAGTCCAATTACTACTGTAAAAAAGAATTGCACTAGAGTAAAAATATTAACAGCAAAATCCACATTAACTCCCCCTTAGTAAATTATTCTTTATCTATTATTTCCCTAAGAGAGAGTTTTTATCCTTAAATAAAGAAGAAACTGCTAATGTTAAGCAGTTTCTTCTCTCTGGTCACCAACCTTAACTAATTTTGGAGTATCGTCCTCATCAACTACTTCCTCGGTAATAATACACTTAGTAACATCTTCATAAGATGGTATATCATACATGATATCCAGAATTGATTCCTCAACTACAGATCGCAAACCTCGCGCTCCTGTATTACGATCTAAAGTCTTACGAGCTATAGCTTGTAAAGCTTCCTCTGTAAACTCTAAATCAATATTATCCAGTTCAAAGAACTTAGTATATTGCTTAACTAAAGCATTACGCGGTTCAGTTAGAATTTCCACTAAGTCATCTTCACCTAATTTATCTAATGTTACAACCACTGGAATACGTCCTACTAATTCAGGAATCAAACCGTAATTTAATAGATCTTGGGACATTACATGACTTAAAATTTCTCCTATATTTTGCTCTTCTTCACTCTGTACATCAGCCCCAAAACCTAACACACTATTACCTATTCTAGACTGCACAACCTCATCTAAACCATCAAAAGCTCCTCCACAGATAAAGAGAATATTGGACGTATCTATCTCGATAAACTCTTGATGAGGGTGCTTACGACCTCCTTGCGGTGGCACACTTGCTTCAGTTCCTTCTAAAATCTTAAGTAACGCCTGCTGGACTCCTTCTCCAGAGACATCACGGGTAATAGAAGGATTTTCGGATTTACGAGCTACTTTATCTATCTCATCAATATAAATAATTCCCTTTTCTGCTTTTTCAACATCATAATCAGCAGCTTGAATCAACTTTAAGAGAATATTTTCTACATCTTCTCCTACGTAACCAGCTTCAGTTAAAGAAGTAGCATCAGCAATAGCAAATGGAACATCTAACATTCTAGCTAATGTCTGAGCTAATAATGTTTTACCGGATCCAGTAGGACCAATCATACAGATATTACTCTTTTCCAGTTCCACATCATCAACTTGCATCCCAGAATTAACTCGTTTATAATGATTATAAACAGCTACTGCTAAAGCTCTTTTAGCATCGTCTTGACCAATTACGTACTGATCCAAGAAGTCATCTATTTCTTGGGGCTTAGGAACATCATCTAAGCTTGTCTCCATATCTTCTTGTAACTCTTCTTCAACAATTTCATTACATAATTCAATACACTCATCACAGATATAAACTCCAGGTCCAGCAACAAGTTTTTGTACCTGATCTTGGACCTTACCACAGAAAGAACATTTCAACTGCCCTTTTTCCTCCCCAAATTTAAACATCATATCACCTCTTTAAAGAAGAATCTACTCCTTAATTTCATCTTCTCGAGTAATAACCTCATCAATAATACCATATTCTTGCGCCTCATCAGCTGACATAAAATTATCTCGCTCAACATCATCAGCAATCTTCTCTTTAGATTGCCCAGTATGCTCAGCTAAGATATCATTAATGATACCTTTCAATTCTAGGATTTCATTAGCTTGAATTTCAATATCAGTAGCTTGGCCTTCTGCACCACCCATTGGCTGATGAATCATAACTCGGGAATATGGTAAAGCATACCGTTTACCAGCAGTCCCACCAGCTAACAATAGTGCAGCAGCACTAGCACCAAGCCCCATACAAATAGTAGATACATCAGGCTTAATATACTGGATAGTATCATACATAGCTAAAGCTGCAGTAACAGAACCACCAGGACTATTAATATATATGTAGATATCTTTATCAGGATCTTCAGCTTCTAAAAACAATAACTGAGCAATTACAGTATTAGCTACTTGGTCATTAATCTGACTGCCGATAAATACAATCCGATCCTTAAGTAGCCGAGAATAAATATCATAAGCACGTTCGCCATGATTAGTCTGTTCTACTACCGTTGGTACTAAGTTCATATTTGGCCCTCCTTCTTTTTTTATTTATACCCAACTTATTTCTTCTTTAAACTCTTTTTAATTATTTTCCGCTAAAAAATCAATTGCCTTTTGCATTTTTAAATTCTCGCGCAAGTCATCTAACTGGCCTTGCATCTGTAAAAAGGCTTTAACTTGTTCTTTATCCTGCCCTTGTTGCTCAGCAATTTCAGTCACTTGTTCATCTATTTCTTCTTCAGCAACCTCAATTCCTTCTTCTGCTGCAATAGCTTCTAAAACTAAATTAGACTCCACTCTATCTGCAGCATCTTCTCTGTGTTGTTCTCTTAACTCTTCTTCACTCATACCTGTCATTTCTAGATACTCTTCAAAGTCAATACCTTGTTGTTGGGCTTGCATTCTAAACTGGTTAACCATATTATCAATTTCATCCTCAACCATTGTTTCCGGCACATTTACTTCAGCATTTTCTGCTACAGCAGCAACTAATTCATTCTGATATTCTCTTTCTACTCGTTGTTCTTCTCTTTCTGCAATTTCATCTTCAATACTCTGCTTTAACTCAGCTAAAGATTCAAATTCTAAATCCTTAGCAAATTCATCATCTAATTCAGGTACTTCTTTTTCTTTAATTTCCTTAACTGTTACTGCAAATACTGCCTCTTCACCTGCTAATTCCTCTTTTTGGTAATCGGAAGGGAAAGTAACCTCTACTTCTACTTCCTGACCTACCTTAGCTCCTACTAACTGTTCTTCAAAACCAGGAATGAACTGTTCAGAACCAATTTCTAAATTATAATCCTCAGCTGAACCGCCTTCAAAAGGTTCGCCGTCTACTGCACCTGCAAAATCAATAGTTACATGATCTCCATTATCTACTGTATCTCTATCAGTAGCTACTAATTGAGCATGCTTATGTCGTCGAGCATCTAATTCCTGTTCTATCTGTTCATCTGTTATTTCAATCTCTTCTGCTTCCACATCTAAATCTTGATACTCTCCTAATTCAACCTCTGGTTTAACTTCTACTTCAGCAGTAAACGTAGCTGGTTCACCTTCTTCAATAAAGACATCAGTAATCTCTGGTTTAGCTATTGGTTCAATATCTGCTTCTTGAACTGCCTCTTGATAAGCTTGTGGAATTAAAATATCTAAAGCATCTTTATGTAGTACTTCTGCACCATACTTTTGTTCTAAAATTTTGCGTGGTACTTTCCCTTTTCTAAACCCTGGTACTTCTACATCCTTAACTACCTTTTGGTAAGCTTGTTGTAGTGCTTCATCTACTCTTTCTTCCTCTACTTCAACATCTACTACTATATTATTACCTTCTAGTTCTTCTGTATTTACCTTCATATGTATTTCCTCCTTGTTTTATTCTTATTAAAAATAATTATGTTTAACTACCAGAATAAATAACCAATAAAAACAACACCTCGGAAGTTTCCGAGGTTTATAATCAAATTTAAATTGATGGTGCGAAGGGTGGGAGTCGAACCCACACGCCTTGCGGCACTAGATCCTAAGTCTAGCGTGTCTGCCAGTTCCACCACCTTCGCATATAAATTGTGGAGCGGGAGACCGGACTCGAACCGGCGACACCCAGCTTGGAAGGCTGGTGCTCTAGCCACTGAGCTACACCCGCAAATAATGGTCGGAGCAGCAGGATTTGAACCTGCGACCCCCTGGTCCCAAACCAGGTGCTCTGCCAAGCTGAGCCATGCTCCGTCCTTTTCCGTCCTTATATTGGTGCAACATTTAACAGTATAACCTAAAACGTAAAACAGGTCAAAAAAGATCAGCTTTCATTAGAGTTAGTTAAATCAAATAATCTATAATATACTGCTATAAACTATTGTTTTCTCCTTAATAGAAAACTGAAAAATATTCAATCAGACAACTGATGGTGGTGATAATCCAGCTCTCTAGACTCAATCTCTAACACTCCATAACTACCATAACGACTATCACGAGGTAAAGCAATACTACCAGGATTAAAAAATAAAGTCCCTTCTATTTCTTGGGCCAACTTCCGATGAGTATGGCCAAAAATAACTATATCTGCTTCTTCTTCCTGAGCTCTATAATATAATTTGTCTAAACCCCACTTAATATTATAATTATTGCCGTGAGTAAGAAATATTCTTTGCTTAGCCAGTTCAACTATCCTTTCTTTAGGAAGTTCAACTCCAAAATCACGATTCCCGGGCACAACTATAGTCTCTATATCAGTTAAAAAGTTACTATTCAATAAATCCTCTACTCCATCGCCAGCATATAATAAGTAATCAATATCTGATAACTGCTCTAAAGCCTGTCTTACTTGTTGACTCCTACCATGGGCATCACTAAAAACTGCCACTCTCATCTTATCACCTACATTTCCACTAAAATCTGTTTCATCTTGTCTAATGCTTTAGCTCGATGACTAATTTGATTCTTAACCTGACTACCTAATTGAGCAAAACTTTTTTGGTAACCTGCGGGAATAAATAATGGATCATAACCAAATCCAGCCCTACCTTGCGGACCAGAAGCAATTCTACCTTCACATTTACCAGTAACTACTTCTTCCCTCTCTTCGGAAGTTACTAGAGCTATAGCACAAGTAAAATAAGCATCTCGCTGAGACTGAGGAGTATCCTTTAACAACCTTAATAATTTTTGATTATTAGCTTGGTCACTAGCCTCTGAACCTGCAAACCGAGCTGAATAAACACCTGGTTGTCCATCTAAAGCCTCTACTACTAAACCTGAATCATCAGCTATAGTAGATAATCCAGTATAGTTACATAATTCCCTTGCTTTCTTTAGTGCATTGCCTCTAAAAGTAGTAGCATCCTCTACAACCTCAGGTACTTGGGAAAAATCATACTTAGATACCACTTCTATATCTGTATCAGCAAGCATCTCTATTACTTCTTTAATTTTATGGTCATTTCCTGTGGCTAAGAATAATCTCACTTTTAATCCTCCTCTAATAAATCAACTTGCTCTCCTAAAACTTGTTTTTGGGCTGTAATTAACTCTGCGATTCCTTCTTCCGCTAACGCAACTAACTGCCTCATATTAGCTTGGGAAAAAGGACTTTTTTCTCCTGTGCCTTGGATTTCAATAATTTCACCTGTAGCAGTCATTACTAAATTCATATCAACTTGGGCCTGTTTATCTTCTTCATAACACAAATCCAATAATAACTCATCATCTACAATCCCCACACTAACAGCAGCTACAAAATCATCTACGGGAAATTCTTCAATTAAAGACTCCTCTAGCATATAAGCAAAGGCATCAACTAAAGCTACAAAAGCACCAGTAATCGAAGCAGTTCTAGTTCCTCCATCTGCTTGAATCACATCACAGTCCAACCAGATTGTCCGAGCTCCTAACACCTCCAAATCAACTACTGAACGCAAAGCCCGACCAATCAACCGTCTAATCTCTTGGGTCCGACTGCTTAATTTACCTTTAGCAGCCTCTCGGATATTCCTTTCTTCAGTAGCTCTAGGTAACATAGAATATTCAGCTGTTAACCACCCTTGTCCTTCCCCGCGCAGAAAATAAGGCACGCTATCCTCTACTGAAGCATTACAAATTACCTTTGTATCGCCAGTTTCTACTAGTACAGACCCTTCAGCATATTTAGTAAAATCTCTAGTTATTTGGACTGATCTTAATTGATTGTTCTCTTTACGACCATCAGCTCGTGTCACATTAATCTCTCCTTCATTTAAGTCTTCAAGCCGGTCACCAATATTAACTGAAAATCCCACTTTTATCGCCACCTCTACTTTTTAAGTCAATTGACAATGGACAATTAACAATTTATAATTAAAGGTCAAAACCATATAATCTCTATACTACATCAATGATTTAAAAGGGTTTCAATTGTCAATTCTCAATTGTTAATTATAAATTAATACAAGCTATTCCCCTGGCTATCAATTACACAAATCAAAGGCCAGTCTTCTACTTCTAATCGCCTGACTGCTTCTGGCCCTAAATCAGGATAAGCAATAACTTCTACAGCAGTAATACACTCTGAAATCAAAGCAGCTGCTCCACCAGTAGCTCCTAAGTAGACTGCTCCTTGTTGTTGCATAGAATCTTTTACTTGCTGATTTCTGTTCCCTTTTCCTATCATAACCCTTAGTCCTTCTTGTAATAAACTAGGGGTGAAAGGATCCATCCGATAACTAGTAGTTGGCCCAGCGGACCCAATTACCTCATCTGGTTTAGCAGGAGCAGGGCCAACATAATAAATTGCACTTCCTTCTACAGTAAAGGGTAACTCTTGCCCAGCTTCTAAAGCAGTTACTAATCTTTTATGAGCAGCATCACGAGCCGTATAGATAACCCCTGATAATAACACTTTATCCCCGGCTTGTAACTCTCTTATCTCAGCTTCACTAACTGGCATTTCTAGGGCAACTTCAGCCATTATAGATCACTCCCGCTACCTGATAAAACTGCCTCTTTGTGCCGAGTCACATGACAGTTTAGATTAACAACTACTGGCAAACCAGCAATATGAGTCGGATAAGTTTCTATATTAACTGCTAAAGCAGTTAACTTACCACCTAAACCTTGCGGGCCAATATCTGTCTCGTTAATCTCAGTTAATAATTCCGTCTCTAATTTTTTATACTCAGCTTGAGAGTTATGCTCTCCTAAAGGGCGGATCAATGACTTCTTAGCTAATAAAGCAGCCTGTTCTACAGTACCGCCAATCCCAACTCCTACTACCACTGGAGGACAAGGATTTGGGCCAGCTTCTTGAACAACCTGGAGGACAAAATCCTTAACTCCTTGGGCTCCTTCAGTAGGTTTTAACATCTTTAACTGCGTCATATTCTCACTACCAAAACCCTTAGGAGCTACAGTAATTTTTAATTGATTACCAGGCACTAACTCAGTATGTATTACAGCTGGAGTATTATCAGATGTATTCTCGCGAACAAATACTGGATCAGCAACAACTGATTTTCTTAGATATCCTTTCTTATAACCTTGGCGAACTCCAGCATTGATAGCCTGATATAAGTCACCATCACTTATCTGTACCTCTTCTCCTACTTCTACAAAGATAACAGCCATTCCTGTATCTTGACAGATTGGTTTTTGTTTTTCTTTAGCAATCTGAGCATTCTCTAATAGTTGACTTAAGATTTCTTCTGCTACTGGTGAATCAGCCTCCTTGTAGCCCGCCTCAATTCGCTCGATAACATCTTGACCTAAATTATAGTTAGCTTCTTGGCATAATTCAGCTACCGTTTTAGTAATCTCTTGTGCTCTAATGTGGCCCATTTATCCTGCCTCCTTTAACTGATTTACAATTCTGCGCAACATACTCAATGGCTTCCTCGCGGGTAGTTATCTCTCCTGTAGCTTGAGCTTCCTCTAGTTGATCAAGAATCTCTCCTATCTGAGGACCTTCAGTAAGGGAAAATAGATCTATTAGATCAGTACCAGTCAATAAAGGCTGATCTGTATCCTCTGCCATCTGCTCTGCTTCTACGACTAACTTTTGAAAAAACTCCAGACTAGCACCAACATCCTCTAATCTATCATTTAAAATTCTAGTGCTTAACATATCAGCTCCTGCTAATAAACAGACAGCAACTACTTGGTCAGAAGCAGCTTTAAAAAATCTATATTTCCCCTTCTTGGTTAAATTAGTAGCATAAAATAAAGCCCCAGGCCGCATATGATATCTAATTAAAGTTGTTATCAAAGAAATCTCCTGGTTACTAAAAGCAAAATCCTCTAAAATCGGCTGTAAGTAGATAGCTCCTTCTTTATGGTGACCATAAAAGTGGACTTCACCATCTATTATCTCTTCGGTTAATAACTTGCCGATATCATGAAATAATAGCGCAAATTTTAATACGGGCAACTGCGAATAATCAATCCGGTTAGCCCAAAAATCTTTCTGTAATAATCCCTCTAATTTTTCTAAAGCATAAACACTATGCGTCCAAATATCTTCACAGTGATACTGACACTGACCTCTCTGTTTTAATTCTTGGATATCAGGAAATAAATTAGATAATAAAGAAAATTTATTCTCTAGATAAGCTAAATTACAGGCAGCATTCTTCCTAGCTAAAATCTTAAATAATTCCTCTTTTATTCGCTCAGAAGCTATCTCTGTTATCTGACTACTAACAGCTTGCATTAATTTTTCTGTCTTTTTAGCTATAGAAAAACCTAACTGAGCTTTAAATCTAATAGCTCTTAACAATCTTATAGGATCAGCAGAAAAGACATTATCACTAACAGCTCTAATTTTACCTTCTTCTAAATCCTGAAACCCACCTGCAACTTGTTGTATATCAGCTGGTGCGAAAGAGTAACCAGTCTGCTTTAATTCAATTTGCGATAAAGAAATAGCTAACGCATTAATAGTAAAATCACGGTTTGCTAAGTCTTCCTTAATTGAGTCATCTTGTAAGTCAGCAAAATCATACTCCTGATCCGCAATTGTTACCCGATAAATCTGGTGTTCTTGATCTAGCTCTACTAGACTCCCCTGATATAAAGTCGAAAACTCATTAGCTATCTGTTTAGTTGGCCCGACAATAACTAAATCAAAATCATTGGTTTCTCTCTCCAATAAATAATCTCTAACAGCTCCACCTACAAGATAAGCCTGAGCTTGATACTGCTTAACTATATTCTGTAAAGTAATCATTTCTTCCATAATTATGCTCCCCTTTAGGACACAAAAAATTCACCTAAGCCAAAAAAAGACCCAGACCTACTCTGGAATTCAGACCAAACTATATATTATCCTTGACACTCTTGACACTGACCGTAAAATTTAATCCGATGTTTAATTACACTAAAATCATACTTAGCTTCTAAATCCTGTTCAAACTTCTCTAGTATTTGATCATTAAACTCAATCACCTGACCACAATCTTCACAAATTAAATGATGATGGTGATTTTGGTTACTACCTTCTAATTCATAGCGTCTTCTATCTTCATCAAAGTTAAGCTGTTGAATAATATTCAAATCACAGAATAACTCTAACGTACGATAAACAGTAGCTAACCCAATCCCTGAATTATCTTCTTTTAAGATCTGGTAAATTTCTTCTGCACTTAGATGTTCACCTTGGTGATCCAATAAAATCTGCAAAATTAACTTCCGCTGGGAAGTTAATTTATAATTCTTAGCTGCTAGTGTTTCTCGTAAATCATTTAACTTATTTCCCATATATTTCACCTACTATGACTTTTTAACCTAATTATACAGTACCCTACCTTCCACTGTCAACATAACAAACTATTAACTGCATTATATACTTTATCTAATATCTCAGATAACTGTTGAGCTATTATATCAGATAGCTTCTTGCCCCATTCATTACTGAAAATACCAATTGTCATCACTAGTAATTCTTGTAAAGAATCTTCATTTTGATTAGGAGTTATCTTTAAATAATCAACCTGACCAGGAGTTACAAGCTCTCTATCTGTATCTAAAATCAATACTTTTTCAGCTTCAATAGTGGTTAATAACTCATATAATTCCCGACCAGCTGAAGTGATCTGTCTAAAAGAAATATCACACTTGGAAAATAATTCCTGTAATCTATCTAATAAATAAGCAGTTAATCCCTCATCCTGTTTACGACTATCTCCAATACCAATTACAGCTAATTTATTAAACATCCATATCACCTGCTAGTCAAATTGTTAACTTACTATAAAAAATTATTAATTCTATTATCATTATTTTCAACCTTTAGCTACTTTATTCACTAACTAACAGGTAATATATAGGAAAAATTATTATATTTTAGCCATCATAAGCTATTTAATCCTCTAGTTCTGTGATAGCATTTAGAGCTGCCACTTGTCCTTCTCCTACTGCTTTACCAATCTGTAAAGGACGACCTATACAATCTCCGGCAGCATAGACTCCATCTATATTAGTCTCCAAATTGCGATCAACTGCAATATACTGCCCAGTCAACTCTAAGCCAGGTACTATTTCAGAGGGAGGAACAGTCTCTCTAAGAATAAAAATACCATCTACATCATATTTTCCTGTATCCAAATGAACCTGATTAGCTAAATTATCACCACTTATTTTTTCCACTTTACCATCAACCACCTGAATTCTATCATCTAATTTTTTTACTTCATCATACTGAGCTACATAATATACATTAGCACAGATATCAGCTAAAAAATTAGCCTCTTCTTCATGATGTTGACTATCACTAATCACAAAAACATCTTTATCCTGATATAGTTTACCATCACAAGTAGCACAATAACTAATCCCCTGGCCTAGAAACTTAGCTTCACCTTCTATTTCAGCCTTTTGGACTACCCCGATAGCTAAAATTAGTTTTTTAACTTCATAATTTTGACTATTAGTAGTAAGCATTATCTGTTGGTCGGCCATAGGATAAGCTTTAACAACTTTTTCCTCAATAACCGGAATCTCTAAATCTTCAATATGAGAAATGAAATTTTGGGCCAACTCAGGACCACTAATATTACTAAAACCTAAATAATTATTAACTTCGGGGGCCCAATCAATTTTCTTAGCCAGTTCTCCACTATTAAAAATCACTGCGCTTTTATCTCGAGCATTCGCATTAATTGCTGCTGACATACCTGCTGGTCCAGCTCCTACAATTGCTAAATCATAAGTTTCTGTTGCCACTATAATCCCTCCAGTTGATATAACTTCTCTGTCTATTAAATAATATGTAGCAATATTCTATTAATTATAGCTTATCAGCCAGATTATATCAATTCAATAATCCGTTTGCTTTCTATCTTTCTTTTAACTTCGATTAGACTCTTACCTAAATTAGCCTCAACAACTGCTATCAAAGCCCCCTCTACCAACGGAGCATTACTTACTGCTATATTATTACAACCATCTAATTCTAATACTTCAAGCGCTTTTTTAGAATTCAATAAAGTACTACCAACATCCCCAATAATTAGAACCCCTTGCTCAGTATAAACTTCCTTAACGGCTTCAATTATTTCATCTATATCCGTTCCAATTCTATCTTCCCCAGCTCCACCAATAGAAATTAGAGGTAACTCTCTCGGAACCATTTCTCTAGCTAATTCTTCTACTCCTTCAGCTAGCTTTTTACTATGCGAGACAAGTACAATCCCAATCATTTACTCTCCCCCCCCTTCCTCCATTTCCTAAAGATGTTATTTATCATTTTAACAGATTATATCTTAAATTTCACGCTAAATCACAGGATGTTTAGGATAAACCAGTAGTATTAACATATGTATTATAACAGAGAGAAAGATATCACCTGTTAGGTAAATAGTCTTGTTTAATTGATATATTGTGTCACCGAAGGTGACACAATCGTCAGCTATCTGCTATGAGCTATCAGCTAATTCAAAACCTTTAAATTCAACATTTAATCCTTTAAGATTACTATGTTTTCAGAGGTTGAACTAGGTTTATAATTTTGAATTGAAGAATTTGACTTGGCTCACGACACATAGCAGACAGCTGATAGCTGATATAAAGTGCCACTTTATATCAATAGTCCCAAAAAATAAAAAGACCATATATAGCCTAGCAGACTACATATGGTCTAGTAATTAATAATTTATATTTATTGTTGTGGTAAATCCCTAGTAGCTACTATATCTACACCAGTATCAAGTATATCTTCAACAACTACATCTCCTAACTCCACTGGCGCCTCTAATTCCACTTTAGCAATCTCTTCCATTGCCTCCTCTAGTAATCCCTTAGGAATTGGCCCTTCACTTTTAACTGGTACTAAAGGTAAAACTCCACCGTTAACTTTCGCTGTAGTAGGTAAGATGCGAGTAGGATTGTAATATTCATTCTTAACATATTTTTCTCCAGCAGGACAACTAGCACCATCCAACTGTTTAATTTCATCATTATCATCAATTTCTAACTCCACATCACACCCCTTTGGACAACTAATACAAGTTATTTCTACAGTTTTGCCCATTACTCTCCCTCCTTTACAATATCAACTTGAATACTATCACTATCTATACCATCAAGCATCTGCTCAGGAACTGGAAAAGTAATCATCTCCCCAGGTTCAACTCGGCGTTCAGTTTTATCAAATAATTTTTCTTCTCCAGCATATAAGTTTAAAGTCACATTTTCCATTGGCTGTTTAGCTCTCATATATAAGTCCACTCTTTTTCTATCCTCAACCTGATTAGTTATCTTCTGTGGTACTATATAACCTACATTTTCTCCTGGCTCAACTGCAATTTCCTCTTCTCTTTTAGCTAATTCATCTTCTAAATATGAAGCAGCTGTTTTACCTGCTATCAGACTTTCTTCTGTTACCCAGTCCACTAAATCATGAACGTGAAGTACATTACCACAAGCAAAAATACCTTCAATGTTAGTCTCTCTACCTTCATTGACTATTGGTCCGCCTGTTACATCATGTAATTTAACTCCTGCTTCAGTTGATAGTTCATTTTCCGGAATTAAACCAACAGATAATAGTAAAGTATCACATTCAATTTCATATTCTGTACCTGGAATCGGTTGGAAATTATCATCAACTTCAGCTACTGTAACCCCTTCTAGTCGATCTTTACCATGAATTTCTGTTACAGTCTGCTGCATCCGTAAAGGAATATCAAAATCATCTAAACACTGAACAATATTACGGGTTAACCCACCAGAGAAAGGCATTATCTCTAATACTGCTTCTACATCTGCCCCCTCTAAATGCATTCTACGAGCCATAATTAAGCCAATATCACCAGAACCTAAAATTACAACCTTTTCCCCCGGCATTCTCTGTTCCATATTGATATATCTTTGGGCTGTTCCAGCACTATAAACTCCAGCTGGTCTAGAACCAGGAATATCAATTGCTTCTCTAGTCCTTTCTCGACAACCCATAGCTAAAATTACAGCTTGAGCATCAATCTCTAGCATCCCTTCTTCAGAATTAATAGCATAAACTTGCTTATCAGGCGTAACTTCTAACACCATTGTATCTAATTTAATATCAACACCACGCTCTTTAACATTTTCCATAAATTGTTGGGCATATTCTGGGCCGGTTAATTCTTCGCCAAAATAATGTAAACCAAATCCATTATGAATACACTGTTGTAAAATACCACCTAACTCAAAATCACGTTCAATAATTAATATATCTCTAATCCCTTGATCATAAGCTGATTGAGCTGCTGCTAATCCGGCTGGCCCACCACCAACTACTACTAATTCATATTCTTGTTTATTCATCAGTTCCCACCTCTTTCACTAAAATATCTTTAGTTTTATCTACTAAGAGTTGAGAAGCTTCACTTTCAAGTTTGACTTCTGTTTTAGGAATATCTAATTCTTCAGCTAAAATCTCAACTACTTTAGGTTCACAGAATCCACCTTGACATCTTCCTGCTCCTGGTCTTACTCTCCTCTTAATGGCATTAACTGTTTTCGCTCCTACTGGCTCATGAATTGCATCAATAATTTCTCCTTTAGTTACACTTTCACAGCGACAAATAATTTGACCATAATCTGGATCTTCGGCAACTAATTCAGCCTGTTCTTCGTGGCTCAGATGTCTAAACTTAGGTGGTCCTTGATAATGTGGATCAAAATCTGGATCAGGTGTTAAGCCTTCTAATTCATCTTCCACAATTCCAACTACCATTTCAGCAATAGCTGGTGAAGAAGCTAAACCTGGTGATTGGATTCCAGCTACATTGATAAAGCCCGGCACTTGATCACTAGCTTCAATTAAAAAATCTTCAGTTTCTTTAATAGCCGGTCTTAATCCTACAAATTCTTTAATCACACCTTTTTTACTTAAACCAGGAATAGTCTTTTGAGCTCCATTCATTACTTCATCTAATCCTTCTCTAGTAGTTGCCTTATTTTCTACATCTTCTATCTCTTCAGCATTAGGTCCAATTAATAAATTATCTTCATCAGTTGGAGTAACTACAATTCCTTTACTAACCTCAGTTGGAACCGGAAAGATCGTTCGCCCCACATCAATCTCCATCTTTTTGTCATACAAGTAATATTCTCCTCTTCGAGGAGTAATTTCAAAATCATCTATTCCAACCATATTAGCTACTTTATCAGCATATAATCCAGCAGCATTAATAACTAACTCAGCATCAATATTTCCTTTAGCTGTTTTTACAGTTTTATAAGCCCCCTGGTCCTCAATATCTAATACTCCAGCTTCTAATATTACATCAGCCCCATTTCTGACTGCATTGTTGGCTAAACCTACAGTCAATTCAAAAGGATTAACTATCCCAGCAGTTGGAGCAAATAAAGCTGCTACAGCATCTTCACCTAAATTTGGTTCTAATTCAAATAATCTATCTCCAGTAGCAATTTCTAAGTCTGGAACTCCATTTTCCTGGCCATTCTCTAATATTCTTTCTAACTTAGGAATGTGATCTTCATCTTCTGCTACTACCATAGCTCCTATCCATTCAATTGGTACATCTAATTCATGTTGAATTCTTGTCCGATATAATTCATTTCCTCTAACATTCAATCTTCCTTTTAATTTATTAGAATCAGCATTAAATCCAGCATGGAGTAAAGCAGTATTAGCTTTACTAGTTCCTGTGCAGACATCAGGTTCTTTTTCTACTAAAGTAATATCTAATTCATATTGGGCTAATTCACGAGCAATAAAACATCCCGTTACTCCTCCACCAATAATTAAAACATCAGTTTTGTTTTTCAAATTTGATCCCCCCTATAATAATAAAAACCACATCTAAGCCTTGAGAAGCAAGCACACTACTCCCCAAGTACTTAAATGTGGTCTCTTTATATTCTCCACAAGTTTATATATGCTTTTGTATTGTACTCTAGGATAAGTGTATCATAATATTAGATTTTATGCAAATTTATTTGCATTTAATTTATAATTTACTCTTCTGCCCAATCTTGTGCTCGGCCAACAGCTTTCTTCCAGCCAGCATATAATTTTTCTTTCTTCTCTTCTTCCATCTTAGGCTCAAATGTCTCATCTACTCTTCGTTTAGCTAACACTTCCTCTTTACTATCCCAATATCCGATTGCTAATCCTGCTAAATAAGCTGCTCCTAAAGCAGTAGTTTCTGTATATTCTGGTCTTTCTACTGGAGTACCTAAAATATCAGCTTGGAACTGCATTAAAAAGTCATTAGCTACTGCTCCACCATCAACTCCTAACTCTTTAAGATCAATTCCTGAATCAGCTTCCATAGCCTGTAATACATCTCTAGTTTGATAAGCTAAAGATTCTAAAGTAGCTCTGATAACATGATCTTTATTAGTACCTCGGGTTAAGCCTATAATAGTTCCTCGAGCATACATATCCCAATAAGGTGCACCTAAACCGGAAAAGGCTGGTACTACATAAACTCCATCCGTACCGTCTACTTTAGTAGCAAAATATTCAGAATCAGGAGCTTCTTCAACTAAGTTCATCTCATCTCGTAACCATTGAATTGCAGCTCCAGCAATAAAGATACTACCCTCTAGCGCATATTTAGGACCATCAACTCCAGCAGCAATAGTGGTCAATAACTGATTTTCTGATTTAACAGGCTCTTCACCAGTATTCATTAATAAGAAACAGCCAGTACCATAAGTGTTTTTAGCCATTCCTTGGTCATAACATCCTTGCCCAAATAAGGCAGCCTGTTGATCACCAGCTATACCAGCTATTGGTACATTTTCACCAAAGAAATGGTAATCTATCGTTTGCCCGTAAACTTCACTACTAGATTTTGCTTCCGGTAACATAGCCTCTGGAATATCTAAAATATCAAGTAGTTCTTGATCCCACTCTAGATCATGAATATTAAAGATCATAGTTCGAGAAGCATTTGTATAATCAGTTACGTGGACTTCTCCACCTGTTAACTTCCAAATCAACCAACTATCTATAGTACCAAATCTTAACTTACCTTCTTCAGCTCTTTCTCTAGCTCCTTCTACATTATCCAAAATCCATTTAATCTTTGTCCCAGAAAAATAAGCATCAAGTATTAATCCTGTCTTTTCTTGGATAAGATCTTTATAGCCTTCTTCTTCTAGTTGATCACAAATACTAGCAGTTCTTCTATCCTGCCAGACAATGGCGTTATGAATTGGCTTACCTGTTTCTGCATCCCAAACAACTGTAGTTTCTCTCTGATTAGTAATTCCGATTCCTTCTACTTGTTTAGGATTAATATCCGCCTTTCCTAAAGCATCTGCTATTACTCCAATAGTAGTACCCCAGATTTCATTAGCATCATGTTCTACCCAACCATTCTCTGGATAATGCTGAGTAAATTCTTTCTGAGCTACACTAACCTCTTTCCCATCGTGATCAAATACAATTGCTCGTGAACTTGTTGTTCCTTGGTCAATAGATAAAATATATTTTTTCATTAATTTAGCCCCCTTAAATTAATATTAAAATTTTTACTTATGCAGTAGAAGTTTCCCCAGCTTCAACTTTAGAAGTTTCATTTTTATTTTTCAACACTTCCGGCAAATGCGGTCTCAACAGCTTCTTATAAATAACAGCCCCTAAAACTCCTCCTAATAACGGGCCAACAATTGGAACCCAGAAATAAAAATTATGAGCTGTAAATGGAGTCGATCCCCAACCAGCTAAAGCTGTAAATAACTTGGGCCCAAAGTCTCGAGCCGGATTAATTGCAAAACCAGTTAGTGTTCCACCGATTCCACCAATCGCAGCTACTAAAATACCAATTCCCATTGCTGCACCTAATCCCTTTGGTGCTTCACTATTTAAAGGTTCAGTCATAGCCATTACTCCCATTAATAATACCATTGTTAAGATTAGTTCAATCATCATTGCTTTCGGATTAGATATATTATCCATGGCAATAGTATGAAAAATAGTCATATTAGTTGCTGTCTTTTCAGTAAACTGTTCTGCATAAATAAAATAAGCTCCTGCCGCTCCTATAAAAGCACCAACTGTTTGCGAGACACAATAAGGGATTACCTTTTTCCAAGGGAAATCCCCTACTGCTGCTAAACCAACTGTTACTGAAGGATTGATATGAGCTCCTGAAATTCCTCCAGTAATATAAACTGCCATTGCTACTCCTAAACCCCAGAGTAAACATAAAGACCACCAACCAATATTAGCCCCAACCAATACTGAATTAGCTACTACCCCTGCTCCAAAGAATAATAAGATAGCTGTTCCAATTACCTCAGCAATACACTCTCCAAATAAGTTCTCTTCTTTCATAACTAACTCCTCCTCTATAGCTTATATTATATAATCAAAGTTGAACCCTAAGTTAAGATGTTTTAATAACTAACTCCTCTAGATCAATACTAGCTAATATTTCATCTATTCCCTTACCAAAGCTAGCTTGGAGCGCACAATTAATTGCTCCCTCAATTAATGGAAGATTAACGATTCTAATCTTCTTCTGTATATCTGGCGAAAAGAATTCACAAGCTAATTCTGTATTCATCACTGAACTCCCCATATCGGCTAAAACTATTATTCCTTCGGATTTATCCATCTGATCCAAAGTTTGATAGATTAAATTAGAATCAGTACCTAATCGTCCATCACTTGTCCCACCTACTGCTTCTATGGGCACTGGCTCCTGAATCATTTCCTCAGCTAATTTTTTAGATCCCTGAACAACTTCTTGACTATGGGAAACTATTAAGATTCCTACCATCTTAATCCTCCAATTCTTCTACTATTGTTTTAATAATCAGAAAACTCGAAGTAGCCCCCGGGTCTTGATGTCCTTTACTTCTGTCACCTAAATAACTTGCTCTACCTTTTTTAGCTACTAAAGGGATAGTGCTTTTCATTCCTTCTTCAGCAACTTCTACTACTCCCCCCAAAGCTTCTTCTAAATTATTTCCAGCTTCCTGATTCTCCTTTAAATAATCAACTATCGGAATAATAGTATCTAACATTGTTTTATCTTCTAATTCTGCTTTACCTCTCTTCTGGATCCCTGTAACTACTGCCTCGCCTACTTCAATTAAATTAGTCAAAGATAAGTCATCAATCACCTGACTAGCCTTTAAAAAAGCTGTACCATATAAAGGACCAGAAGCCCCTCCTACATTAGAAATCAGAGTCATTGAAATTTTCTTCAAAACTTGACTTTGATCATTAAATTCTGAATTAGCAAGCTCTTCTTTAACTGCAGAAAATCCTCGCGCCATATTAATCCCATGGTCTCCATCACCAATATCTGAATCTAGTTTTGTTAAATACTCTTTATTAGCAATGATTTCATCAGCTACTTTAATAAATAAATCTACTAGTTTATCAGTCATTCTTATTCCCTCCCTAATTAACCTAACAAATTAACATCAGTTGGAGCTTCTAATAATTCCTTTAACTCTTCATCTAACTTTAATAAAGTAACAGATACTCCAGCCATCTCTAAGGAAGTCATATATTCTCCTACAAAGGTTTTGTAAGTCTTAATTTTTTTGTCACTCAAAACTTGATTAACTCTTCGATTAACAATATATAATTCCATTAAAGGAGTTCCGCCCATCCCATTAACCATAACTGCTACTTCATCATCAGCTTTAAAAGGTAAATCCTCTACTACCTTATCAACTAAATGATCTACAATTTCATCAGCTGACTTTACCGTTGTTCTTTCAGTTCCTGGTTCACCATGAATTCCGATTCCTAATTCCATTTCATCTTCTTCTAAAGTAAAAGTAGATCCATCAGCCGAAGGAACTCGACATGGATATAACGCCATTCCTTTAGTTCTAACATTATTAATCACTTTCTCAGCCACTTCTTTTATTTCTTGTAAGCTAGCTCCCTGTTCTGCTAAAGCGCCAGCAATTTTATGAACAAAAATAGTCCCTGCTACTCCTCTTCTTCCAGTTGTATAAGTACTATCCTCTACTGCTACATCATCATTAACTACTACATGTTCAACTTCTATTCCATCAGCTGCAGCCATATCCTCTGCCATTTCAAAGTTCATTACATCGCCTGTATAATTTTTAATAACCAACAGTACTCCTTCTCCCCCAGCAACAGCCTTAATTGCCTCATATACAGCATCTGGCGTAGGAGAAGTAAATACATCTCCAGCTACAGCAGCATCTAACATCCCTTCACCTACATATCCAGCATGAGTAGGTTCGTGACCACTTCCTCCTCCAGACACTAAAGCAACTTTCTTAAGCGAAGCATCTTTTTTAACTAACACATTATATCCTTCTAATTTCCTATATCTAGCTGGCTCAGCAGCTACTATTCCTTCTATCATCTCTTGTACGGCATCCTCTGGCTTGTTGACTAACTTCTTTTGCATTAATATCTCTCCTTTCCTTAATAAAAATAAAAAAGCTACCCAGTTGCATTAAATACACCTCTTATGCCAACTAAGTAGCTCTTATAATCTTATAGTATTTTGTTATAATTTTTTATTTTTATTTATTTCATACATAAGTTATTATTGTTATTAATTGTAATCAATTATAAAATTATAACATTATAGTCAACAAAAAACCCCTACTTAACCATAATAGGTATAGAATGACATAGATAAGACATTCTTATCCTCCTAAAGTTAAGTAGGGGTTCTCTTTTTTTCTACCCTTTAACTTGACTATTCAATTATTAACTATCCATATAATAACACACTAATCAATCTTTTGCAAGAAAAAATTTATTTTTTCGCTATGATTAAATTTGATACAACTTATCAATGTATGATAAAAAAGACTACTTAAATGTATTAATATAAAATGGAGAAGGAGATAAATCCCTAATTTAATTACTTTATAGTATTTTTTAATCCTTCCTTCTATAATTCTCTCTTTTTAAAAAAGTTAGATTCCATTCTATGAAGCATTAGAAAAACTAACCTCTCTAATTAGAGAGGTTAGTTTTATATATCAATATTATTTTTATCAAAACATAAGAAAAAATCATTCCTTCACTAATTTAACTTAAACCGTTATTTTTACTAGTAAACCAATCTCGAGTTCGATTAGCAATCCCTACCAAAGCCAACATAACTGGTACCTCTACTAAAACACCTACTACTGTAGCCAAGGCAGCTCCTGATCTAAGACCAAAGATGGAAATTGCTGTTGCTACTGCCAATTCAAAGAAATTGCTAGCTCCAATCATACTTGCTGGTGCGGCAACTGCATGTTCTAACTTAAGCAGTTTAGCCCCTCCATACCCTAAGATAAAGATAAAGAAAGTTTGAATCGTTAGTGGAATAGCAATTAATAAAATATCAAGTGGATTATTTAAAATAATATCTCCTTGGAAAGAGAAAAGAATAATCAAAGTTAGTAACAAACCAATAATTGTAAAGTTATCTAACTTTTCTAAATAAACATTTTCTAGCCAGTCAATACCTTTATTCTTAATTATATATCTTCGGGATAAATAACCAGCTACTAAAGGAACAATAATATATAATACTACAGATAACAAGACTGTATCATAAGGTACATTAAAATCAGTTACCCCTAATAACAACATTACCAACGGAGCATAAGCAAAAACTAAGACTAAATCATTAACTGCTACCTGGACTAAAGTATAATTAGCATCTCCATCTGTCAAATAACTCCAGACAAAAACCATTGCTGTACAAGGAGCTGCTCCTAATAAGATCATTCCTGCTACATATTGATCAGATAAACTAGCACTGATCAAAGGACTAAAAATATTCTTTAAAAATAACCAACCAAAGAAAGCCATCGTAAAGGGTTTAATTAACCAGTTAACTGTTAAAGTTAAACCTAACCCTTTAGGTCTCTTTCCCGCTTCTAAAATACTACTAAAATCAATCTGAACCATCATTGGATAAATCATAAACCAGATTAAAACAGCTACTGGAATCGAAACTTGAGCGTATTCAAACTGACTAAGTGTTTCTGGAATCACTGGTAAAAAACGTCCAATTCCAATCCCAATAACAATACAAAGTGCTACCCAAATTGTTAAGTATCTCTCAAAAAAACCTAATCCTCCCTCTGCTGTCTCTTCCTTAACCTGCTCTTCATTATCTTCTTGTTGACTCATCATTTAAGCCCCCCCTTTATTTATTAATCTATAACTCTTTTAGAAACAACTTAAGAATTGAAGTAAAAATTTATTCTCTATCCTCACAATTACTCCTTTCAAAATCACAATCTGTAGGTGATTTATTAATTATTTGATTTAAATCAACTTCTAATTCTTCTAATTTTTCCTGATTTAACTTATAATAGACCCATCTTCCTTTTTTAATTCCAATAATTAATTCTGCATTCTTAAGTATTCTAAGATGATGAGACATATTCGGTTGGCTTAAATCTAATTCTTCAGTTAAATCACAGACACACATTTGACCACAAGCAAGCAAATCAATAATCTGTAACCTTGTCTGATCCGCTAATGCTTTTAATTCCCTTGTGACTTTTTCTATATTATTCATTTTCATTTAACCCCTTTTTGTATAAATATATTTATATCTATTTATATGATAAAAAATAAAAACCTTTTTGTCAAGATATATTTTCTTAACAATCAATCAAAAAACCTAAATCATCCTTAAAATTCTTCATTCCATAATTTATCTTGACTAGTAGAAATACCTAATACATCATGGTCTAATATTCTTTTAGCTTGCGATTTAGTCCGCACTAACCCCCCAGCAATAACAGGAGTATTAATCTTTTCTTTTAATTTATCAATTAATTCAGGTACTATTAAGCCTGGTAGAACTTCTATTAAATCAGGTTTATTACTTTTAATAATATTAATTCCGGTTTGTAAGGATTCAGAATCAAGTAAAAATAATCGTTGGATAGTAATTAAATTTTCTTTTTTAGCAACTTTGATCAAATAACTTTTAGTCGTCACAATCCCATCAATGCCTATCTCAGTTGCTAAATATCTAATTGCCTCTTTATCATTCCCAATCCCTTTCACCATATCAATATGTAGAAAGACTAAAACATCTAACTCCATTGCTTCTGCTACTATTTTTTCCAAATTAGATAACTTACTGCGTAAGATAAAAATTATATCTATTTTATCTTCCGGAATGTCTTCTAAATCTTCTAGTTTTTTAATAGCAGCTATAATAGGATGACTATCTAAGATATGTTCAATATACATTCCTCTCCCCACCTCACTTCTTAATCAATTAATAATTTACCATTCTCCATCACTACTTCTTCATCTAGTTCTAAATTAGGCTTCTTAATTATACCATCTAAATGGCTAGCAACTGAAACTTCTCCTCCCATAGCTGAATTATCCCCAATAGCTATATGTATAGTGCCCATTACTTTTTCATCTTCTAAAATATTACCACTTATCCTAGCCTGATCATTAGTACCAACCCCTAACTCAGCAATATTTAAAGCTTCTTGTCCATAGAGTTTAATCTTCTCTTTTAGTTTTTTAGCTGCCCTAGCTCCTTTAATTTCTGTGACATACCCTTCAGCAACAGTTAATTCTATTTCCTCAGTTCCTACTTCATCTAAAACAAGAGAACCATCAATCACAAACTTTCCTGTAGCTGTTCCTTCTAACGGAGCAATATATGCTTCTCCAGCGGGTAAATTACCAAAATCACCTTGGTGATGATAAATCCCAGTATCGGGATGTCCCTCTCTTGTTTTAAGACTCATTGTAATATCTGTTCCATTAGCAGCAGTTACTCTTGCTTCTTGCGCTTGACTTAGTCTTTTCGCTAGTTGAAGACTCCTAGCTTTGATTTTTTCATAATCTGCAGTTAAAGTTCGTTGCATAATTTCCTCTGTAATTCCTGGTAAAGTAACTGCTCTAGCTCCAGCCTGATTAGCTTCAATTCTAGCTTGTGTATGAGATAAAGATTTAGAAGTAGGCATAATAACTACATCAGCTTGTTTCATGGCTTCTGCTATCATCTCTGGTGGTTCTTGCCCGTGATTATCTCTAGGTAACATTTTAGTTAGTACTACATCAGCTCCTATTTCTTGAGCTGTTGTAAATAGTAGTTCTCCTATTTTAGTTAAAGGTTTATCAACTACCAATAAAACTTGTTCGCTAGATTCAACTGCTAAACAATCTTTAAGTACTATCTCTACAGCAGATTGTAAATCTTCCATTTTCCCCCTCCTTCATGTTATTATTTGTGTTTTAACCTTTTATATTCCTGCCTAACACATAAAAAAATAACCTGTTATTATAACAGGTTACAAGAAATTAAATAATCACTTATGATTTAAAACTTTAATTATCAATTATCAATTGTAAATTCTAAACTAAAGAAATGGTGCCGGGGTGTGGGTTGGTCCCCCCACCCCCCCCAAAAACCAATTTATCCACTATATCTTAAAAAGACG
>NZ_BAAHYI010000013.1:0-66565 GCF_054657635.1 Halanaerobaculum tunisiense
CCGCATTCATCTTCTTCACAATCATCTCTTCTACCGCATTCATCTTCTTCACAATCATCTCTATCGCAAATAGTAATAGCACAAATACAATCAAGCGAAATATAATTCCTCTGACAATCACCATCAGAATCCACTAGTATAACAAAAGAATCACTAATATCACAAATACAGCCCGTCTGTTTGCAACATTTTTCTCCTGATTGGATAATAATAGTTATCTCTTCACAATCTGTCTCTAACTTTCTTAATAATTCTTTTAGTTCTTTTTTACATATTTCTCTCAAATCTATCTCCTCCCTCCTTTCTCTTATATAGTAGAAGGGAAGGACTAAACCCTTCCCCCAAAATCAATCTTTAATTTATCTAACAACTACCCCTCTTACCATCAACACAATTCTTGACTGCACAGATACAATCAAGTAAGATAAAGGTTCGTTGGCAAGCATCATCTGTATCAAATATAGTTACAAAGCAATCATCTACATCACAAATACAGCCTGTTCGAGCACAACACTCATCACCTGTTTGAATAAAGATAGTTACCTCTTCACATTCAGTTTCCAATCTTTTTAATAACTTTTTTAACTCATCTCTACAACGATCACTCCGACGTCCTTGCGCTTCAGCCATCTCTAGCCCCCCCTTCCTTAGTTATTCACTATATAATATGACGAATAACTAAGATTCGTTAATAAATATCTACAGTACTAAAAGGACTGTTTAATTACAAGGCTCATTTAATATTAACTAGCCTATCAGCAGCGATTTCTCTGATCAACACAATTCTTAACTGCACAGATAGTATCAAGTAAGATAAAGGTTCGTTGACAAGCATCATCTGTATCGAATAAAGTTACAAAGCAATCATCTACATCACAAATACAGCCTGTTCGGGCACAACACTCACTACCTGTCTGGATGAAAATAGTTACCTCTTCACATTCATCCTTAAAATCTTCTAATAAGTCTCTTAAATCATCTTTACAACAGTCTCTCATCACTACCCCTCCTTTCCTATTACTATATATTATGAAGAAAGATAGGAAACGTGTTATTTTTTACATGTCATGCTTCTTCAACACAATTTTTGACAGCACAAATACAATCAAGTAAAATAAAGATCCGCTGGCAACTATCTTCTCTCTTAGCTAAGGTAACAAAACAATCATCTACTGCACAAATACAACCTGTTCTTTTACAACATTGACTACCAGTCTGAATAAAGATAGTTACTTCTTCACAATTAGTCTTTAATTCCTTTAATAATGCCTTTAATTCTTGGCTACACGAGCAATTACTACTCTCACCTGTTACGCTATCATCAACTTCAACCTCTATAGGTTCAATATCTGTAGTTGCAACTTCTTCATTATCAGCCATTCTATCCCCTCCTTTCGCTATATAATATGTTGTTACCAACATCTTGTTACCTAAAAATAAAAGAGGGATTTGGTTTTCTACCAAATCCCTCTTTATAAATTATTATTTTACTTTTCTAAATCAGCAAACTCCTGACTATACATTTTATCATAGGATCCACCAGAGATAATTCCAATCCCAACGTGAGTGAAATCAGGATGAAGAATATTCTCTCGGTGGTCCTGGCTCTCCATTAAATTCTGATGGGCCAACTCCACATTAGCTGCTCCAGCTAAATTTTCTCCAGCTAAATAATAATTAATAGCCAACTCATCCATCATATCAAAGGGCGAACCATAATTAGGAGATTGGTGAGCAAAATAATCCTCCTCGATAAGATCCCGACTTTTGGCCCGGGCTATCTTAACTAGCCTATAATCAATCTGTAAGGGCTCTAATCCAGCCTCAGCCCTAGCTTGATTAATAAGGTTCAACATTTCTTTTTCAGCAGCTGATAAGGAATTAACTTCCCTTGCTGTCCAATCTTCTTCAATAGTAACTTCTACTTCTTCAGCTTGATTATCTTCTCCACTAGATTGTGATTCATCAAATAATCCAAAGAAGATAACATTCAATAGCTCTTGTAGTATGTTCAAAAAGCCTGAGCCCCAGTCAGCTCCAGTACTTGCAAAAGCTAATTCAGTACTTGTTATAGCTAATACAGGAAAAACTAGTACTAAAATTAATCCTAGACTAACTAGTTTATCTGCTGTCATATCTAACCTCCTCTAAATTACCAGGTTTTAATTTTAATTATACCATAGGTTAGTTAAATTCAGGTAATGTAACTTATGGAAGTTTTGTAAAAACTACAAACTAACTTCTAGAGCAGTTAAGACATTATTAATTCTATTACAGACAGTACTTTTATCCGAACCAGCAAATAAAAGCCCTACAGCTTGACCTTGCTCATTAACTACCAATGCTCCACTATCACCAGGTTTAGAAAAAGGTTCAGTAATAATCTGATCTGTAAAAAGAGCTGACCTAGACGAAGATAATTGAACTTTAATTGTTGCACTAACAGCCTTAATCTTAGACTTAGTCAACCCACTAGTCCGCCCGCTTTTTCTAACTACCATATCCAACTGAGGATCAGCTACCTCTGTAACATCTCCAATTCCTAAAACTTCTGATTCAATTACATCGGTCGATTTAGGTTCAGCAACTGCACAATCGACTTTATTTTCTATAGCCATAGATCCCACTTCAAAAGGCAGATTGAATAATTTTCCAAATCCTCTGAGTAAACGATTAACTCCTAAGGTAATAGGACAATTTGGCCCTTGGTCATCATATAGAGGAACAAATCTAGCTAACTCTCCAATTACATCCTGTTCTTCTTCGCCTCCATCATAACTACCTGGTTGTAAGATATCATCTCCAATCTGGGCTCTGCCATCTTGACCATCAGTAATATTAGCTAGTACATGGTTATTAGATAAAATCAATGGTTCTCCAGTCTCATTATCCTTAACTACTGCTCCAAAAGTTCCCGCAGTGATCTTATAATGCCCAATACTAACCCCTGGTTGAGCCGGTCTTAACTTTGTTGTTCTTACTTGGTCATTAGCTAATAATTCTACTTGCCCGACTTCTATAACATCAGTCTCTTGCTCCCCCAGACTTTGGGGCACTAGATGACCATTATCCAATTCTTCACTAGCCACCTTTTTTTCTACTAAGACTTTAATACACTCCTGATCTGTCTGTTGACCATTAACCTCTTTATAACCACGTCCTACTCCTACTACATTCTCTAAAGAAAATATCTCCTGTTTATATTCATTAATTAATTCTTGAATCTTACTCATCATCGTCCCTCCTTTCAGCTTCAGTTGTTTCTAGTATATTCATCCCGGAACCAGTTTCGTGAAAGAAGGGAGGTAATATTGATATATTGTGGCACTTTCGTGCCACAGCTATCAGCTGTCTGTAAATGGTCTTCATTACGAAAGATCTGCTTTCTAGACCTGTAGGGTGAGTCGTGAGGCAAATCAAATTCAGAACCATAAATCTACTTTAATTCTTTGAAACATAGTAATTTTAAGAGGTTAGATGTTTTGAACTGGCTGATCCTACAAGTTTCACAGAAACTTTTCGTGATAAAAAGCATCCGCACACAACACACAGCACACGACTAACAACTATTTATCCATTTAACAAAAAAATAAAAAAACTCCTCAATTGAGGAGTTTTAAACAGTAATACAACCGATCTTCATTTCATTATCTTTAATTTCTACTTCAACAGTTTCCGTTAGCACATCTGCATAACTATAGGACATACGACGAGGAGTTTGGCTGCCCTCTACTTTAACTACAAAAACTTTAGGGTAGGTATCTTCCAAGACTCCTTCTCGTCTAATTATTTTTCGACGACCTTGATTAGCTTTAAGTGTTACCGGTTCACCAACAAAAGATTCAAGATCAGATTTAATCTGGTTTAAAATGTTAGTATCCGCCATTAGTGTCCCCTTTCGTTACGTCGGAGTTGCCTATCATTATAACATACTTATTATATTTTTGCAAGAACATTAATTATATCAGAGGGGAAGAGATTTGTCAATAAATACTTAATTAAACTTCAACTCATATAGAGCATCACTCAATTGACCAAATTGTTCTACACTTAATTTTTCTCCTCTTCTCATCGAATCAATTCCTACTTTTTCTAAAGCTTGATCGACTAAATCACGACTTAAATCAATATTAGCAGCTTTACTTAATGAATTACGGATTGTTTTTCTCCGTTGTTGAAAACCAGCTTTGACTACTTGAAAGAAAAACTCCTCATCTATTACATCAACTCTAGGCTGATTTAATTTTTCCAAAGAAACTACTGCAGAATGGACTTTAGGTTGGGGTAAAAAAGCAGTAGGGGGCACAGTAAAGGCGATGTTGCCCCTAGTATGATATTGGACACCAATCGATAATGTCCCATAGTCCTTGCCATCTTCTGGAGTAGCCACCATTCTCTCAGCCACTTCTTTCTGAACCATAACCACTAAGTTCTCCACTGCAAAATCTTCTTCTAGTAACCTCATTATAATCGGAGTGGTAATGTAGTAGGGTAAATTAGCTACTACTTTATATCCGGTCCCAGCTAGCTGATCAAAATCAACCTCTAGGGCATCGCCCTGAACAACATCAATATTATTATATCCCGCTAAAGTATCTTCTAATACAGGGATTAATCTCTCATCTAGTTCTACAGCTATTACCTGACCTGCTTGATCAGCTAACTGAGCTGTTAAAGAACCAATCCCCGGGCCAATCTCCACTACAGTATCTTCCTCGTCTATATCAGCTACTCTGACAATTTCATTTAAAATACTACTATTAACTAATAGATTCTGACCTAAACTCTTTTTTAAATTCAAGTTATGTTTATTTAATATTTCTTTAGTCTGACTTGGTTTAGCTATTTTCATTATTATCACCTCTAGTTACTTTTTCTACAGCAGTTACTAATTCTTGCGGACTAATTCCATAATGATTAAGCCGGTTTAAAAACTGCTTTCCATTAGCATATCCAATTCCTAATTCCTTTCCTACTAACCTACGCTTTTCTTTTGCTTGCGGATTCCCTAATAACCCTAATTGAATTAAATCTTGTTTACTAAATTGCTCTATTTGCGACTCATGCTCGGCCTGAGCCTTGCTAAGTGCTTCCTGGATAGCTTCTGGAGGAGCATTCTCAATCCCAATATCATTATCCTTAATAGCTTCAGCCTGAGTTAAATAAGCATCTTTACAACCAGACACCTCAGCTTTAATCCTCTTTCTAATTAACTCTCCAGCATGATCAGGATCAGTAAAGATAATAACCCCTTTCCTCTGCTGGGCCAATCTGATCTGTTCTATCACTTGTTCCCCAAAAGAAAAACCACCAGTAATAATCACTTCTGCTTCTACTGCTCTTTTTATAGCATCCACATCATCTCTACCTTCTACTACAATAACTTCTTTAATCATCTTGGCCACCACAGGACTCTCTAATAATCAGATCAGTAGGTACTAGTTGATGACAATAATCAGTTACTTGGTCATTAACTACTTTAATTAATAACTCAGTTGCCTGATTACCTAGCTGATAAGTATTAATATCCATAGTAGTCAACGGCGGAGTTATCAAATTGGATAACGGATTATTATTAAAGCCTACTACAGCAATATCCTCTGGAATATCTAAGTCTAACTCTCTTACTGCCTGCACTATACCATAAGCCATCTGGTCATCAACACCAAATAAAGCAGTGATTTCGGGATTGGCTTTTAACAATTCTTTTGCCTGTTCGTAAGCTGACTCTTGCTTACCAATAATCTGAGCTACATAATCCTGCTGATAAGTAATTCCTTGCTCTTCTAAAGCTCGCTGATAGCCTGCTAATCTATCCTGATAAACAATATATTCTTTACTACCAGTAATTACCCCAATCTTAGTATGTCCTAGATTTAACAAATAATCTATCAATTGCTTACTAGATTGAATATTATCATTATTAACCCAGTAGTTATTATCTTCATTTTCTGGACGACCAACTACTGTAAAGGGAAACTCCAACTCCTTTAGTTCCTTGATTAATTGATCATTCTTTCTCACTCTTAATAGCAATAAACCATCTACTTGCTTGCCCTTAACAGCTCGCAAGGCAGCATTGACCTCATTTTCTTGACCATCACAAGTAATCAACAACAGACTATAACCTTTACTCTGGGCCATAGCCCCAATTCCGCGTAACACTTCAGCATAAAAAGGATCAGCAAAAGCTTCCTCGGTAGAATAAGGCATCACCAACCCTAGAGTATTCGTCTGTTGATTAACTAAATTACGAGCAATAATATTAGGATGATACCCAATCTCATCCATTGATTCTAGTACCTGCTCTCTAGTATCCTGACTAATTCGAGGATGATTATTAATTACCCGGGAGACAGTCGAAGGGGAAACCCCAGCTTTCTTAGCTACATCTTTAATTGTAGACATATTATCTTCCTTCCTGTGCTAGTTCAACATTTTTTATTATAACTATAATCAATATCTGCTAAAAACCAATTAATTATAAAGTCCTACTATTTAATATAATTCAATTAACCAATTAAATCAATGCATAATAAAAAGTTATAGAAACTTACTAGTAAAAAATATATAAATTCCTAAAATAATAATATCACAAAGCTATTTGAACTACCACACTTAAAAACTTCTAGACACTTAACAGCTAAACAGTTAGAGATTTATTCAAGAGTATGGTATAATTATCTTCAAATTAATTTTAATAATTCATATTATAAAGAAAGGAGCAATATTATGTTTGATATTGAGACTTGTATAGCTTTTTTAACCAACAAAACATCAAAAAAATTAGCTGATGCATTTAACAAAAGACTAGAATGCTGGGATATCACTCGTGTACAATGGATAGCATTATATTATTTAGGTAAGTATAAAGATTTAAGTCAAAAAGAATTAGGTGAACTAATGAATATTAAAGGCTCTAGTGTAGCCGGATTAATTAATAGACTTGAAAAGCAAGGATATGTAGAAAAAAGAAGGAATCCGCAAGATAAAAGAAAATTTAATCTTCATTTAACTAACAAAGGACAAGAAATTAGAGAAAAAACCCTCCCAGAAGGAAATAGAATGAGCCAAATATGTTCTGAAGGTATTTCTGAAAACGAAATTGAAGTTTTCAAAAAGGTTCTAAATAAAATGATTAAAAATATAGATAAAGTTTAAAGAATTATAAGTTGAATCTTTGGAAAATAATTGTTATAATTTAATTAGCATCCTAATGATTAGGATGCTAATTAAATTATAAGGAGGTATTATAATGGCTAAAGATCCAAGAGAAATGTTACAAAGTTTTCAACAAGGTTTAGAAGAAGTTCAAGAAACTAATGAAAGTGAAGTTAGTGCCTTTATGAATCTATTAGGAGAAACATTTAAACCAAACAATTTAGACACTAAAACTAAAGAGCTAATTGGTATTAGTATTGCTGCTTATAATCGGTGCGAATATTGTATTGTTTTTCATGTTTATAAAGCATTAGAAGCAGGTGCAACTAGAGAAGAAATCATGGAAAGTGCTATGGTATCTGTTGCCTTTGGAGCTGGCCCGTCTATGGCTTATTCTGTTACATTATTAAAAGATGCAATTGATGAATTTGAATCTGACTTTGAATAATTTACTTATAAGGCAGTATAATGATTATACTGCCTTAATTTTATATTATAAGGAGGCATACAATGGTTATTAATCTTAAATTAACAGAATTAGAACAAGGAAAAGTCATCAGAAATTATAAAAAGACTGGAGAAAAGATTGAAACTGATGATAAATTATTTGATATTGAAGGAGATAAGAATAATATAACCGTTACTGCAAACAATTGTGGAACTATAAAGAATATAGAAGTTAAAGAAGGCCAAACGGTACAGAAAGGAGATACCTTAGCTAAAATTAAAGGAGAACAAATTAAATCTAATAATACTAATTCTAAATCTAATAATAACGATGATCAGAATAACAATTTTGATTATTTTAATTCTCTTTCAGAAACTAAAGAAAAAGAAATCAAAAGTGATATTACAATCATTGGTGGTGGACCAGGGGGCTATGTAGCTGCTATTAAGGCTGCTAAACTAGGAGCTAACGTAACTTTGATAGAAAAAAATACAGTTGGAGGTACTTGTTTAAATAGAGGATGTATTCCAACAAAATCTTTAGTTAAATCAGCTAAAGTATATAAAAATTTAAAACATGCTGAAAAATTTGGCTGTCAAACACAGGATGTTTCTGTTGATATGAAACAAGTAATCAAACGTAAAGATACAGTTGTTAACCAGTTAGTTTCAGGAATTAAACATCTATTAGATAGCCATGGTGTCAAAGTAATCAATGGTAAAGGAAGACTACTAGATAAAGAAACTATATCTGTACAAGAAGCTAATACAAAATTTACTATTAAATCTGATAATATTATTATAGCTACTGGTTCTAAAGTAGCTACTCCACCAATTAAAGGACTAGATACTTCTGGAGTAATAAATAGTGCTCAAGCTCTTAACTTAGATAACTTACCAGATGAAATTACAATTATTGGTGGCGGAGTTATTGGAATGGAGTTTGCGTTTATTTATAAAAATTTAGGAGTAGAAGTTACTGTAATTGAATATTTAGAAGATGTTTTGTCTACTTTTGATACTGATGTATCCCAAGAAATTAATCGTATTGCCCAAGAAAAAGGAATCAAATTATATACTGAAGCTAAAGTGGAAGAAGTTATTGCAAGTGAAGATAATAAATTTATAGTCTCTTTTACTAAAAATGAAGAGCAAAGATATGTAACTACAAATTCAGTTTTAACAGCTACAGGAAGAAAACCTTATTTTAAAGATTTAGGCGTTGAAAATTTAGATATTAAGCTAAATCAAGATAGACAAGGAATAAAAGTAAACGATAAAATGCAGACTAATATTCCTAATATTTATGCTATTGGAGATGTTACTAATAAAATGTTTTTAGCTCATGTAGCTTCTCATCAAGGAATTATAGCTGTTAAAAATATAATGGGTGAAGAAGTTGAAATGGACTATTCAACTGTGCCTGGAACTGTCTTTACGGATCCAGAAATTGCTATGGTAGGCATAACAGAAAAACAAGCTAAAAATAAAGGATTAAATGTTGAAATTGGCCAGTTTCCCTTTGCTGCTAACGGAAAAGTATTGACTTTAGGTGACAAAGATGGATTTATTAAACTGATTAAAGATAAAGACTCTGATAAGATTATCGGAGGAACAATCATTGGCGCACATGCTACTGATTTAATTGCTGAAGTTACTCTTGCTATTGAAAATGAACTGACGGCTAAAGATGTTATTGAAACAATCCATGCTCATCCAACAACATCTGAAGTAGTTCATGAAGGAGCTTTAGCTGTTGAAGGGGGGGCACTTCATTTTGCAGAATAAAATCAAACCAGCAATTATTCAATCTACTAGCTACAATCCATGGTATAATTTGGCTTTAGAAGAATATTTAATGAATAAAATTAAACAAGGTGAGATTATTTTATATCTATGGCAAAATGATAATACAGTTGTTATTGGGAAAAACCAAAATGCTTGGAAAGAATGTCACTGGAAAAAGTTAGAAAAAGACGGAGGAAAGTTGGCCCGTAGATCATCTGGAGGAGGGGCCGTTTATCACGATTTAGGCAATCTAAATTATACCTTTGTAATGGATAAAGAAATATATGATCTAGAAAAACAAATGCAAGTAATTATAGATGCCCTTAATAAGTTTGGGGTTAAAGCAAAATTTAGTGGTCGTAATGATTTAATTAGTGGAAAAAAAAAGATATCTGGAAATGCCTTTTACCAAAGAAAAAATGTAGCTTTACATCATGGGACACTTCTAATTTCTACTGAGTTAGAAAAATTAAACAAATATTTACAAGTTTCTAAAGAGAAAATATCATCTAAAGGAATTGATTCAATTCAAGCAAGGGTAGCTAACTTATCAGATATAGAAGCTTCTATTACTATAAATAAAATGGCTACCGCTTTAAAAGAAAGTTTTATCAATCACTATGGTGAGATTATAGATGAATTAAAGACTAATAAAGATATACCAAAACTAAATGGCTTATATCAAAAATATTCTTCTTGGGAGTGGAGATTTGGAAATACACCTGATTTTGATATTTTATTTGAAACTAGATTTTCTTGGGGAGAAATTCAGTTAGGATTAAACTTAAAAGAAGGAATTATTAATTCAGTAACTATTTATTCAGATGCTATGAATTGTTCAATTATAGACAGATTAACCTCTGTATTAGAAGATATACCTTTCCAGTTAGATACTATTATAGATCACTTAGAAAAAGTCAAAATAGATAAAAAAGAAGAACAAATTATAAAGGATATTAAAAATTGGCTAGCTGAAAAAGATATTTAAATAGTTGGAGACTGTTTTAAAACAGTCTCTTTTTATTTAAATTACCTCACTTTAAATTCTACTCCTAAGTCTTGAGCTAAATTTTTACAGGCTGTTACATCAACTTTAGAACTAGCAACTACTGAAACAATAACTTTAGGAATCCTTTTCTTAGCTTCCTTAATAAATTCAATTACTGCTTTAAAAGCTTGTGTTCCAAACTGTGATTGACAAATTTCTTGGTACCTATCAACCGTAGAAGCATTTAAACTAATAGAAATTACATCAATCAGATCTTCTAATTTTAATAATACATTCTCATTATGAATCAAATTAGCTTGACCATTAGTATTAACTCTAATTGAAATTTGTGGATGATTTTCTTTTAAATACTGACTTATTTCTTGAACTTCATTAATTCGCATTAAAGGTTCTCCATAACCACAAAAAACTATCTCTTGATATTGATTTACATCATCAATATTCGCAATCACTTCATCAACTGTTGGTTCTTTATCTAACCATAAATCATAGTCTCCTACTCCATCTTTAAACCTTCTTATACAAAATTTACAATCATTACTACAACGATTAGTCAAATTAATATATAATTTATTTCCTAACTGATAAGTAATAGTCATTATTATTCCTCCCTTTATATTTATGATTATAAAAATAAGGTACCAGTTGTTTAAAAACAACTAGCACCTTATGCTTATAAACTAAATAATTCTTGCGCATTATCTGTTGTTTGCTTAGCTACTTTTTCCAAACTAGTATTCTTGACTTCAGCAATCTTGTTAGCTACTTGTTTAACATACTTAGGTTCATTTCTTTGCCCTCTATAAGGTTCCGGAGTTAAATAAGGAGCATCAGTCTCTATTATCATTTTTTCTAAGGGAAGATTAGGAATTACCATTCTTATATCTTTAACAAAAGTAATTAAACCACCTAAGGCTATATAAAAGCCTAACTCAAGTACTTCTCTAGCTACCTCCAAATCATAGGCAAAACAATGGAGTACACCATCTAAATCACTAGCTTCTTCCTGCAAGATAGATAAAGTATCCTCTCTAGCATCACGGCTATGGATAATGACTGGTAAATTTACTTCCCTAGCTAACTGTAATTGTCTCTTAAATACTTCCTGTTGCTTCTGCCGAGGAGAATTACCATAGTGATAATCTAGCCCCATTTCTCCTAGAGCTACTACCTCATCCTTAGCGGCTAAATCTTTTAGTTCCTGATAATCATCCTCAGTAAAGGACTTAGCATCATGAGGATGGACTCCTACACTAGCAGCAATAAAATTATATTTCTTGGCTAACTCAACTGAGTTACGACTGGACTCCATATCAGCACCTACATTAATCATCTGCTTGATTCCCGCTCGATAAGCATCCTGAATTACTTTACTACGATCATTATCAAACCGAGAAAAATCGAGATGAGCATGAGTATCAATTAACATCTTACTTCACCTGAGCTCCACTAGCAATATCCCGATCAACAGTAGTTACTGTCAACTCACCTTCATCATTAGAAGCTGCTAAAATCATACCGTTAGATTCAACTCCAAAGATAGTAGCTGGTTCCATGTTAGCAATCATAACTACCTTTTTTCCCTTTAATTCTTCTGGTTCATAATGCTTAGAAATACCAGCTACTAATTGTCTCTCTTCTTCTCCTAATTTTACTTGCACCTTAAGTAACTTATCACTACCTTCAATCTTTTCCACCTCTAAAACTTCTGCAACCCTTAAATCTAATTGACCAAATTCATCAAAACTAATATAATCTTCTTCTGTCATTTCCTCTTCCTCCTTTTCATTGTCTACTGTTTCAGTATCTGCTTCATCTAAACTAGCATAGTATTCTTCAATATCAATCCGCGGGAAGATCGGATCTCCTGCTTGTACTTCAGTACCCGGCTCTAATTGACCAAAGACCTTAACATCTTCCCAAGTCTGCTCCTCTAACTTAGCTGAAATACCAATCTGTTGCCACATCTTAGCTGGAGCTTCAGGTAAGAAGGGAACTAGACTAATAGCAATTCTTCTTAGATTATCTAATAAAGTATAAAGTATTGTGGCCAACTTATCCTGCTGTGACTCGTCCTTAGCTAATACCCAAGGTTCAGTCTGGTCAATATACTTATTAGTCCTTCTGACCAATCTCCATAATTCTTCTAAGGCAGTACTAAACTGTAACTGATCCATATTCTCTTCTACCTTAGTAAATACTTCTTGGGCCAACTCCTCTAGCTGAGCATCATACTCTGTTTCTTTTTCTGGAGTAGGGATTTGCCCGTCAAAATACTTATCCACCATAGCTATCGTTCGATTTAACAAATTACCTAAATCATTAGCTAAATCAGAGTTAATTCGTTGAATAAAGGACTCAGTAGAATAAGAACCATCAGATCCAAAGGCAATCTCTCTCAATAAATAGTATCTAACAGCATCAACTCCAAAGTCAGCAATCAACTTACTAGGATCAATCACATTCCCTTTAGACTTAGACATCTTACCGCCTTCAACTAATAAAAAGCCATGTCCAAATACTTGCTTAGGTAAGGACATATCAGCCGCCATTAAGATAGCAGGCCAGATAATAGTATGGAACCGGAGAATATCCTTCCCTACAATGTGAACATCAGCCGGCCAATAATCACTAAATTTATCCTCTCTCTGGAACCCAATCCCAGTTAAGTAACTAATTAAAGCATCAAACCAGACATAAATCACATGATCATCATCTATCGGAACGGGAACTCCCCAATCAAAGCTGGCCCGGGAAATACATAAATCCTCCAATCCATCTTCAATAAAGTTAACCATTTCTTTACAACGTCTAGCTGGTTGAATAAAATCTGGATTAGATTCTAAAAAATCTAGTAGTTGATCTTCATACTGAGACATTTTAAAAAAGTAGCTTTCCTCTTCCATCCACTCTACATCTCGATCACAATCAGGACAATTTCCAGTCTCATTCAACTCTCTTTCCTGCCAAAAAGTCTCACAAGGAGTACAATAATACCCCTCATACTTATCCTTGTAGATATCACCTTGCTCATACAACTTCTCAAAAATATGCTGGACATCTGCTTTATGATCTGAACTAGTAGTTCGCACAAATTCAGTGTGATCCACCTGTAACTGGTCCCATAAATCTTTAAAGCTATCCACAATACCATCAATATACTCTAGAGGCTCCATGCCATGTTCCTGAGCAGCCTGCTGTAACTTCTGGCCGTGCTCATCAGAACCAGTAATGAACTCCGTTTCATAGCCTTGTAACTCTTTAAACTTAGTAATTGTATCTGCTGCCGTAGTAGTATACGTATGACCAATATGTAACTCATCATTTGGATAATAAATTGGTGTTGTAACATAAAAAGTATCCTTGCTCATTTTTATCCCTCCCTTTATTAATTAACAATTGCTAATGTAAAATTTACAATGAAATTTAATTGATATATTGTCTCACCTGCGGTGACACAGCCGTGGGTCGCTGGAATGTAGGATTGGGCTATGGTTTTGAATTTGACTTCCTACGAGTCCTTTGGACTCTCCGTGAAGATCTGCTCACGACTCATACTCCAAATAAACTAAAAAACCCCTCACCCTTAGGGGCGAGAGGCCGCGGTACCACCCTAGTTGTCAGTCTATAACTGACTACTTAAGAGCTGTTAACGATAGCCAATCGATAATAGCCTACTTAAATTTCGACTATCTAGCTCCAGGACCATCTTCAATGTCTTGTTTAGCCTAGGCTCTCAACTACCCCTAGTTCTCTGTAGCTAACTTCGACACCTACTCTTCCCTTCCTTGCTGTTATCATCTTAATTTTTAATTTATTATTTATTATGTAAACTACAGTTAAAAATATACATTAGGATATTACCTTTGTCAAGTAGATACCAGAAATTAATCCTGATACAAGTCTATATCCTTAACTACTAATTGATTAACTTTGTCATTAATATCAATAAATATCTCATCGTAGAAATATAAGCAAATAAATTACCTTAAATACTACAAATTTAACTCGCAAACCTAATTTCAAATCAAAAATATTAGTTAGTTTTCAACTAGTCCCTTCTTATTTTACATTATTATTGTATACTATTACTGATAAATATTCAAATTCTAATAATTATTGATTTTCTTGATAAATTTTATCACCTAATGGTGAGTCTGCTACTTCTATCCTTCCTTTGTCAGCTAAATTATCCAATTCTTCTAATAATCTCTCCCGGTCTAAAGTTATAGTTAATCGCTCATTAATTTCCTCTAACTTAGAGAGAATGTTAACGCTATCAATCGGCAAACTAGCAATAATTGCCTGGTATAACTCTTCTTCTTGCTGTTGACTCTTAGCCTCTAATTCAGCAAACGGATTTTCCGTATGGGGACTTGTTGTCTTAGCTACTCTGATCCTAACTGACATAGTCCTACCTAGGATAGCTGAAGAAACAAAAGTATCTCCTGACCGCAGATAAGGTAGTCGTTGAGCTTCCTCAGGGGTTAAATCCGTTTCCTGTTTAATCGTCTCAATATCAGTAGCCCGGACTGTTCTAAAGACAAATTTAGTATTTAACTGAGCAGTTACCGTTTCATTTAATAATGTAGGACGTTGAGTAGCTAAAATTAAAAAGGTACCATACTTTCTTCCTTCCTGAGCCATCTCCTTAATAATCTTATTAGCTGGAGCATCTTGTCCTTTGGGAGCAAAATTATGGGCTTCATCTGTAGCGACTACAAAAGGAGGAAAATAATCTGCCTCTTCTTGGCGATGTTGGGCATCTTTATACTGGCGGCGTTTTCGATATAAACTACCTAACACATAAGTAGCAAAGACCTGTAAGAGCCAGATTGGCCCTTGGATAACTGCTAATTTACGCCCTCTAATTGCTGCTTCAATCTGATTAATACTATGACTGAATAGTCCTTCTCTTTCTAAACGACCTAACCGCCAACCTAAACCATTAACTGAACTAGCAGGTAAATCACCATAAGCATCTAATAATGCTTTATAAGTTTCGTACTCCTCTTTTTGGTTACTACTAACAGCTCCATTCTTTAAATCACGCTCAATTCTTTTCCGACCTAACTCCTGGGCTTGTTGCAAGTCTTGGAGTCGACTTTTAAAACTCAGTAGACTATCTCGTTTCTGGTGTAACTTCTGGACTGCATTAACCATGGAATTAGTTAAGTTATCAGAAGCTGATAATAATTCAGTTAAATCTTTAGTCGATAAATCCGCAAAGTTAACTCCCACATCATAACCTATCTGGTACTGAACAAAATAATCACTAAAATCTTCTTCGTGTTCTGAATCTAGTCCAGGAAAAGAATCACTAAAGTCCATCTCAAAGTGAGGGTCAAAAACAATAGTAGGAATCTCTAACTTCATCAGTTCTTCTAGAATAACTCTCATCCCAAAGGACTTACCAGAACCAGACCCACCAATAATCCCAATATGAGGGTACTGGTGCATAGCCTTTAGTTTAAAGTTAAAGGGCACGCCCTGTTGTTCTACCACCTGTTCATCCTTTAATAAAGGAGCAATCCCTTGTAAATTATCATCCATACCTGTAGCTAACTCTTCAGTCCCTTTAATCACCCCTAATACTAGACCATCAGTTGGATTCTCTTTAACTAGTAAATCTTTAACCTCATTAAATTCAGGAATCTCTACTGTAGACCCCGTTTGAATCGGATAAGGAGCTTCCTCTAATAACCTTACCTTAGCAATATTAATCTCATCTTCTGAAATATTATAGCCTATACTCTCTAAAGATTCAATTACTCCTTGATCAACAAAACTATTATTAATTGATAACGGAATATACCGATTATAGGATTGTGTCTCAACTACTTCTCCTAAGGGCTGATTTAAAGTCTTGTCTTTGATCTTTAACATCTCATTAATCCGGAATTTATGTTCTTGGGAAGCTACATAAACTTCCTGTTGATTAGTCAAACCGACTACTTGCATCTTACCACCTCGCGAAATTTTAGTTGTGTGTCATGTGCTGTGTGTTGTGTGCTATGGGCTAATTCAAGCCCTTTAAATTCAAAAACTGAACCTTATAATCACTATGTTTTTGATTTTAAATTGACTCAAGACTCATAGCTCACAGCTCATAGCAGACAGCAGATAACAGACGACAGACAGCTGTCCTAAAAGATCCTATCCTGCCGTTTAGAATGGAATAATCTTTGCTTAATAGTTTCAGCTAAATAATTATCCAGTAAAACTTCTATCATCTGGTCTGTAAGCCGGACTTCATTATCCACTATATCCAACCAGATAGGAATCCCGCGCCCTGTTTGAGGAGTTAGAGAATAGACTGTTTGGATTGCAAACTCTAACTGATCCTGTTGTTCCTCTAATAGGTCAACTCCAATTACTCCAGGGTCCTGAGAGCTTCTCAAAAATACTGTCTCTAAACCAGGCTTAAACTCAATCTGGGAATCAAAATATAATCCTTCTCCAGGCTTTAGTAAACCAAATAGTAATTCTCTATCATACATATCCTGCATAGGAGATGGTAACTCATCCTCCAATGATTGACTTAACTGATGAGTTGCTATTTCCTCAATCACTCCTACCAGTAAGACTTCCTTCTCTAAAGCCCAATCAACTAACTGTTGCCATAAATCCTCAGCTTGATGATAGTATCTAATCAAGGAACCATCCATCATTACCATTTGGGGATCATACTCTATAATTGCCTGCTGAGCCACTTTAATCTCTAAAGCAGCTAACAAAGAAGTTCTAATCTTACCAGCTACTTCTTGAGCATTTTGATTCCCCTCTTTATTTATTTTCTTAAATATTTTTTCTTTATCCTCAGCTATAAGCGGACTAAAGATCTCATGGTTGATAATATCTTCTTCTCCAGTGGAACTTTTAGCTAAAGCCTGTAATAGAGTAATATAATGGGGATAAACCTTGCCAGTAGTATTCACTGAACCATCCACTCCTATAATTGGCCCTTGGCTTGTCCACTCCTGTAATCTTTCACTATCTAGCTCTTTTATTAGACTAAACTCTCCAACTTGCTTAGTGATTAATTCCTTTAGTTCTACTGCTGTTAAATTAGATTGGTGCTGATACTTATCTTGTAGTTTCTGGTTACAATCCTGTAAGGAATCTTTTAATTCAGGACTTACCTCTAACATAACATCCCCTCTTTCTAAATTGGATAAATAACATCTATATCATAATTTCTAGACCAGTGTATTATTCCCTGGTTCAAGGAAAATAATTCCTGGTTGACTTAATAACCAAAAACTAGTATAATTTTTATGTATTTTGTCGAAAAAAATATCTTTTATAAAATTTATTCTATCTATTGACTTTTGTTGGAATTCATGTTATTATTTAATTGTAATAAATGTCGAATACTGGAATATAACTTTATAATTTAAATTATAAGGAGGAATAAAAATGAAATCAACTGGTATTGTAAGAAAAGTGGACGAGCTAGGTAGAATTGTAATCCCTGTCGAACTACGAAGAACTTTAAATATCGAAACTAAAGATTCTCTAGAAATTTATGTAGATGAGGAGAAGGTCATCCTTAAAAAATATCAACCGGCTTGTATCTTTTGTGGCAATGCAGGAAATATCGAGAACTTTAAAGGAAAAAATATCTGTCCTGATTGCTTAGAGGAAATGGTTGATTCTATTTCAGCTTAACAACTTATATAAGTTATAAAGAGAGTGGCTAGCCACTCTCTTTATCTATTAACTCTAATTTTAGTAGCAATTTGATAGACTTCACTCTTAGGTAAATCTCTTACTTGAGCTACTTCTTTAATTGCTTCTTTTTTCGTCAATCCTTCTTCCATCTCTGTCTTAACATGCTCTAAAATAGATAAATCCTTCCACTCTTCTTGACTAGAGTTGCTAACTCCCCCTTCTAAAACTAAAACAATTTCTCCTTGGGGTTTATTAGTTTGATAATAAGTAACTAACTCACTAACTGGACTAGTAAGTACTTCCTCAAATTTCTTAGTTAATTCTCTACAAACAGCTACTTGTCTATCACCTAGAATCTCCCAGATATCCTGTAGTGTTTTTTGTAACCTATGTGGAGCTTCATAACAGATGATAGTTCTTTCTTCTCCAGTTAACTGTCGCAAATACTGCTGTCGCTTTTGTTTTTTGCGAGGCAAAAACCCTTCAAAAGCAAATCTGTCTGTTGCTAAACCAGAAGTAACTAGACCACTAGTCATAGCAGTTGGCCCGGGAATAACTTTAATAGACATTTCTTCTTCTCTTAATAAGTTAACTAGCTTATAACCTGGATCAGAAACTCCAGGCATACCAGCATCAGAAACTAAAGCTATATCATTCCCGGTTTGTAATTTATTATATAATTTTTGTTTTTTAGTATCAGCATTATGTTCATGATAGCTAGTTAATTGAGTATCTAGATCGTAATAATTAAGTAACTTACTTGTCCGCCTAGTATCTTCCGCTGCAATTAGATCAACCTCTCCTAAAGTATCCAAAGCTCGTAAAGTAATATCAGCTAAATTTCCAATTGGCGTTCCACAGATGTATAAAGTTCCTTCAGTCATTTCCATCCTCCTTTATCAACTCTAACTTAGCTTGGCGTGATAACTGTTTAATAGCATACTCTCGTTGTTGAGCTTGACTTCTGGTAGAGTACTCTTCACTATAACAGAGTTTAACTGGGGTTCTACCTCTAGTATATTTAGCCCCTGTTCCTTGATTATGCTCTCTTACTCTTCGCTGCAGATCAGTAGTATAACCAGTATACAAAGTATTATCAGCACATTGTAGTATATAAGTATAATGAGCCATAATAATAATTGATAGCTGATAAAACAAACTTCTGTAATTAATATTCCTCTATTATCTATCAACTATACACTATCAACTATCAACTTCCTCCTTTCTAGCTGGATAATAAATCTCTTTGATCTCTGGGGTATAATTCCCCTGGTCATCATAAATAACTAAAGGAGGTACTACTTCCAAGCCACTGCCTCCTCCTTTAACTGCTTCTACTAATACTAATTTAGCTGGACTATCCTGAGTAGAATGAATTAATCTCATCTGTTTACAAGCTAAATTATACTCCTCCATTAATGCTAATAACTCAGCTAAGCGCTGAGCTCTATAAACATAGGCCACCTGGCCTCCATATTTAACTAGCTGGTTACTAGTTTTAACTACATCCTCTAAGCTACATTTCAGTTCACAGCGAGCAATAGCTACTTCTTGGTGAGGACTTACCTGACCACTATCCACTTTTAAATAGGGAGGATTGCTGACAATATAATTAAAACTTTCTGAACCAAAATAATCCAAAGCCTCTTTTAAATCAAGTTGCAGGAAGTTCAATCTTGTTTGTAATCCATTATACTTAGCACTACGCTGAGCCATATCAATTACTTCCTGTTGGATATCAATCCCCCAGATATCAGCTAGATCATATTTGGCCTGTAATAGATGGGGCAGCACTCCAGTACCTGTTCCTAAATCTAACACTTGCGACTCGCATTTAGGATTAATAAAATTAGCCAGTAAAACAGCATCTAAAGAGAAACGAAAGTGATCAGGATGCTGAATCAACTTTAAACCATCAAGTAATAGATCATCTAACCTCTCTTTAGGTTGTAACTCAATCTCACTCACTACTAACTTCCTCCTGGTCAACAGGAGTGGCCTCTTCTTCTTCATCTAACAGACCAGCACAGAAGAGACAACTTCCCTCTCGGGCTTCACCAAAATTAAGATGACAAACATGAAATCCTTCTTCGTATAACCGTGATAAATTATGTTCTTCATCATCTGCTTGAGTTGCTGTTTCTTCCTCTTCCTTCTCAAATAACAACTTCTTTAAATCTTCATTTTCCTCTTTTAGATTCTTATTTTCCTTATACATATCATATACTGTATTCTTTACCTTTTGAAAATCATCATTTAAAACCTGTAACTGTTCCTGAAAATGGGCCAACAAACTAATAATCTCTTCCACCCTTTTACCTCCTAACTCAAGTTACTGATCCTCATCTGTTTTAGCCACTACTTCTATATCTGTTGCTTTAACTTCTACTTCCTCTTCTTTACCTAAATCAACTTTTAACGTTTCCTTAACTACATTTCTATCTGTTACCTGGCCAATTCCAAATTCAGTCTCTACTTTAGTACCTAAATCAGGCAATTCTTCTTTAATAGTCTGGTAGTTATTCTCCTCATATTTTAAACAACACATCAAGCGCCCACAAATACCAGAAATCTTATTAGGATTTAAAGCTAAATCCTGTTCCTTAGCCATCTGAATTGAAATCGGCTCAAAATCTCTTAAAAACCTACAACAACACAGTTCTCTTCCACAAGGGCCTAAGCCCCCATTCATTTTAGCTTCATCTCTAACTCCAATCTGTCTTAATTCAATTCTAGTCTTAAAGATAGCAGCTAGATCTTTGACTAATTCCCGAAAATCAACTCGATCATCAGCTGTAAAGTAAAATAAAAGTTTCCCCTGGTCTAGCGTGTACTCAGAATCAACTAACTTCATTGGTAAATCATGTTCAGCAATTTTATCTAAACAAATATCAAAAGCTTCTGCTGCAGCTTCTTCATTCTCTTTAGCTTGTTGTAAATCTTTTAATGTAGCCTTCCGCTTAATAGAGTCAATAGAATGATCAAACTCATCAGGATCAACTTCTTGCCCAGGATTAACAACTTCTCCAATCTCTAAACCCCGAATAGTCTCTGCTACGACCTTATCTTCTAGACTCAATTCAGTATCTTGAACTTGATAATAAGATATTTTACCTGCTTCTTTGAATTTAACTCCTACTACTTGCAAACCTGGCACCTCCTTAATTTAAGCAATAAAACTTCTAAAGATAATTGTAAATTAACATTAGCTTGTCTAATTTTATTCTTTGTTGTTTCCACTAATTCTATTATTTCTTCTACTTGATCTAAAGTTAATTCAATAGCTTCTGCTTGTAATTGAGGTAGATAATCAACATTAATCACCTTAGCTGTCTCTTCTAATTTACATAATAATATATCTCGATACCAAGTTAAAATAGAATTCAATACTTCTGCAATTGAATCCTGATAAGTTAACATTTTTTCTACTAACTTAAAAATCTCTAATCTATCTATATCAGTCAGAGAGGTTACTAACTCCATAATCTCTTCTCGCTTTGCTAAACCAGCTTCATCCTCTACTAAGTTAATTGCTTTCTTCATTCGTCCGGCAGCTAGAGAAGTAACCAGTTCACGTTTTTGCTCAGGTAACTGATAATCCTGTTCTAATTTATTAGCTACTAATCTATTAGCTACTCTATTAAACCGGACTAACTGACACCGAGAAATAACTGTAGGTAATAAATGGTCCACATTATTAGTTAATAAAATAATAATCCCATGTTCAGGCGGCTCCTCTAAAGTCTTTAGTAGACTGCTAGCAGCCTCAGCTGTCATCTGTTCTGCTTGATGAATAATATAAACTTTTTTCTTACTTTCGTAAGGTTTATAAACAATTTCTTGTTGAAAAGATCTGATTTGAGCAATCTTAATTGATTTACCATCAGGGTGTAACTCTTTAATATCAGGATGATTACCACTATCCACTTTACGACAGGAAATACATTCTCCACAGGCATCTTGTTTTTGTTCCTTACAATTAATTGCCTTAGCAAATGCAACAGCTACTCTATTCTTACCAACTCCTGTAACCCCTGAAAATAAATAAGCATGACTTAATCTATCCTGTTGGAGAGAATTCTGTAAAATGGAAACTGCTAACTCCTGACCTACTACTTGATTAAATGACATCCGCAACTCTCCTTTCCGGAGAATTATCTATACAAATCAATTAATAATCCTCGCACTTCATCTAACTGATCTAAAATATCCAACTGAGCTGATTGGTTATCTACAATTAAATTTGTTAACTCTTCTAAAGAACCATCCACTGATTTGACTATAGTCTGTACTTTTCCTTGGGTAGGACTATAATCTTCCTTCACTTGATACATCTTCTCTACAGCCTCATTAACAAAATTTTGCACCATCTTTTTATATTTAACTAACTCTTTAAAAGTCCGATGTTCAGCTAATTTTTCCCCTTGCTTATCAATCAATCCTAATAACTCATCCAACTTAGCTTTAGCTTCTGTCCCATGTACTTGCTTAAGTTCCTCTAAAAAAGTAATATTCTTACCTTTAACTTGGTTAATCTGCTGATTAGAACCAATTGATTTGTTAAATTGACTCTTAGCTTTGCTATTTTGAATCTTCATCTTATCCCCTTTCTATAAGATAGAAATATAATTTATCACAACCCTTAACCACTAAATATAGGGGATATTCTTCCAACCTTCTACTATATATACACTATAATTGGTAAGCATCAGTTATAATTATATCATCTAAACAAAAAAAAGAAAACTCCTTTTTGTAAACTAATGCTAACTACCAGATTTAATACCAAAAAATTATATTTTTTTCTGGACTAGGTCATAAACTTCGTTATGGATTTGCTTAATAGACTTTAACTGACCCTCTTCAACACACTCAACTAGTTCCCAATCATATTTTTCCGCTATCCAACAAGCAGTGCTATATGATTTTTCTAAATATTCATAATCACGTTCATGAATATCTTTTTCTTCACCATCAGTAAATTTATTTTTTCTATCTTTCATTAATTTCATACTTTGTTCTGGTGGTACATCTAAAAATATTACACAATCTGGAATAGGAAGTTCATACTTATTAAACTCTAAATCCCATAGCCAATCAAGATATTCCTCCTTTTCTTCTATACCATCATATTTAGCCGCCTGATGAACCATATTAGACGTTGTATACCTATCAGCTATAATAACCCCTCCCTCTTCATAAAAGTCTCGCCACTCTTTCTGAAAAGAGACATATCGATCTATAGCAAAAAAAGTAGACGAAGCATAAGGGTTTATACTATCTGCTTTATCACCAAACTCTCCATTTAAATACATCTTTACTAAAGCAGAGGATTTACTTTTATAATTAGGATACTCAACCTTACGAACCTCTCTATTTTCCTCAAGTAATCTCTTATATAATTTATCCGACTGAGTCTTTTTACCGCTTGCATCTGTACCCGATTCCAATACGATCAATTTACCTTTCATAAAAAACTCCTTTCTTATATATCTTACCTTGTTGAATAATTAATTTAGCAAACTCCAAAAGTGAATAATCAAGATTTTAATTTCTAATTATTCACTTGATTTATCTATTCCAAGGGAATTTATTATTGGTTATCCCTTGTTCTTTATCAATTAACTTTTCAACTAGATAAAGTAAAATCGTCCAAGTAACATGCTTTTATATTTCCTGAAACCATATAATCTTGGGCTTTCTAAATTATATCTTTCTTTCAATATAGAAAATAATCTTTCAATAGTTGTTCTATTACTATATATCTTTTCTCCCATTGGAGAATTAAAATGATTAGCATTTTCTATTCTACATTGATCAGTAAAATTCTCTATAGAATCAGCATTTTTAAGGTTTATATCAGTTAACAGATTAAATTTAAGTTTTTCTGATAATCTAAATAATTTAGCACTATCATAACCTGCATCTCCTAGTAGTATAAATGGATTATATTCTTTCAATTCTTTTAATAGATTTTCACAAATTTCATAAGTATTATCATAAACATTGGCAGTGGTTATCTTAAAAGTTAAAGGAATATAGTCATTTGAGCATATAAGATGTAGTTTATATCCTTTATACCATTTTAATCTAGTTGAATAACCTTTTTTAGCTTCAGAATCAAATTTAGAACTTCTTAAAGCAGTAGAATCAATGGAATTTATTCTGGTATCAGGATTTAATTTTGAAATAGTTAGCTTGAAAATCATATCAAGTTTTTTATCTTCAAGCTCCCCAAGTCGAAGACATAATGTAGAATGATCTGGTACTTCATTAAGTCCAATAATTCCAAGGATTAATGGATTTTCTTTAAGTTTAGTTTCTAATTCTCTTAAGCAATAAATTCTATTCTTAATTTTATATAGAAAGCACTTTATAAGTTGTAAATCTGAATATTTTTTAGGTCTACCTCGTTTTGTATTCTCTTGGGAGCTAAACTTTTTATAATAAATTTTATCTATTTTAGAACAAATTTGATAGAAGGTGTTTTCTTTTAGTACTTCAGGTGATATAATCATTTCTAGTCGCTCCTTTCTTTCTAGAGTTGGGTTTGGTCACCTGATGTACTACTAGAAAGGGAGCGACTTTTCCTTTTTTTGAATTGGAAAAATCTTTTATTCAACAACCTATATATATCTAAATAAATTTATAAAATATGGTTCTTTAATTTCTTGGATTGACATTTTTTAAGAAATATAATTTAGAATTTTATTATTCTAAACCAGTTTTAAAGCACATAAGAGAATTTATGCTAGCTTCAATTACAAATGACCCTCCCCAATTTGTTAGACACCCAGTTAAGCGATATAATAGAAGCAACAGAGGTGCTACAATTGGGAAAAAAGAAGATCATATACAGAAGAGTTCAAGAAAGATGCTGTTGGATTATCTAATGGATCAGATAAAACAGTTAAAGATGTATCTGAAAATTTAGATATACCTTATGGTACTTTAGTTAGATAGAGTCAAGAATACAAAGAAAAAGGTGATCTTACCTTTCCAGGCAATGGTAAACAAAAATTAACTCCTGAACAAAAAGAAATTAAAAAAAGAGTTAAAAGATGCTAAACTAAAACAGAGCATGATATTTTAAAAAGGCCATAAGCATCTTTTCGAACGAAGCGAAGTAATTTGCAGTTTTATCAGGGATCACAGTGATCAATTTACTGTGGTGAAGATGTGTCAGGTTTTAGAGGTGTCCCGCTCTGGATGTACAAAAGTTTTAAATGATTTACCAACTACATTCGCAGGATCATCTCCTATTAAATCAGCCTTAATTGGAGATGCATAGATGAAAATTCCATCAGATGATAAAGTATAGATAATATCATTTGCATTTTCAACAGATTTGCGAAATTTCTCTTCGCTTTTTTTCAAAGTTTGTTCAGCTAGTTTCCTAGTGGTTATATTTTCATGACTCATTACTACACTATGAGACCCTTTTCCAGCAAAAGAAGTTACTCTCATGATAAATCATCTTTTTTCATCAGATGAATGACCGGGATACTCTAATGAAAACTTAAGAACAAACTCGACCATATCCTTCAGCATAAATAAAAATATTACATATCTTTTAAAACTTAACTCCTCTACATTCAATTAAAGCATTCTCAATTTGATTTAAACTAATTACTATTTTATAAACTTTATAGCTCTACCAGCCTAATAAATTAGTAACATATTATTTAATCTTCATTTGTATTTTTCTACATTAATTATCTTTTCCCTGCAAAATGATAATCCAATCTAAAGTAAAAGATACATTCTAAAACTTACTCTGGATGAAAAATTTAACTTTTCTAGTCGTTAACCATAAATAATTCTATAATTATTGCTCTTATATTCCTAACGAGATCCTAACATTTTATATTAACAGTTATCATGAATTAAACAAAAAAGCTCCCCAAAATTGGGGAGCATAATCCTTACTGAATTGTAATCTAGCTCTATCTTCTCTACTCAATTATAGTCCCATAGCACATAATGGAATAGCAGCAGTTGCTACAGCAATAAAAGGGATTAAGATTTGTGTTATAGCAACATCAAAATAGGCTTCTTTATGAGTTAATTTACAGATTGCTAATAGTGTAATTAAAGCACCTTGGTGCGGTAAGGTATCCATAATTCCGGCGGAAATAGCCGATATTCTGTGCACATACTCCATTCGAATTCCTAGCGACCTATAAGTATCTCCTAAGGCAGAGTAGGCTGCTGCTAGTCCTCCCGAAGCAGACCCAGCTACACCAGCGGCAACCGCAGCAGTAACTGCTACAAACCACAGCGGACTCATATTTAAGTCCCTTAGCCAGTCAATAATCTTCTCAAAGCCAGTTGTAGTCTTAACTACTCCGGCAAAACCGACTACTGCTGCTGTATTTAAGATAGCAATTGCCGAGTTGTGCGTTCCTTTATTTAAGGTATCGATCCAGTCTCCAATACCATTTACGTAATCTTTCAAGAGAATCATGGCTACAATTACACCAATAGCTACTGAACCTTCAACAGGAACTCGGAACAAATTAAATAAGACTAGAATCAAGATACAGGGAATAGCCCCTAAAGCCGGATGCGGTAAATCATGGTCTTCAGCTTCAGACTTAGTCTCAACTAACTCCAGTGACGTTGGATCAGAATCAAAGGTAAGTCCCTTTGACTTATAATACCTACCCCGCCATTCTAGAAAAGCAAAGATAAGTATAAACTGTAATAGCCCGGAAGCAATCCCTGGAATCAAGGCAGCAGTAGGTCCAGTCCCTAGATACTTCATCGGAATAATATTCTGAATCGCCGGCGTTCCTGGTGAATTCATCGACCAGGTCCAAGTTCCAGACGAAATAGCTGCTGGAATCAATCTCCGCGGAATATTAGTCGCCTTAAATAACTGTATTGCAAGAGGGAACATAGCAAAGAAGACAACAAAACCGCTGATTCCTCCATAAGTCAAGATTCCAGTAATAATCATAATCATCGGTGCTGCCCAGCGATTGCCGGTTTTATCAATAATAAAATGGGCTATCGACTTAGCAGCTCCTGTATCCTCCATCACCGCTCCAAATAAGGCACCAGTTAAGAAGATCAGGAAGAACTTCTTAAAGTAACCCGCTGCTTCTGCCATGTAAGGCCCTAACATAGTATCATACATCGGTAATCCAAGTACTAAAATAAGAGTTATAGTCACAATTGGTCCTAATAGTGGTGCACTAACTCTTTTGAAGGCTAAAATGGCAAACATTACTAATAGAATTGGTAAGATTAATACATCCATTTTTTAATTCCCTCCTAAATTTGAATATTAACCGTTGGCCTTAATATCTGGTGCAATATTCATTAATTCATCGCTGAAGATTCTAGCATCCATCTCCTCTAGATTATCAGCTATAATCGGTTCAAAGCCCATTTGATCAATAATATCCTCTTGTAAGTCAACTCCTGGAGCAACCTCAGTTAATACTACTCCTTCTTCCGATAGTTCAAAGACAGCTCGTTCAGTAATATATAGAATCTCTTGGCCGATTTCTGATGCGTATTCACCGCTGAAAGAAATCTGCTCTACTTCATTTACGAACTTACTAATATCACCTTCATTTATAATCTCTAATTGACCACTAGCTACCTCAACTTCTAGACCACAAGCTGTAAAGGTACCACAGTAGACTACTTTCTGAGCATTCTGCGTAATATTTACAAACCCACCTACACCGGCAATCTTAGGACCAAACTTACTAACATTAACATTCCCCTCTTCATCAGCCTGAGCCAGTCCTAAAAAGGCAACATCCAAACCTCCGCCATCATAAAAGTCAAACTGATAAGGTTGGTCTAGTATCGCTTCCGGATTAGTTGAAGCTCCAAAGTCTAAACCGCCGGCTGGAATTCCACCAATTGGTCCTGCCTCTACAGTTAGATGCATTTCATCACTAACGCCTTCTTCAGAAGCTACGGCTGCAATACCTTCCGGCATCCCGATACCTAAATTAACAATAGAATCCGGAATTAACTCCATAGCAGCTCTTCTAGCAATAATCTTCCGCTCATTCAAAGCCAAAGGATCTAATGAATCCAATGGTACTGATATTTCACCATTGTAAGCTGCATTACACACCTCATCATATTGATCTTTGGAATTCTTATTAAGAACTACTGCATCAACCATAATGCCGGGAATTACAACATCATTAGGATCTAAACTTCCTGTTCGGGCTATTCTATCCACTTGAACTATGACTTTACCGCCTGAATTTTTCGCAGCTTGGGCCATAGAAAGCAGTTCTAAAGGCAGTACTTCATTTTCAATCGTAATATTACCCTTTTCATCAGCAGTTGTCCCTTTCAAAAATACTATATCAAGAGAGAAAGGCTTATATCTAAGATATTCTTCGCCTCCCACCTCCATTAATTCTACTAAGTCTTCAGTAGTAACATCATTTAGCTTACCACCTTCAACTCGCGGATCAGCTAGGGTCTTCAGACCAACATGAGTAATTGTCCCGGGTTTACCGGCAGCAATATCTCTAAAAAGATGGCTCATTACTCCCTGCGGAAAGTTATAAGCCTCAATCTTATTATTATTAATTAACTTACCAATCTTCGGCGCTAAAGCCATGTGGCCGGCAATCACTCGCTTAATCAAACCTTCATAAGCATAGTGATTAATTGCTTGGTCCTCTCCATCTCCCTGTCCAGCAGCATAGACTAAAGTTAAATCCTGCGGTGACTTAGTTTCTTGATACTTCTCTTCTAAGCCGGCACTGATCTCTTCGGGATGTCCAAAGGATACAAATCCGCTAGTTCCTACTGTCGCCCCATCTTCAATCATATTTATCGCTTCTTCAAGCTCAACAACTTTGTTGTTAGCCATAATAACCCTCCTATTTATTTTTACTGCCCTAGTCGGATGACTCTGCCGATAACAAAGCCGCCCGACTAACTAGTCAGGCAGTAAGCTTATAACTAAATTTTAATAATAGTTCTGTTATTCACAAGATCCTAATAAAAATTACTTGTCTTTAAACTCGGGATCTCTCTTATTTAAGAAAGCATCCATACCTTCAGTCTGATCTCCAGTATCAAAACAGATACCGAATAGATCACGTTCAATTACACTACCATCAGCAATTGTCATTTCTAAGCCAGTATTAATTGCTTCCTTAGCAAGTTTAAGAGTAACTGCTGACTTATCTACTATCTTAGCAACTAATTCTTCTACTGTATCCATTAATTCATCACCAGCTACAACATCATTGACTAAACCAATTTCTAATGCTTTATTAGCACTGATATGTTCACCAGTAAAGATCATCTCTTTAGCCTGTGCTTCGCCTACTAATTTAGGTAAGCGCTGTGTACCACAGAAGCCAGGGATAATACCTAACGTAATCTCTGGCTGACCAAACTGGGCATCTTCTGAAGCAATTCTTATATCACAAGCCATAGCTAACTCACATCCGCCGCCTAAAGCAAAACCGTTGATTGCGGCAATAACTGGCTTAGCACAGTCTTCAATATCAGCAAATATCTCCTGAGCCAGTTTAGAATACTCCTTAGACTCAATACAGTTCATCGGCTTCATAGCAGCAATATCAGCTCCAGCAACAAAAGCCCTACCTTCTCCAGTAATGACAATAGCCTTAACTTCATCATCTTCTTTCAGTTCATCCATAGTCGCACTTAACTCTTTTAACACATCTTCACTCAATGCATTCAATGCTTTAGGACGATTAATTCTAACAACTGCCCATTCTTTTTTAGATTCTACTTTTACTAATGACATTTTAATATCATCCTTTCTTTAATATTAAGATAAATAATTAAAAAATCAATAAATAAAAGGATAGTCCTTAATTTAAGATACATTAAATTTTAAGGACTATCCTTTCTATACATAATTATATTATTGATTTTTGCTAATTATTACTTTTAATTTCTTCAATTAATTCAGGAACAATTTCATGTAAGTCTCCTACAATACCATAATCACAAACATCGAAGATTTCAGCCTCTTCATCAGTATTGATCGCAACAATATACTCAGAATTATGCATTCCAGCTCTATGCTGAATAGCACCGGAGATTCCACAGGCAATATATAGCTTAGGCTTGACTGTCTTACCAGTCTGCCCTACCTGGTGTTCCTTATGAATCCAGTCTTCATCTACTACTGCTCGGGAAGCACCTACTTCAGCACCTAATACATCTGCTAATTCCTCAATCACATCGAATCCTTCCGGACTACCGACACCTCGACCACCAGCAACTATAATTTCAGCATCCTCTAGTTGAATTCCTTCACCAGCATCCTTGATTATCTCTTCAATCTCAGTCCAGATATCTTGAGAATCGATAGTATAATCAAACTCTATTATTTCTCCTTGCTGATTATAATCTGGCTCGACTTGTTCCATAACTCCTGGTCTTACTGTTGACATTTGGGGCCTATTATTAGGACAAACAATTGTTGCCATTAAATTGCCACCAAAAGCTGGACGCGTTTGTAATAAAAGATCATCTTCTTCATTAATATCTAACTCTGTGCAATCAGCTGTTAAACCAGCTTTTACTCTATTGGATACACGAGGAGCTAGATCACGCCCATTATTAGTAGCTCCTATTAAAACAATCTCAGGTTTTTTAGCTTCAATTAAATCACTAATTACTCGTGTATAAACCCCTGTTTGATAATTCTTTAATTTTTCATCTTCAGCAAGATATACTTTATCTGCACCATAAGCAATTAATTCCTGAGCTTGATCCTTAACATCAGAACCTAATAGTACAGTAGCTAACTCTGTATCTAACTTATCAGCTAGTTTTCTCCCTTCACTAACTAATTCTGAGGATACTTTTAGCAATTCATTATCACGTTGCTCAGCTAAAACCCAAACTTCCTCATAAGCAGATAAGTCAACATCCGTTGTTTCCTTTTCTTCCATTTTAATAGCATCAAATTCACAACTATCAACACAAGCTCCACAAAGTGTACATGTGTTTTCATCAACTACTGCAGTATTTTCTTCCATACTTAAAGCATTGAATGGGCATTCGTCTACACAAACACCACATCCTGTACATTTTTCTGCTATGATTTCTAGCATGTTTTTACTTTCACCCCCAAATTCCCAAAGTTAAATTGCTTTGTCTTCTTTTAGTTTGGCAACTAAAGTTTTAGCCTGTTCTTCCTTATCTCCTTCTAACATTTCTCCTTTAGCTTCATGAGTTGGAACAAAAGTATCATGAACCCAAGTTGGAGAACCATCTAATCCTAACTTATCCTCATTAGCATCTATATCATCTGCATTCCAAACTTTTATCTTATCAGAGTTATTAGCTTTAACAATTCGCATTGCTGATGGATACCGTGGTTCATTAATTGTACCTAATACTGTAACTAAGACAGGTAGGTTAGTTTTAATAATACTGTGACCATCTTCTAATACTCTTTTTATTCTTACTTGTTCATCATCTAACTCAAGACTATCAGCATAGGTCACTTGAGGAATATTTAAATTTTCAGCAATCTGTGGACCTACCTGAGCTGTATCTCCATCAATAGCTTGTCGACCACAGAAAATAATATCATAATCGCCTATTTTTTTAATTGCTTGAGATAAGGTATAAGATGTAGCTAATGTATCAGCTCCAGCAAAAGCACGATCACTAACTAAAATAGCCTCATCTGCTCCCATAGCCCATGCTTCTTTTAATGATTCTTTTGCTTGTGGAGGGCCCATACTTATAACAGTAACTTTCCCGCCATATTCTTCTTTTAATCTAACTGCCTCTTCAATTCCATTTTTATCTTCCGGATTGATTATACTAGGAACTCCCTCTCTAATTAAAGTTCCAGTTTCAGGGTCTATTTTAACTTCATTTGTATCTGGCACTTGTTTGACACAAACAACAATATTCATTAATTTATTTCCCTCCTTAACTTACTTCATTAAGTCACCAGAAACAACCATTTTCATTACTTCTGTTGTTCCCTCATAAATTTCTGTGATTTTAGCGTCTCTATATAATCTTGCTACAACATATTCTTCCATATATCCATAACCACCATGTAACTGAATAGCTTCTCTAGTTATATCCATAACTATATCTGAAGCAAAAGCTTTAGCTTCAGCAGCTTCTACAGAATACCGTTTTTCATTATCTTTAGTATAAGCTGCTTCATAAACTAAGTTTCTTGCTGCTCTTATCTTCATTTTCATTTCTGCTAATTTAAATTGATTTTCTTGGAATTTACCAATTGGTCTACCAAATTGTTCTCTTTCTTTAACATACTGAACTGATTCATCTAAAGCTCTTTGTGCAATTCCTAAAGCCTGAGCAGCAACTCCAATTCTACCGCCATCAAGAGCTTGCATAGCAATTTTAAATCCATCGCCTTCTTCTCCTAATAGATTTTCTTTGGGCACACGACAATCTTCAAAAATAAGTTCTCTAGTATCAGAAGCATTAATACCTACTTTATCTAATTTTTTACCTACTTTAAATCCATCCATATCAGCTTCAACAATAAAAGCACTCATACCTTTAGCACCTTTATCTGGATCTGTCAAAGCTAAAATTACAAGTGTATCTGCTACACCACCATTAGTAATAAACATTTTACTACCATTAAGTACATACTCATCTCCATCTAATTCTGCAGTAGTTTTAACACCACCTGCATCTGTTCCAGCACTTGGTTCTGTTAAAGCAAAAGCGCCTATATTATCACCACTAGCTAATGGAGTAAGATATTCTTCTTTTTGTTCTTCATTTCCGTGTTTATAAATTGTATCAGCACATAGAGAAGTATGAACCGAAACAGATATTCCATGCGAAGCACAAGCATAGGAAAGTTCTTCAACAGCTATAATATAACTTAAATTATCTGCACCTGCTCCTCCATATTTCTCTGGAAAAGGAATACCTAACATACCCGCTTGCCCTAACTTCTTCATATTTTCTGTAGGATATTCTTCTGTTTTATCAATTTCTTCTGCAATTGGTTCTACCTCATTCTCTGCAAAATCCACTATTGCCTTCTTAATCATCTTCTGTGTTTCAGTTAATTCAAAATCCATTTTTTATCCTCCTTTATATTTTAAATCAATTTAAGAAAACTTCCTAAATTATCTTCACATAAATTATAGTATTAATGCTTTAAATTAAGTTTAATTTTAATTTAATTCTCACTTAAATTTAATTTAAATTTCACTTAAATAAAAACTATCCTGCTCTCCAGCAGCCAGCACCATCTCGTTCCTGTTTTTTTATCATTAAAAAAATTAATTTTAAAAATAGTTTTATGGAACATTGTATAATTAAATGCACAAAAATGGTTTTATTTTATATAAAATTGAATTATATCATATATAATGATATAATGATTTGATATAATGGAAGGAGAGGGTGAATATGAAAAATACTATTGCAATGACAAAGTTTAATCCGTCTCTAGCTAATAAAAATTCCTGGAAGCAGAAACGACTCTGGAGTAAATATGCTCAGATTAAAGATTATCCGTTAACAGTTATTAAAGCCGGTCCCGGCCACGGCAAAAGCAATTCCATAGCCTTTTTCTTAACTAAGAATTATCCCAATAACTTCTTTTGGTACAGCATCGATAACAACGATACAGATACAAGTCACTTTCTGCTTAATCTCTTCTACGCTTTTAAGGCTCAAAATGAGAATATTGGTGCAGAAGAAATCAAATTATTAACCAAAAGTGATTCACAACAGCTTAATCTAGAGCAGTTAATTACTCAATTCACCAACAATTTAATGACTGAATTGAGTCAAGAATCATTTCTAGTCCTCGATGATTTTCATTTAGTAATTGAAAATCAAGATATTTCTAATCTATTAGCCTACTTTATTAAGTCATTACCACCTAATCTACATTTAATTATCAATAGTAGAAAAGAGATGCAGTTTGCCGAATGGAACCACTGGAGAGTAAAACAGCAGGTTCTAACGATTGATGAAAATCTTTTAACTCTCAACCCCAGCGAAATCAAGTACTTCTTTAGCGACCAATATAGTCGCCAATTTAGTAAAACAGAAATTGATGAGATCTATAATAAGACTCAGGGCTGGATATTAGCTTTAGACTTATTAGGCAGTTCTTTAGATACAGAGCTTAAAGAATTATTCTCCGAGGAAAGTGAATATCTAAATTTATTATTCCAATACTTAACAGCCGAAATTCTACTTCCCCAGTCCGAAGAAATTCAGAATTTCCTTTTCCAAACTGCAATTCTAAAGCAGCCGCGTATTGATATCTGTAACCAATTATTAGGAATTGATCATTCGCAGAAGATCTTCAATGAACTTTCTGACTATGAATTCTTTATTTCTAATCTAGAAGATGGCAGTTACAGCTACCACTATCTGTTACATAGACTTTTACAAAACAAGGGAGCAGCAAAATTTGATTACCAGAAGCTGCATCAGTCGGCTGCCGACCTCTTTTTAGAGCTAGAAGAAGAAGCCAATGCCCTCTATCATAGTCTACATGCTAATAATTATGAACAGACAGCTAAATTAGTTATTCAAACTGCCGATAAACTCTTAAAATCAATGAACTATAACGAACTACTGACAATTCTAAATCAACTCCCAGAAGAGATTTTTTCCGATTATCCATTATTATATCTCTATTTAGGAGATATATATCGTTTTACCAGCAGATTTGATCAAGCCGTTACAGCTTACAAACAGGCACAAAATTTCTTCGAAACAGATAATAACCAAACAAACCTAAATAAAATTTTAACTAGATTAAGCAGACTCTATTTAAATACTATTCAACCAAATTTAGCGGCTCAATATCTCAATCAGTTTCAGCAATTAATTACTGAAACTGATGCAGAAGATAACATAACTCTCTTAAAAATGAAAACCGAAAACCAAGCTAATTCCGGCCAACTCAATAAAATAGCAGAATTACAGGATAGAATCCAGCAAACTAATAGTAATAAGTTACAGAATAGTAATCTTCTCAGTTGGATTAAATTAAGAACTGGACAGTTAGATGAAGCCCAATCTATTCTAAAAGATAATCTAGACGCGACAAAAAAGCAGAATCGAACCCATAATTCTTATAAAGAAGCTCCACTGCTGCTCTCTTTAATCTATAGTTTACAAGGTAAGACTAAAAAGGCTAAGTTATATGCTAAGCAAGGTATAGAACTAGGAAATCAGTTTAATTCTCCTCTCATTAAAGCCGTTAGTCAAGCCCGATTGGGTCATGCTTATCAACTATACTTTCAATATACTAGAAATAAAGAATACTCTACTAAACTACGTGAATGCTATCACAAATCAATTGAATTAGCAGAAGAAATTGATCTACCCCGATCTAAAGCAGAAGCCTTATTAGGTTTATCCTTCTTTGAAGGCTTTTATGGCAGCACTAATTCAAGTCTTGATTATGCTCAAGAAGGGATTAAAATCTGTCGTCAAGCTGGAGATGAATGGATGGCCCATATGTTCAAGATTACTTTAGGCATTAATTCCTACTTTAGCGAAAATTTAGGAAAAGCAAAAAAATTATTTAAACAGGTTAACAACTTCTTTACCACAAATGAAAATCACTTAGGCAAGGCAATCAGTAAACTATGGTTATCGCTTATCGCTTATCAACAGAAAGACTGGAATAACTTTACTCAGCTAACTAAAAGCTTATTTAATATTACTGCCGAGTATAATTATAACTTCTTATTCTTTAATGCTAGCTTTTTAGCCAGTCTCGATCCAGCACAATTTATGCCGGTATTATTAGAAGCTGCTAAACGTGGCATAAAATCTGATTATATTTCAGCTTTAATGCCTAATAAATTCGATATTAATAAACTACCGCGGCATCCCGGCTATACCCTCGGCCTTAAGACCTTCGGCAATCTGCAGGTTTGGCGCGGTAGCTTAAAAATTAAGGATAAAACCTGGAATCGCAAAAAGGCGAAGGAGTTATTACAGCTCTTCATTGTCAACCGCAGTCAATTAATTCCTAAAGAAAAGATCTATTCTGCCATTTGGCCCGAATCAACGGAAGAAAAGGCCTATAGTAATTTCTATGTTACTCTAAACCATCTAAACAAGATTTTAGAACCAAACCGCAAATCCCAAGAAGATCCCTTCTTTATTATCCGCCGCGATTCTTCTTACGGCTTAAATAAAAAGGCCTGTTACTGTATAGACTGCGATAAGTTCGAAAAGTTAATTGAACGCGGTAATAATGCATTTAAACCAGAAGAGAAAGTCCATTACTATGAATCAGCTCTCAATGTCTATCAAGATGACTTTTTTGCCGACACTCTCTATCTAGACGGTATGAGAGAAGAAAGACAGCGGCTTAAGAATATCTTCTTAAATACAGCAGATGAATTGATGGACCACTACTATACTCAACAAGAGTTTCAAAATGCCCTTCGAATTGCTAACAGAATCTTAGAAGTCGATGACTGTTGGGAGAATGCTTATGTAATTAAGATGAAAATTTACCGTCAATTAAATCAACGACCTATGTTCGTCCATACTTATAATAAATATGAGCAGGTATTAAAGAATAAATTAGATGTCTTACCTGCTCCCGAAATAAAGCGGTTATATAAACAGATTAAATAGAGCTTGATGAATAAAATAAGGAGAAGATTAAAAATGAAGACAGCAAAACAAAAAAGAGGCAGAGGAGTTATGGCCCCTGGATTTAAGTACGGTAGAACCAAACCAGGCACTTCCATCGGCCCAGCTTTTTCTGTTAGCTCTGATTTACATGACTATATTAAGGAAAAATACGGCTCTACTTGCTGTCGAGTATTGACTAGTGATTTTGATGAATTTAAAAGCAGAGAACGCTTTCAACACTGCGTGACAATGATTGAAGATTTACCGCCTGGGTGATGGAGAGATTTCTTACAGATGAATTAATTAGAAGATCTAACTAAAGAGCAATGAATTGAGTAGGAGGCGGAGTTTCTCCGCCGTCCTCTCACACCACCACTCGTACCATTCGGTAAATGGCGGTTGGTTCAAACTATTGACGGTGTTCTGAATATATAACTATCAGATTAACAAGACCCAGTTTAGCCCAAAATTGATTATTAAGGATTTTGTGTAACTGTTGGCTTTTCAATAAGTGCCAGTATCCTTTCCGTGAGTTGCCAATCTTTGTAGCTTCCTCATCAGAAATCCCTAGACTTCTTGACATCCTCCCCGCCCGTTCCCTACGGTCACAAACGAGGATTCTTGATAGTTCAAGACTATCTTCCAAACTGACTTTACACTGCAACTCCCCGACTGAAAGGTCTAGAGTTCCATTCAATTTGGCAACTAATTGAATTAGAGGTATATCTGATTCAATACGCCTTCTAACCAATCGGATTTACCCTCTAAAGTACCGATTGTATACTTTTTAAAGATATTAATAGATCCAACTCCGTCCCTGTGGTATTTAAAATTACATTTAGGACAGTTATAGTTTCTATTTTGTGGTTTATGTTTTTTACCGTATATAGGACATGTTTGAGTAGTAGCAGTTTTTGGTTACCCTTTGCACTAAAGATATTTTCTCTAATTCCTTGAATATCCCCAATCACGATAGTAGAAACATTTTGCTTAATTGAGTAGCTAACAAGGTGGCTTGTGTATTTTTTCAACACATCCATAATCTTGTTTTTGCTTTTAAGCAGAAGTTTCTGCTTACCACGATTGAGTTTATTCCAGTGTTTAGAGTACTTTTGGCACTTAGATATCTTTTGCTGCAATTTATCTAACTCTTTATTACGAAATCGAATAAATGATTTTAATTTACCACCATTATAGATAATAGATTGCTGAGCATCAAAAATTACCATGGGATGTACTTGACCTAAATCTATAGTTAAAACTTTATCATTATTGTAAGTATCTATTTTCCTTCAATTACCACTAACTTTCACAACATAAAATTCCTCCTGGTTATAATTTATCCTAACAATTAAAATTGGCCCTCATAATGAGGGCCAATAATTAACTACTCTTGATCAAAACTATAGTTTGGTGCTTCTTTAGTTACTTTTATATCATGAGGATGACTTTCTTTTAATCCTGCACCTGTAATTTTAACAAATTTTCCTTCTTTCCGCAATTGGGTAATAGTTGCAGTACCACAATAACCCATTCCTGAGCGCAAACCACCTACTAATTGATAAATCGAGTCAGTTACTTCTCCTTTATAAGGCACACGTCCTTCTATACCTTCGGGCACTAACTTCTGCTTCTCTTCCTGGAAGTAACGGTCTTTACTACCTTCTTTCATTGCTTCTACAGACCCCATACCGCGATAAACCTTAAAGCTTCTACCGTTATAAATTACTTTCTCCCCAGGCGCCTCTTCTGTACCAGCTAATAAACTACCTAACATAACTGTAGATGCACCTGCTGCTAAAGCTTTAACAACATCTCCCGAATATTTAATTCCTCCATCAGCAATAACAGGAGTATCATATTCAGCTGCTGCCTGAGCACAATCATAAACGGCGCTAACCTGAGGCACTCCCACTCCAGCTACAACTCTAGTAGTACAAATAGAACCAGGGCCAACTCCTACCTTAACTGCATTAGCACCAGCCTCAATTAGAGCCTTAGTTGCTTCAGCAGTAGCTACATTACCAGCTATAACTTCTAAGTCAGGATATTTATTTGTAATCTCTTCCACCATAGCAATTACCTTTTGGGAATGACCATGAGCCGTATCAATAATTAATATATCAACCTCAGCTTCTACTAAAGCAGCAATTCTCTCTCGAGCATCATCACCTGTTCCTACAGCAGCCCCTGCTAATAATCTACCTTGTTCATCCTTAGCAGCATTAGGATACTTTCTTGCTTTTTCAATATCCTTAATTGTAATTAATCCTTTCAATATATTATCCTCATCAACTAATGGTAACTTTTCAATCTTATGCTCTTGTAATATTTCCTTAGCCCCTTCTAAATCTGTACCAACAGGTGCTGTAACTAGATCCTCTTTAGTCATTACATTCTTAATTGGTTGTTCATAATCCTTCTCAAAGCGTAAATCTCGATTAGTGATAATCCCTAATAACTCATTATCCTCAGCAACAATTGGCACTCCCGAAATATGAAACTTAGACATTAACTGCTCTGCCTTATGAACTTCATCTTCAGGATATAAGGAAAAAGGATTTACAATCACTCCACTCTCAGATCGTTTGACTTTATCCACTTCAGCCGCTTGTTCTTGAACAGTCATATTTTTATGAATAATTCCTAAACCACCTTGGCGAGCCATAGCAATCCCCATCTCAGCTTCTGTTACAGTATCCATAGCAGCACTTAAGACAGGAATATTTAGTTTAATATTCTTAGTTAAATAAGTGCTAGTATCAACTTCTTTAGGTAATACCTCGGAATGATCAGGTAGCAATAACACATCATCAAAAGTTAAACCTTCTTTTACTAGTTTATTCTCCATTTTTAATTCCTCCTTATTATCTTATTATTTACTGGCTATTAATTACTAATTCCCTCTACTAAACAAAACAGTCCTAAACATAACCAGGACATCTACCTCATACCAATTAAGGATTAATTCCCTAGTTATACTTAGGACCATAGTTCTTAACTGGTAGTCAGAAAGTTTAAGGCTTCCTGGTAGAGACTCCTAAGCCATATTCTTAGGATTATACTATTTAATTTTTCTTCAGTTTATCAAGTTTATTACTGAATGTCAAAGTGAAATATTTTTTTAAGTGATTAATCTACTATTAATAGCAAAAGAGCCAACTATTGATAGTTGGCTCTTTTAGAGAAAAATTATTTTTCACCACATCGTTGTAAAAGATTTTCCCATCGTTGGTCAACATGGGCTTGAATATCTTCAACTAGTTCCTGATTATCTTGTTCAAATAAATGTTTAAAGCGACCTTGTGGTTTTAACCAAGCTTCAATATCCTTCTTTTCACTTGGCTTATAATTTAAATTCCACTCACCTTCTTCAACTTCAAACAATGGCCAGAAACAAGTTTCCGTAGCTATCTTAGTTAACTCAACACCTTGTTCTGCTCTACTTCTCCAACCACGGGGACAAGGAGCCAAGATATTGATAAAGGCTGGCCCATCAACTTCAAAAGCCTTCTCAGCTTTCTGAATTATATCCTGTGGTCGCCAAGGAGAAGTCTGTGCTACATAAGGAATACCATGAGCAGCCATAATATCAGTAATTTCTTTTCGATACTGCTCTTTACCAGGAATCACTTCCCCAGCAGGAGAAGTAGTTGTATTTGCGCCCTTGGGTGTAGCACTAGAACGCTGAATTCCTGTATTCATATAAGCACCATTATCGTAACAAACATAAACCATATCATGACCACGTTCCATAGCTCCAGATAAAGATTGCAGACCAATATCATATGTTCCACCATCTCCACCAAAAGCAATGAAATCATAGTCTTCATCCATCTTGCCTTGTTTCTTAAGAGAACGATAAGCAGCTTCAGCTCCACTTACAGTAGCTGCAACATTCTCAAAAGCATTATGGATAAAGGAATCTTCCCAAGCAGTATAAGGATAAATAGTAGTCGAAACTTCTAAACAACCAGTTGCACATCCTACAACAGCTGGGTTATCACTAGCATTCATAATCATTCTTGTAATTGTTCCTGCTCCACAACCAGAGCATAGTCTATGTCCACCAGTTAATCTATTACCTTTATTTGCAACTTCTTTTAAATCCATTCATCACACCTCCTATTCTCTGACACCAAGATGATTGATTCTATTCTTAACTTCACCAGTCTCAACAATTTCTTGTAGATCTTTATAAACTGACTCAATCTGCTCCACCTTAGTATCTCGTCCACCTAAGCCATAGACATAATTAACTGCTTCTACATCAGACTCAGCATCATAAAGAGCAGCTCTAATGTCAGCAAATACTGGACCACCAGTTGTAGAGAAAGTTTCAGCACGATCCATAACAGCTACTGCTTCTAGGTCTTCTAGAGCTTCTGCAATTTCCTCAGCAGGAAATGGACGGTATAATCTTATCTTTAATAAACCTGCCTTGATACCTTGGTCTCTTAAATTCTTGATAGCAGCTTTAGCAGTTCCAGTAGTAGAACCTAAAGCAACAATAGCTATCTCAGCATCATCTAGCTTATATTCTTCAAATAAACCATAATCTCTACCTGTTAGTTCTTCGTATTCGTCAGCAACTTCTAAAACAACATCTTTAACATTCTTACTTGCTTCTACTTGTTGCATCTTATGTTCATAATAGAAGTCCTGTAAATCCAAAGGACCTACAGCAATTGGATTTTCTGGATCTAGTAGAGTCTCATCAGGATTATAATCGCCAATGAAGTTCTGAACATCCTCATCAGCTAATAATTCTACATCTTCAACAGCATGACTGATAATGAACCCATCCATATTAACCATGCTTGGCAACATAACATCTTCATGCTCAGATACTCTAATAGCTTGAATAGCATTGTCATAAGCTTCCTGAGCATTTTCAGCATAAAATTGAATCCAACCAGAATCACGAGCTCCCATAGCATCACTGTGATCACAGTGAATATTAATTGGTCCACTTAAAGCTCGATTAACAACCGGCATTACAATTGGTAACCGAGTACTAGCAGCAATATAAACAATCTCCCACATTAAAGCTAATCCATTAGCAGCAGTTGCTGTCATTGCTCTAGCTCCAGCAGCAGAAGCACCTACTGTCGCACTCATAGCACTATGTTCACTTTCTACAGTAACAAATTCACTATCTACTTTTCCATCAGCTACAAATTGAGAAAACATCTGCACAATTGCAGTCTGAGGAGTAATAGGGTATGCACAAACAGCATCTGGTTCAATCTGACGCATTGCTTGAGCCATAACCTCATTACCAGTTAAGGCAACTTGTTTAGACATATTTAGTCCTCCTTCCAAATTCTTTATTCATCATCCATCTCAATAGCATTGACTGGACATTCATAAGCACAAATCCCACAACCTTTACAATGGTCATAATCAAATCCTGTAACTTCCTCATCCTCTGATACAACTGCAGAATCAGGGCAGAAAATCCAACACAAATGACAATTAATACATTTGTCATTATTTAAAAGAGGTCGCTTAGTTCTCCAACCGCCAGTTTTATACTTTTTAGCGTTACCAGCTTCTAAGATTAAACCACCTTTAGGTATATCTTTATAACCATCTCCTGCTTCAACCATTACTTAGCCACCTCCTTATAAGCCCGTTCAATTGCTGCAAGATTTTTATCAACCACTTCAGGCTTATGAGCAAACTTCTTCTCTAACTCAACCTTAATTTGGTTTAAGAAGTCTTCAAAAGATAATAAATCAGTAGCTTTCATCAAACCACCTAACATAGGTGTATTAGGATATGGTCTACCAATTTCTTTATTGGCTACACCATAAGCATCTACTGTCCAGACCTCACCTGCAAAATCGAATTTGTCTTTGATAGTACCTGCCTCTTTTTCAGTATTAACTACAATTACCCCGTCCTCAGGAACACCCGCAGTTACATCTACTACATCCAATAATGTCGGATCTAAGATAGCTACAATACTAGGTTCCGTAACTTGACAATGAACTGTAATTTCATCCCCACTAATTCTGTTATATGCTAATACTGGAGCACCCATTCGCTCTGGGCCGTATTCAGGAAAAGCCTGAATATGCTTACCAGTCTTAGCAGCAACTTTACCTAATAAAATAGAAGCAGTCTTAGCCCCTTGTCCACCTCTTCCATGCCAACGAATTTCAGTTAAACTTGCCATCTATGCTCCTCCTTTCATAAAAGCTAAGATAATCTTTTATTATTACTTTCACCTTATTGAATAATTAATTTGTAATTGCTATAAACAATATATTTCAGAAAATGACTCTTACATGATACTCCCATCAACATCCTGGTGATAATACTCAGTATTAGGATATAGTATCAGTTATAAAATTAGCCCGGATTAGGATAATATAAGGGGGAGTTTCGAGAGTGAAGATCCTTCATTCAAACCAACACACCATGTGTCTGTCAGGACACTAGGGTATCTATGCCCTTTGAAAGCAGGATATTGACTGAATGGTAAAGGACTGAAATATATTATGAAAATAAAACAATTTATTATTGGTAAAAATCCTTTATTCAACAATCTATATTACTTTATCTAATATAAGTTAATTTTGCTTATCTTTTTTCTTTTTTAGTAAATATGCATGTTTACTTTCTGCTGCCTTGAGTATATAAGTTGCATAATCCACTAATTCAGGATCAGATACAGAATTAAAATACTTCCGAGCATTATTAAGCTCTTCTTGAGTTTCCATTATCTCTTCTTCTAAACTATCATCTGTTCCTGGAGGTAAATTAGAAGTGTTTAATACTCTATCTATAATTTCAAAAGTCATAATATCCTCCCCATTTTCATTAATTATAAGAATAACCTATATATAGCATATCCTTATCAAATAAAAAATATTAGTTTATATTTATTAGCTAAATGGAGTAGGACCAGCCTCACAACTGGGATCCCTCTACAAACATCGCAGACGGTTCTCTCGTAAACTGCTTTCCGTTCCATTGCCCCATTACAGGAAGTAGGTCATAGTAACCTACCAATCTTCCACACAATAATTTGGATTTATCCTGACTCGGACCAACTATCATCACTACTATGATACTATCTGACTTCTGATATGGTGGATCGTCATGATTATTATGCTCCTCTGGTTTATCTTTTATTCAGGACTGCTACACGCCTCAAACTATTCAGATTCCACCTCACAGTAGACACCCTGTTACTGTGAGTACCGACACAACTAAAACAGCATAGACAGAATTTTCACCTGCTATTCTCATAATTTACAGAGCACACCATAAAAAAAAGCAGTGGGGATATCCCCACTGCTTTACTAAATCTAATTTGAAATTATTATTCTTCGTCAGAGTAATCCATTGCAGCATAACGTTGATACATTTTCCAACGTTCTTTTGCTTGTTCTATATTAGCTTCAAGTAACTCATCAGCTTCTTCTGAATTAATTTTATTCAATTGAGAATAACGTCTTTCATTCTGTAAGAAATCATGATACTTATCCCAATTAGGTTCATCACAATCAATTTGGAACGGATTCTTACCTTCTTCTGCTAAGGAAGGATCAAATCTGAATGTTGGCCAATATCCACATTCAGTAGCTAACTCAGCTTGTTTATGACCTTTATTTAATCCACCTTTAATTCTATGATTAATACATGGTGAATAAGCAATAATAATTGATGGACCATCATGTGCTTCAGCTTCTACCATGGCTTTTAATACTTGAGATTGACTTGCACCATGAGAAACTTGAGCTACATATACATCACCATAAGTCATAGCCATAGCAGCTAAGTCTTTCTTCTTACCATCTTTACCAGAAGCAGTAAAGGCAGCAATAGAACCGGCTTGAGAAGCTTTAGAAGATTGACCTCCTGTATTAGAATAAACTTGTGTATCTACTACTAAGATATTAACATCTTCACCGCTAGCAATTACATGGTCTAAGCCACCATAACCGATGTCATAAGCCCATCCATCGCCACCGATCATCCAGTTAGATTGTTTTACTATATAATCTTGAAGATCTAATAACTTCTTAGCTTCTTCACAAGAAGTATCTTCTAATGCAGAAACCAATTTAGGCTTCAATTCCTTAATCTTCTCTCCATTATTACGATTTTCAATCCATTCATTAAATAAATCTTGTAATTCAGAATCTACTTCATCCTTCGTGTTAACCATAATATCTTCTATTCTATCACGAATAGTTTCAGAAGCAATTCTCATACCAAATCCAAATTCAGCATTATCCTCAAATAATGAATTTGCCCATGCAGGCCCTCTACCATCTTCGTCTTTAGTAAATGGTGTTGCTGGATAAGAGCCTCCATAAATTGAAGAACATCCAGTTGCATTAGCAATTGTCATTCTATCTCCAAATAATTGAGTAATTAATTTAACATATGGAGTTTCTCCACAACCAGCACAAGCTCCAGAGAATTCAAATAATGGTTTAGCAAATTGTGAAGCTTTAACATTATTTGATGATAATTTATCATCTTTATATGATACTTCATTATATATATACTCTGCTTTATCTGCTTCACCAGCATCAATAGCTTCTTTGATTGGTACCATTTCTAATGCTTTTTCTGGAGCAGGACATCTTTCAACACAAACCCCACAACCAGTACAATCTAATGGTGAAACTTGTAGACGATATTCTACTTCATCTCCATCTACGTCAATACCAATCGGCTTAATAGTTTCAATCTCTTCAGAAACGTCAGCTATCTCCTCTTCATCCATTAGGAATGGTCTGATTGATGCATGAGAGCAGGCAAAAGAACATTGATTACATTGAATACAATTATCTGCATTCCATTGTGGAACAAAGTTAGCAACACCACGCTTTTCACAAGCAGCAGTACCATTTTCCATTGTACCATCTTCATAACCTTCAAATGCAGATACTGGTAAATCATAACCTTCAATTGCATTAATTGGTTCAGCAATCTCTTCAACAAATTCTTTACAATTTTCATCTGTACAATTTTTCTCTATAACTTCTTTATCTTCATTACTTTCTTCTACTTCTAAATCAGCCCAAGCTGGATCAACTGCAATCTCTACTAATTCTTCAGCACCTTTATCAATAGCTTCCCAGTTCATATCCACAATTTCTTGACCTTTACGTCCGTATGCTTTCTTAGCATATTCTTTCATTAGCTTTTGAGCTTTATCATAAGGCAAAATCTGCTCATTTAATTTAAAGAATGCAGATTGTATAATAGTATTTATTCTATGACCTAATCCAATATCTTGAGCTAAACTAAGTGCATCAATAATATAGAAATTAGCATCTTTTTCAGCTAATTTTTTCTTAACACTATTAGGCATATTTTCTACAATTTCTTCAGCATCACTAACTGTATTTAATAAGAATGTTCCACCGTCTCTTAAACCACTTAACATATCATACTTACCTAAATATGAATCAGCAGAACAAGCTACAAAGTCTGGATTGGATACTAAATAAGTAGAACGAATTGGTTCTGGACCAAATCTTAAGTTAGAACGAGTTACACCACCAGACTTCTTAGAGTCATAAGCAAAGTAACCTTGTGCATATAAATCAGTATTATCTCCAATAATCTTAATTGTATTTTTATTAGCACCTACAGTACCATCTGATCCTAAACCAAAGAATAATAATTCTGTAACTTCATCAGATAATACATTAACCTCTTCCTCAACAGGTAAAGATAAATTAGTTACATCATCTTCAATACCTATTGTAAAGTTATCTTTAGCTTCTCCTGCTAAGTTATCATATACAGCAATGATTTGAGCAGGGTTAGTATCTTTAGAAGATAATCCATAACGTCCACCAACAACTACTGGAGTATCTTCTTGGTCATAAAAGACTGATTTAACATCTAAGTATAATGGTTCTCCTTCAGAACCAGGTTCTTTTGTTCTATCTAAAACAGCAATTCTTTCTACAGATTCTGGTAACTGATCAAGAAAATATTTAGTACTAAATGGACGATATAAGTGAACAGTCATTAATCCTACTTTACGTCCCTGATCTAATAAATAATCAACTGTTTCTTCAATAGTTTCAGTTACTGATCCCATTGCAACAATAATATCAGTTGCATCTTCTGCCCCATAATATGTAAATGGAGCATAATCACGGCCAGTCTCTTCAGAAATTTCCTCCATATAATCTGCAACAATGTCAGGTAATTTTTCATAATATTTATTTTGAGCTTCTCGAGATTGGAAATATACATCATCATTTTGAGCTGATCCACGAGTCACTGGATGTTCAGGATTTAAAGCATCATCTCTAAACTCTTGAACAGCTTCTCTATCTAATAATCGATCGTATACATCATAATCCATTACTTCAACCTTTTGAATTTCATGAGAAGTTCTGAAACCATCAAAGTAATGAATGAACGGAATACTTCCTTCAATTGCAGCTAGATGTGCAACTCCACCTAAATCCATAACTTCTTGTACTGACCCACTTGCTAACATAGCACAACCAGTCTGACGAGCAGCCATTACATCTTGGTGATCACCAAAGATTGATAATGCCTGTGAAGCTATTGATCTAGAAGCTACATGAGCAACTCCTGGTAATAATTCTCCAGCTATCTTATATAAGTTAGGAACTTTTAATAATAAACCTTGAGAAGCAGTATAAGTAGTAGTTAAAGCACCAGCTTGCAAAGAACCATGTACCGTACCAGCAGCACCTGCTTCTGATTGCATTTCTACAACATTAACTGGTCGTCCAAATAAATTTTCTTTACCTTCTGAAGCCCATAAGTCAACATACTCTGCCATCGGAGATGATGGTGTAATAGGATAAATACCAGCTACTTCAGTAAATGGATAAGACGTATATGCAGCAGCTTGGTTTCCATCCATAGTTTTCATTTCTTTACTCATTTTTTCCCTCCTATTTATTTACTATATTTTAAATCTATGCATTTTTAGTATACTACAACTAATATAAGTAGTCAAGATTTTGAAACAGTTATTTATAAATTTAAAAAACAAAAAAAGCCACAACAATGTGGCTAAATTTCTTGTCTTCCCTCTAAAGCTTTAGATAAAGTAACTTCATCAGCATATTCTAAATCCCCACCAACTGGTAGACCATGAGCAATCCTTGTTACTTTCACTTCAAAAGGCTTTAGAAGTTTAGAAATATACATTGCTGTAGCTTCTCCTTCAACATTAGGATCAGAAGCTAAAATGATTTCTGTTACCTCCTGGTCTTCCTCTTGCAGTCTAGTTAATAACCCCTTAATTTTAATATCGTCAGGGCCAACTCCATCCATAGGAGATATAGAGCCATGGAGTACATGATACAACCCCTTATACTCCCCAGTTTTCTCCATAGCTACAATATCTTCTACCTTTTCTACCACACAAATGGTTTCTCGATTACGTTGGGAATCACTACAAATAGGACACGGATCATCTTGAGTTAAATTATGACAGATTGAACAATAAGTTAGATTCTCTTGGACTTCTAAAATTGAATCAGCTAGATCATTAGCTGCCTCAGGTTCCATCTTAAGAATATAAAATGCTAATCTTTGAGCGGTTTTAGTACCAATCCCTGGTAATTTAGTCAATTGACCAATTAGTTGAGATAATGGTTGAGCGTAATAGTCCATTACTTAAGCCCCTTAAAACATACCAGGCAGATCCATACCACCAGTTAATTGTCCCATTTTTTGGTCTACCATCTCTTGCATTTCTCTCATTGCTTCATTAGTAGCTGCTAAAATCAAGTCTTCTAACATCTCAGCATCATCTGGGTCTACAGCATCAGGGTCGATATCAATATCGACAACTTCCTGGTTCCCATTAACTGTTACTGTTACTACTCCGCCTCCAGCAGAAGCATCTAACGTCTCATCAGCTAACTCCTCTTGCATATCACTCATTTTACTCTGCATCTTTTGTGCTTGCTTCATCATCTTTTGCATATCCATAAGTTACGCCTCCTTATATAAATTTAATTCACAGACTCGACCTGAACAACTTCACCAGCAAACTTCTCTACTGCTTCTTTAACCACAGGATGATCTAATACTTCTTCTTTTGACTTAGACTCCTGTTTCTCTTCCTGATTATTATTTCTAGAAAAATCATACTTAACCTGCAAATTAACCCCTAAAAATTTATTTAAAATCTTTCGGAGAGTACTTTTTCCCTTTTTTAACGTTTCTTTATAAAAATCACTCTTTTTTTCTAACCCAATAACTAACTGTTTATGCTCTAGACTAACTAAAATAGTGTTATGTTTGAGTACTGAATGTAAGGTCATAATCTGTTGTTCCTTTAAGTAATCCAGTACTTGGTCCCAGTGCTGTTGGACTTGCTCTAAAGTTAATTCTGCCTCTGGAGCAGTTGATGATTCAGAGCTTTCAGAGCTATCCTGCTGCTTCTCTTGTACCTTCTCCTGAGTAGTATCTTCTGGGGTAGATTTCTCTGTTGCAGAATCTAGTTTCTGCTCTGTTAGTTCTGTACCTTGGTTACTTGTATCTTGGTTACCCGTCTGTTGGTTAGTAACTAACTTTTCTTGCTCTACTATATCCTCTAAGTGAGTTAACCTATCTAAAACTGTATCCCAGGACTTATCTGTATTACGCTTGATCAACTTAACTAGTCCCATCTCTAAAACAACTCTAGGTTGAGTGGTATCTTTTAATTTATAATCCAGTTCATTTAAAATCTCAATCCACCGCAATAATTGCCGAATCCGCAATTTAGTAGCTTGTTGTTGTAAGTGCTCTTTAGTATCAGCAGTAAAATCAACTAATTTATCAGCCCCACTACATTCTTTAATCAGTAATAAATTTCGGAGATGATAAATTAAATCATTGATAAACTGGCGGATATCCTTACCTTGATCAATAACCTCAGTTACTAATTCTAGCCCTTCTTCTACTTGTTGGTGGTGCATAATGGCTGTTAAATCAAATAAAATATCTTTATCCACCATCCCTAACACAGAAGCTACATCATCACCAGTAACTTTGGCTCCACTAAAGGAAATCGTCTGGTCTAGAATACTGATTGCATCTCTCATACCACCTTCAGCATTCCGAGCAATAGCTGTTAAAGCAGCTAGAGAAAATTCAATTTCTTCTTGCTTACAGATATAAGCTAATCTTTGTTTAATATCGGGAATTGATAATCTACTAAAATCAAAACGTTGACAGCGAGATAAAATAGTAGGTAATAGCTTATGTGGTTCAGTAGTAGCCAAAATAAAGATCACATAATCTGGTGGCTCTTCTAGAGTCTTTAGGAGAGCATTAAAAGCCTCAGTAGTTAACATATGTACTTCATCTATAATATATACTTTATAATTGCCTTCAGTAGGAGAAAACTTTACTTTTTCTCGTAACTCACGAATCTCATCAATTCCGCGATTAGAAGCTGCATCAATCTCAATAACATCAATTGAGTTATTATTGGTGATTTTATTACACACTTCACACTTGTTACAAGGACTTACAGTTGGCCCTTCAACACAGTTTAAAGCTTTAGATAATATTTTAGCTGTGCTTGTTTTCCCGGTTCCTCTGGGCCCGCAAAATAAATAAGCATGAGCAATTCGATTCATTTGAATTGCATTTTGTAACGTCCGAACTACATTTTGCTGTCCAGCAATATCAGAGAAATCCTGTGGTCTCCATTTACGATAAAGTGAAACATAGGACATTTATATATTACCTCCAGCTAATTAATTAGTCAAGAATGAGGGTAAGATCAAGGTCAAGTTTGAGATTGAGTATAAGGTTAAGATCAAGTAAATAATTACCCAATCTCAAACTTAAACTTAGACTTAAACTTAATCTCAAACCCAAGCTGAACTCTAAACCAACCCTAAAATACTAATGGCCGTGCATCTACCTGCACCTATTTCCTCTAAGCGTTACTTAAACAGTTAACTCGGATCAGGTACCCCTACGGCACACGAAGACATTTGCTTACCGCTGCTTCCTTCCGGATCTGACGGGATTAGCAACGCTTCGTTGCGTAGGACCCAATCGTCAACGCCACTTGCTTAAGCCAGACCTTACAAGTAATAGGCTAAGGCAAACTTCAACCCCGCTAAGCGGATTGCGGGTTACAGGGCACCGCTACCACCCCGTTTAGCACGACCAGATCTATATAAAGGCAACTAGCCTTTATTACTATTTCATTTTTTCATCATCTCTACTTTTAAATAATAACATATCTATCATCAAAAGTCAACAACCAAATTATGGCAAATGCAGTTAAAATAAAAAGATAATCTTTGATTTAAGGGCGGAGAGGGAGGGATTCGAACCCTCGAAGGGCGTTAAAACCCTTACTCGCTTTCCAGGCGGGCTCCTTAAGCCAGACTCGGACACCTCTCCTCAATTCTTCAATTAGTTTAAGCTTAAGGTTAAGTTCCAGCTTATTAGGCCCTTAAACTCAATCTTAAACTTAAACTACATCAAAAATCATCTAAGTTGTTTAAAAAAATCCTTCATCAATTGACTACATTCTTCCTTTAAAACTCCAGATTTAACACTTAATTTATGATTTAATTTATCATTATCTACAATATTAAAAATGCTACCTGCTGCTCCACCTTTAGGGTCCCTAGCACCATAAACCAGTTGCTCAACTCGAGACTGGACTAGAGTTCCAGCACACATAGAACATGGCTCAATAGTAACATATAAGCTACAATTTATTAAACGCCAACTAGCAAGTGCTTGAGCTGCTTTTTTAACAACTAATACCTCAGCATGAGCTGTAGGATCCTGTAATCTTTCCTTCAAATTATGGGCTTTAGCTACAACTTCTTTGTCCTTGACTATTACAGCACCAATTGGAACTTCTTCTTTAGCAAAAGCCTTTTTCGCTTCCTCTAAAGCTAATCGCATATAATCTTGATCAGTATTCATAACTTATCTCCTATTAATTAAAATGGCGTGCTCGGGAGGAGTCGAACCCCCAACCTTCTGATCCGTAGTCAGACGCTCTATCCAATTGAGCTACGAGCACAGATTGGCGGAGAGGGGGAGATTCGAACCCCCGCTAGGGCGTTGAAGCCCTACTACAGGTTTAGCAAACCCGCCCCTTCAGCCACTTGGGTACCTCTCCGCGGTATTTAGTTGACAGTGTATAGTTTACAATTTACAGTTGAATTCAAAACTAAATCAAATAATAAAAAGACTTTAAAGCTTGAGTAACTGCTAAATCAGGTTTTATGGTTGACTTAATCTTAAACTCAATCTCAAACTATTTATTAATTATTTTAACTGTCAATTATCAATTATTAACTGTAAATTGTTATTGGCGGAGGGGGTGGGATTTGAACCCACGGTACGCAGAACGTACAGCAGATTTCAAGTCTGCCACCATAAGCCGGACTCGGACACCCCTCCACAATGACGCTTAATAATTATATGATATTTTAAGATTTTTGTCAAGAAAAATCCTCAAGTTCTTTTTTCTCTTATCAAGCGACAGTTAACATTCTAGCATAATATTATCAGTAAGTCAAATTCCTAATTATGTAAATTTAAATACTAAACCCGGCTTATAACCGAAATGATCGGTGATTCTTCTTTATTTTTCCATAAAAATCATTCTTGCTTCCGAATTAATCGGAAAAATTCGAAAATATTATTGACTACCCTCGGCTCAGTAATTATAATTTAATTAGATGTAAAAATATTGAAAGGGTGGTAAGAATGGGGATAGGAGTTAACGTCTCTTACTGTGGCTGGGATTCAGGATATGACACCTGTAAAATAATCACCAACCAAATGAAAGACTCAAACCAAGCACCTTTAACCTTTCCTAGTTTGGCTAAAAAAAGAAGTGCTAACATTATTGATAAGAAAGAATTAGGAATCAACCATGGTTTTTCTAAAGAACGAATGTTAATAGAAGTCGAAGACGGAGATAACAACTGGTATGACTTCATGGTTGGGGATTACATAATTAACCAGTTAGAAAAAGGAGGTTATAATTATGAAGCAAACAAATATCAATCACAAGAAGAACTAGCTAAATTATTAGCTGGTTTATCCACTTTATATCCTAATGCTAATAGAATTCATATTGACCAATTGGTAACTGGATTACCGATTCAACACCACAGAGATCATAAACAAAAAATGAAAGAAAGATTTGAGGGAGAATTTAAAGCTAGAATAACTAATCAAAAGGGAAAGAAAGTTACTATCTACTATACAATTGATGATATTGTAGTAATTCCCCAAGCTGCTGGGGCATTACTATATTATCTCAACCAGAATGATAGCTCAGATATAATGCAGAACAAAATTGCTATTATTGACGTTGGCGGTAGAACAACAGATGGACTAGCCTATAATTGTGGCGAGATAATTGATGAATCCCCTTTTAGTTCAGATATTGGGATATCCAATGTCTTTAGATCAATTAGTACAAGCCTCAATATAGATGAAAACTTGATTCGAAATGCAGTAATCAATAACCAAGATACTATAACTTATAACCAAGAAGAAAAGTCAATTAGAGATATAGTAGATAACTGCTATCAAAATCTAGCTAGAGAAATATTTAAAACTACTAGAAATGAATGGCGCGATTTTATCAGCTTAATCAACCAAATATTAATTGTAGGAGGAGGCGGAAGTTTTTTAAAATCATATCTTAAAGAAGAATTTGGTAAAATAGGAATTGAAATTATTCCTAATCCGCAACTAGCAAATGTTCTAGGTTATTTATTGCGAGCGGAAACCATTTATAATAAGAAGCAAAACGAGGGGTAGATACTATGACTAAGGAATTCAAACTGCGGATAGATGTTACTTTTTCCAGTAAAAATATGCCTGATGAAACATTAAACTGGCTAAAAAATGAGTATTATAACCACGCAGGCAATAAAGCAGATTTCATCAGAAAATTAGTTACCTCTTTATATAGATACGAAACAGGTACTATTGCAAAAGAAAATAAAGAGGAATTAAAAGAGGAAGTATTATGTTATGTAATCCAAAAACTCAAGTTAGAAGAAGTAACAACTAATAATCAACAAGATACCGAAGAACAATTAGTTAATGAAGTTTCTGAAGAACAAGCTAAAACTCAAGATATGATAATTGAACAACTAGACCACATTTAATATCAACTGGGCCAACATTAATGTTGGCCCAGTAATCTATTATATAAACTTATATCATTATCTGCTCTTCTGTTCTATCATAAGCTCTTTCATAAATCTCTTCTACTATCTGGTCAATCTCTTCTTGGTTCATTGTAGCTAATTCTTCTTGGTCTCTTGAGCCTGACTAATCAATTGATCAACTATCTTTTGCGCAGCAGATCTTTCCTCGACTTGTTCTTCTTTAAGTTTATATTTTTATTATTTATTTAACAATTAGATTCACCTTGTTGAATAATTAAATTATTAAGTAATCTTATTTTTTTATAATGAGAATTATTGATATAAAGTGGCACTTTCGTGCCACTTTATATCAGCTATCAGCTGTCTGCAAATGGTTTTTATTACGGAAGGTCTGTTTTCTAGACCTGTAGGGTGTGTCGTGAGCAGATCTTCACGAAGAGTCCAAAGGACTCGTAGGAAGTCAAATTCTTCAATTCAAAACCATAGATATAGTTCAGCCCTTTAGAATATAGGAATTATAAGGGTTAGGTTTTGAATTTGAATGTTTTGAATTGGCTGACAGCACACAGCACACGACTGACGACTGTGTCACCTGCGGTGACACAATATATCAATTATGTTCCATTTTTTAATTAAAATCAGTAGCAAAGTTACTTTTTCAACAACCTAAATTAGATTAAAAAAGAGAGCTAAATCCTACTTCTTAACAATTGTTCTTTTTTTCACATTTCTTATAAAAAGTATTATTTATTATCTTCAATTAAATAATAGCGAAGATTTAGTTTGTCAATAACAATTTTGAAAGAATATCAATTATTCATCTTCTATCTGATAAGAGAGTCGCAATAATCCTTCAGTTAAATGCTCATTTTCTATATTTACATGTTGAGGAGCTTTAAGATCAACTGGAGCAAAGTTCCAGATTCCTGTTATGCCCCCTCTAATCATCATATTAGCTACCTCTTGAGCTGCTTTTTCTGGGACAGCTATAATACCTAATTTAATCTCCTGCCCTCTAATATAATCCTCTAAGTGTTGAACATCTTTAACCTCTAAACCATCGATTTTCAAACCTATTAAGTGGGGATTAATATCAAAAATAGCTGATAAATAAAACCCTCTTCGGTCAAAATCAGTCGAATTAACTAAAGCTTGACCTAAATTACCAACTCCTACTAATACCATATCACTCTTTTGGTCAATCCCCATAATCTTAGCTAAAGCCTGATGTAGATTAGCTATATTATAACCATAACCTTGTTGACCAAAATTGCCAAAATAATTTAAATCCTGACGTAGCTGCGGTGCAGAAACGCCTACAATCTCGCCTAATTCTTGCGATGATATGCGTTCTACACCATCATTTACTAATTTCTCTAAAGCCCGATAATACTTAGGTAACCGCTTGATTACAGCAGTAGGAACAACAATGGACTCTCCTTCTTCAGCAACCATTTATCACTTGCCTCCTTATTAATCATGACGATGAAATTCTTCTGCCCCTAATTCATCTATTATTTGTTGAGCCGTCTTATTCTCTACAGATTCCTTGGTTGTAGCCTGAGCACCAAAATCATTAACTTCTTTAGTCGTTACTTTACTATCCATCAAAGCACCAGGACCACCTACACAACCACCTGTACAACCCATACCTTCAATAAAGCAATTTTCATACTGACCAGCTTGGGCCAACCTTAAAGTCTGTAGACATTCCGCAAGACCTTCTGTTTTAATCGTAGCAAACTCTCGGTTAGGATCTATTTTGTCTGCCGTACTAGTAACGGCCTTAACTAAACCACCTGTGCGAGCAAAAGTCCTTCCGTCAGCAGAAGCTTCTCTAAACTCAACAGCTGGCTCAACATCAACTAAATTAATTCCGGCCCCTACAAATATAGAACCTAACTCTTCAAAAGTCAATACATTATCAATTGTATCATAAGCTATAGCTTCATTTTTTTTAGCAATACAAGGGCCAATAAAGACTATATTAGCTTCAGGTTTTTGGGCCTGTAATGCTTTAGCTGTAGCTATCATAGGAGATACTGTACTGGATGCTTTCTCAATAAGTCCTGGAAACTCCTGCTTGAGCAAAGTTAAAAAGGAAGGACAACAGGAAGTAGTTAAGTAATCCTGCTTAGCAGGCAACTTATCCAATAACTCCTTTGTCTCTTCAATAGTTACAATATCCGCTCCCAGAGCTACTTCATGCACTCCAGTAAATCCTAACTCAGTCAATCCAGTTTTTATCTGAGCTGGACTTACCTCAGCACCAAACTGCCCCACAAAAGAAGGAGCTAAAATAGCAATTGTCTCTGTCTCTTGTAGCGCTTTAATAGTCTGGACAACCTGTGATTTATAAGTAATAGCTCCAAAAGGGCAACCTTGAATACAAGAACCACAAGCGACACAATTATCTTGATCAATATTAGCACGACGCTGATTATTAGCTGTAATAGCATCAACACCACAAGCAGATTCACAAGGACGAGTCATCTCTAAAATAGCATTATAAGAACAAGACTGTTTACATAAACCACATTCTACACATTTATCCTGATCAATATAAGCTCGATTCTGGACAATCACAATAGCATCTTGGGGACAAGTATTCATACAACTATGATCAACACAGTTACGACAAGCGTCACTGACTCTATACTTATCCAAAGGACAGCGATTACAAGCAATATCTAAAACATTAACTATAGGTTCAGTTACTTCTTCTTGAGTTAGTGCCTCTCTTGCTATCTCAGTCAGATCATCTACTTTCTGATTAGGTGCTACACCTAAAGCTGATTTAATTCTATCTTTAACAATTGCTCGTTCTTTATGCACACAACACCGATAACCCAAACCCTCTTCGGGAATAATATCCTTAGGTAATTGATTGATATCTTCTTCTAATCTATTATCTAAAGCTAACTTAGCTATTCTCTTTAATACCTTACGTCTTAATTTAGTAATTTCTGATATGTCTTGAGCCATTATCCACCCTCCTTATAAATTTATTAGATCTTATTATTTAAGCTCAATATTAATCTCCAATTTAATCTGAATAATTCAATTCTGCTTTAATCAAATCAATTAAATCCTGGGGAATAGAAGGAGCTTGAATCCGACCTGCTAACTCAACTGCTGGAGCCTCTTCACATTCTTCCAGACAACTAACTGCTTCAATATCTAAATCAACTCCTTCTTTGACCTTAAATTCTTGGGCAATAGAAATCAATTTCTGGGCTCCCATCAAATGACAAGGCGTCCCTACACAAATCTTTAGTTTCATAATTCAGCCCTCCTTTTTAGTACCATTCTACTTCAACTGTCTTATTTCGTTTCTCTAGTAGCTTAACTAATTTATTCACAATCTGCTTTCTAATTGCCATCTCTTCAGGTAACTTAAGACTCTGGTGAGCTGGATTAACTGATTGCCCTACTAACAACCGCACATAATCACTCTTTAATAATAACCTTGCTAATCTAGTGGCTCCATCCTGTTGCTCTGGTAAATCTTCCTGACAGTGAGCATCATTCAATCGGTCTAAAGTTTTATTTAAAGTCAGTAATCCTTCAGTAACTAAATCAATTCCCTCTATCTTAGAAACAGGTGGAATCTCTTTCTCTTGATCATGATAAGTTAACTCAACCTCTAACTCAGCCCCAAGCTCTCTAGAAACAATCTGAGCTGTTGTCCCCCCACAAACTATTTTATTACTATCATCAGTAATCAATTCTTCGACTACTACTGGGTCATCTGTTTCGTCTTTAGGAGGCCCAGTAAATAAGGTAACCTGTCTTTGTGATCTATACTTAACTACAACAGCTGTAGTATCATCTCCAGGCTCCATACAATAATAGGCTTCACATAACTGCACTAATTTCTGAGCTATTTTATTACTACTATCGTATTTTGTAACGTAGTTTTGGAGATGGTCAGCTACTCCCTCCCGACCAAGACCAAAATTCAACAGGCCACCAATTCCTGCATGGACTACCCCATCGCTAACTAATATTATCATATCTCCAGGGTCCAACTTAAAATGAGCTTCTTTAATCTGCTTATCTGCCATCTGCCTCTCTTCCATCTCTATCTGAGAAATTTCATTTTGTTGGTTAATCAAAAAGGAAGTAGGATTATCAAGTTCTACTAGATAACACTGCCCATTATTAAATACTTGCAAAACAGATAAAGTAGAATAAGCCAATTCTCTATCCTGACAGACAGGTAAGGTATTAGTCATTGTCTCCACTACTTCTTCAATAGGAATCCCTCTTTCTAATAATCCACTAGCTATCTTAGTAGTCAAAGTGGATAAAATATTAGCTTTCACCCCACTGCCTAAGCCATCTGAAAGAGCTATAATTGTTGATTCGCTATTACTTACTATCTCTACCTTATCACCACATAACTCTTCTCCCGCTTTAGAAATACGAGCAGCACCAGTTTCTACATGCATCACTACCGTTCCTCCTCCTTCATTAACTCTGTAACTTCATGTAGAATAGCTTTCGTTTCTGAAGTAGACTCCCCTAACAGACCAGCAATCTCTTGGGCTACTTTCATCTGTTTGTTGATTACAGCATTAGCTTTTTCTAAGGTAGTCTCCTTCATCTGAGCTACCTTCTCTCTGTGTTTTTCCTTTTTAGTAACATCAGTCAAGATGCCTACTATTAATTCATAATCAGGCAATGGAAAAATAGACTCTTCTACTACCACATCATATTGTTCATATTCAACCTTTTTTTGGGAGATACAATGTTTAGTCTCCCAGACTTCTACAAAATCTGCCGGGTCAATATAACTATATAACTTATTTCCAATTGGAAATTCCTCTTTTCGATTAAATAACTGATAAGCTTGCGGATTAAACTTTTGGATAATCATATTCTTATCCACAACAATAATTGCATCAGGAGAGGATTCAACGATTAAATCAGCTAGTGACTCTGACTTTCCTTTCATATAAGGAATACACATTCTAATCTCAGCTAATCCTTGGTAGACAGCAATAGCTTTCTCCCGACAAGAATCATAACCACATCCGCCACAATCCAATTCATCTTCTGGAGTAAATTTCCCAAGCTGAGATAAAATTAATCTAATCTGATTTTCTGTTGGTTTATCAGCTTCAGGTTTTCGATTACTATAACTACAAGATAAATCAATTTCTAATTCTGTTGCTGTAGCTTCCTGACTAGTTTTATTTTGAGTATAATCAATAATCTGCTTTCGACGAGCAGTTACTCCTAAGGAAGAAGAAAAACCTGGACCATTAATACAACCTCCAGTACAAGCCATAGCTTCAATAAACTGCGGGCTAATCTCACCAGCAGATAAATCATGAAATGTATTAATACATTCTTCTAATCCTGAAATTGATAAAATTTTATTATTAAAACTCGATTCTAGCTGAGCAGCCTTTAAAACACCACTTTCCACTGGGAAAGCAGCTGACCAAGAAGTAACTGATTTATTAAAGGAAACTGCGTCTAAGTTAGCAGCAGTTAGATCTTTGTTAGTTAGTAATTGCTGTAGTTGCTCAAAAGTAATAGCTACATCAATAGCTCCCTCTGAACTAGCCCAAGTTATTTCATCAAGTTTAGCAATACAAGGGCCAATAAAGACCACTTCAACATCATCATAGCGTTGCTTGATTGATTTTCCATGAGCTACCATAGGAGACACAACAGGAGCTAAATAAGGAATTAATTTAGGATAATGCTTTTCTATCAGATTAACTACAGCGGGACAACAACCTGAAATCAGTGGTTTATCTCGATTAGCTACTAGATCATTATAATACTTAGCTACTACATTAGCTCCTATAGCCGTCTCTTCTACAGCAAAAAAACCTAATTCCTGTAAGGCAGCTACTACCTGTCCTGGCTGACAATCAAAAGCAGCCACAAAAGAAGGAGCTATACTAGCTACTAGTTTCTTGTCAGTTAGACCAACTTCTAATTGAGTTAATTGATTAGTAACTTCTTTAGCATTTTGAGGACAGACTTCAATACATTGACCACAATAAATACAGCGATCAGTTACTATTTCCGCCTGTCCTCCTTGATTCGCAATTGCTTTCAAAGAACAATTTCTAATACATCTATGGCAATCTTTACAATCTGATTCGCTAAGCTGAATAATACTCATTTAAATCTCCCCTTTAAGTTGGGACTTAAAAATATCAGTTATATTATCTGGCGTAACATTAGTTACTACTTGATCATCGAATTTAACCACTACTCCTGACTTACAACCCTCTGTACACTTACCTGTACAAAAAGAAGCACTTAAATCAATCTCTAATTCTTCGTAGTTGTTGACTAACTGCTTTAATTTTTCTATTACCTGCGGCGCTCCTTTTAAATGGCAACTACTCCCAACACAAACTACAATTTTTTTCATGTTACCAACCCTTTTGTGATTTTTTTAACAATAACTGCAAAAAATAAACTGCTAGACCAACTATTTCTTAGTATTATACTACCATACTTAATATTCATTTACAACCCTGAAGTTAAAAGAGATAATTTTTAAAAAGTTAATAATTATTGATATAAAGTGGCACGAAAGTGCCACTTTATATCAGCTATCTGTCGTCTGCTATGTGTCGTGAGCCAAGTCAAATTCTTTAATTCAAAATCATAAACTTAATTAAACCTCTGAAAACATAGTAATCTTAAAAGACTAGACCTTGAATTTAAAGGTTTTGAATTAGCTGATAGCTCATAGCAGATAGCTGACGACTGTGTCACCTCTGGTGACACAATATATCAATTATATTTTATCCTCTCCAAAAAATAAAAAAACATCCCGATTTGGGATAATAATTGGCGGAGAGGGGGAGATTCGAACCCCCGCTAGAGCGTTGAAGCCCTACTACAGGTTTAGCAAACCCGCCCCTTCAGCCACTTGGGTACCTCTCCACGTTATTTAGTTGAGAATTGACAATGGACAATTTAGAGTTAAATTCAAATAATTTAAATTTTATTATTTATTTGTCCTTAATTGTCAATTATCAATTATTAATTGCAAATTGTTATTGGCGGAGGGGGTGGGATTTGAACCCACGGTACGCAGAACGTACAGCAGATTTCAAGTCTGCCACCATAAGCCGGACTCGGACACCCCTCCAAATTACAGCACTTATTATTATAAACTATTTTCACTAGCTTGTCAAGAAAAAAACAAAGTCAACTGCTATTAACAGCTGACTTCTAATTATCTTTATTAACTATTAGCAGTAATCTTCTCTTGTCCGCCCATATAAGGCTGTAATACTTCCGGAATAGTAATACTACCATCCGGATTTTGATAATTCTCCATAATTGCTGCTACTGTTCTCCCAATTGCTAAACCAGATCCATTTAAAGTATGCACGTGTTGTGCTTTAGCTTCTGGCTCAGGTCTATACCTAATGTTGGCCCTTCTGGCTTGGAAATCTTCAAAATTACTACAAGAAGAGATTTCCCGATAAGTATCATAACTAGGCATCCAGACTTCTAGATCATATTTTTTAGCAGCAGTAAATCCTAAATCTCCAGTACACATATCCATCACGCGATAAGGAAGTTCTAACTTCTGTAAAATAGTTTCTGCATTCTCAACTAATCTTTCTAACTCCTGATAAGAGTCCTCGGGCTCTACAAATTTAACCATTTCTACTTTATTAAATTGATGTTGGCGGATAATACCTCTAGTATCCCGACCGTGAGCTCCTGCTTCAGCTCTAAAACAAGCACTGTAGGCTACATGATAAATCGGCAATTCGTCTGTACCTAAAATCTGATCTCGGTACATATTAGTTACTGGCACTTCAGCAGTAGGAATCAGATAATAATCTGTATCCTCAACCTTAAAAGCATCTTCTGCAAATTTAGGTAGCTGTCCTGTGCTTAACATACTATCTTCATGGACCATAAAAGGAGGAAATACTTCATCATAATTATGTTCTTGAGTATGAATATCAATCATAAACGAGATTAGAGCTCGTTCTAATTTTGCTGCAGCCCCTTTTAAGAAGGTAAATCTAGATCCAGATACTTTAGATCCTCGTTCAAAATCCAAAATATCAAGTTCTGTCCCTAAATCCCAATGAGCTTGAGGTGCAAAATCAAATTCTGGTGGTGTCCCCCACTTCCGATTACAGACATTATCAGATTCATCTTCCCCTACAGGAACATCTGGATGAGGAATATTAGGAATTTGGAGCATAATCTCCTGTAAACGTTGGTTATACTCTTTTACCTGTCCTTCTAATTCTGTAATCTGATCAGCAACTTGGCCCATCCGTTGAATTATCTCTTCTGCTTCTTCATCTTTCCCCTCTCTTTTTAACTGACCAATCTTGGCTGATTCTTCATTTCTTTGCTGTTGTAATTCTTCTACTTCTTGGATTAACTCCCGCCTCTTATTATCAACTTCGCTAAATTCTTCAATAGGAGCTTCAGTACCTCGCTGATCTAAAACTTTTTTAATTAATTCAATATTATCTCTAACAAATTCTAAATCTAACATCATTGCCCTCCTTTATAATTTAACTAATTATCTAGAGTTAACACACTAATATCTAACATTCCATCTATCGTTAATAATTCCTGTTTTAAACTTTGACTAATATCTTGATCAATATTTAATACCATAGTAGCAGTTCCTTGTTCGTTACGACCTAACTGCATACTTCCAATATTAACTTGATTACTACCTAGTAAAGTTCCTACCTTACCTACTACCCCAGGCTGATCTTGGTGGTTAGTAACTAACAAGGTTCCTTGAGGAACTACATCAACTTCATAATCATTAACTTGGACTATCCGTAGCTGTTGATCATGGAAGACAGCACCTGCTAATTTCTTAACTCCTAGTTCACTCTCTACTTTAAGAGTAACTAGGCTAGAGTAGTCTTTACTAGTAGATCTTTTAGTTTCAGAAATCTTTATTCCTCTTTTTTGAGCAATCATCTCTGCATTTACACTATTAACTTCTTCATCTAAAATAGGATTTAGTAACCCTTGTAAGACTCCGTTAGTTACTGGCTCTAGATCATATTCCGCAATCTCCCCTTCGTAAACTATTTCTAAATCTACTATCCGTTCTTCATTCCACTCAGAATAAAAAGCACCTAACTTTTCCCCTAAATTAATATAAGGTTTTATCTGAGCTAACTCCTCTGGTTGTAATCTAGAAATATTTAATGGAGTTCGGGGTTGTTGATCATTTAAGACCATTAACGCCTGTTCAGCAGCTTCAATAGCTACATTATCCATAGCTGCTACTGTCGTACCACCTAAATGCGGCGCAACAGTTACTCTTTCCTCAAATTTAAATAAATTATAATCTTCTCCTGGTGGTTCTTCTTCATGGACATCCAGTCCAGCCGCTGCTACTTTACCAGATTCAATTGCTGTAGCTAAATCAAACCGATCCACACACCCACCACGAGCTGCATTAACAATCCTAACTCCATCTTTCATTTGAGCAAATGTCTCTTCATTAAGCAGATGATCAGTCTCATCAGTTAGTGGCGTATGGATAGTGATATAGTCTGCTTGCTGATATAACTCTTCTTTACTAACTAACTCTACTCCTAACTTAGCTCCTCTCTCTTCCGGAATATAGGGATCATTAGCTATAACTTGCATATTAAAAGCTTTAGCTCTTTTAGCTACCGCTCCTCCTACTCTACCTAAACCAATAATTCCTAAGGTCTTTTGATTTAATTCTACGCCCATATACTTATTTCTTTCCCAGTTTCCAGCTCGAACTGACTTATTTGCAGGAACAGTATTCCGAGAAATAGCTAACATTAAATTCATTGTTTGCTCAGCTGCTGAAATAGTATTCTCTCCAGGAGTATTTAAAACTACAATACCTCGCTGAGAAGCAGCCTCTACGTCGATGTTATCATACCCAGATCCTGCTCTAGCAATCACCTGCAAATTGTCAGCCTGACTTAAAACTTCCTCATTTAGTGGAGTCATACTCCGCAAAATAATTCCGTCATACTTGCCAATCTCTTCTAGCAATTCTTCGTAAGACAATTCTGTATTATAAGTAACCTCTACTCCATTCTCCTCTAGTAAGTCTAAACCTGCTTGAGAAACTGGATCACTAGCTAATACTTTCATTATCTTCTCTCCTCCTTAAATACTTGTTGGACTGCCTGCAGACCTGCTCCTAATTCCACATCTACTCCCGCTTGACTCAAAACTAACTCTAAAGCAGAAATAGTGGATAAGACATCAGTCCGACTAACATTACCTAAGTGGCCAATTCTAAAGTAATCTCCTTTTAATTTTCCTTTACTACCAGTAATATAAACATTATGTTCTTCTTTTAACCTCTGATTTAAAGTGCTATATTCTATACCACTTGGTACTTTAATAGCTGTTACAGTCTTAGAAGCAATCTCTTCCTCAGTAACTAATAAGTCTAATCCTAGAGCTTTAGCTCCAGTTCTAATAGCTTTAGTAACTAGCCGGTGGCGTTGAAATACATTTTCTAATCCTTCCTCTTGGATCTCAGCTAATACTTCTCGTAAGACATATAAAGTAGAAACAGCTGGTGTAGAAGGAGTCTGACTATCGCGATCATAACGATCTTTAGCCCGTTTAAAATCCCAATAAAACTTAGGCAAATCGGATTTTTCTCTTGCTGCCAAAGCCTTAGGACTAACACTAACTAAACATAAACCGGGAGGAGTCATTAATGCTTTCTGGGAAGAAGTAACAACTACATCAGCTCCCCACTGATCAGTCTTTAATTCAATCCCGCCTAAAGAACTTACTGCATCAACTAATAATAAACAATCATGTTCAGTAGCTAATTCACCAATTAGTTGGGGATGATTGATAACTCCAGTCGAAGTTTCATTATGAGTCATTAAAATAGCTTTAATATTATTGTCTTGTTCCAATTTTTCTCTAACTGAATCTGGATCAACTGCCGTCCCCCAAGGAAACTCTATCTGGTCTACATTAATACCATACCGCTCTGCTATTGTGGCATATCTATCTCCAAAAGCTCCAGTAGATAAAGACAACACTTTATCACCTTCTGATAAAGTGTTAGCAATTGAAGCCTCTAATCCTCCAGTACCTGAGCAAGTTAAAACTAAAACATCATTTTCTGTCTGAAAGACATATTTTAAACCAGCAGTCACCTCTTCTATTAACTCATCACATTCTGGTTCACGATGACCAATTACCTTTTGCGCTCCTGCCTGGCGAGCTTTCTCCGGTACAGGAGTTGGCCCAGGTAACATTAAAGTTCTCTTTTCCTTCATTCTTTCCACTCCCTTCTCACTACTAAAAATACTATCCCAAATAAAAAAATCTCCTCCATAACAATCTCCACTGGATTGCTAGGGACGAGAGGTCTCGCGTTACCACCCTACTTGATCATAGGATCCGCTTTACTGATGATAACGGTATCAAACCGGTATAGCTTGAATTCACTAACCACTCCTAGATGGATTCAACCCCCTCTTACATCGACTTTCAGCAGCTGTCGATTCTCTAAGATAAGAAGTGAGTCTACTATTTCTATTCCTTGTGTTTACCAATTTTTAATTTTATTCCATAATCAGTTTATGATTTATTATACAGTATTATTAGTTATAATTCAAGCACAGACTTTAATAATCCAACTCTAGTTTTGCTTTCTTAGCAGGAGCAACATATTTATAAAGCAGATTAGAAGTTTGCGGCGTAATAGAATTCATTTTCTCTGATAGAACCTGATCTGATACCAAGTAACTTATTATTTGATTAGCTGAACCGAGTAACCGGTCAATTGGTGATTGCCGACCATAATGAACTAGATTAGGTTCTCCTTTAATATCTGCTAATTGAGCAGCTTTATCAACTGCATCATAAAAGTTACCTAATTGATCAACTAAATCTAACTTTTGAGCTTGTTTTCCATCATAGATTCTACCATCAGCTATTTCTTTAACTTCTTCTTCAGGTAGATCCCTCCCAGCAACTATTATCTGTACAAAACGTTGATAAGCATTATTAATCATTTCTTGGAGGATCTTTTTTTCTTTCTGTGTCATATCTCGATTAGAGCTACCAATATCCTTATGAGGACCACTCTTTAAAGTAAGGTATTCAACTCCTAACTTATCATACATCTTTTCTAAATTAGCAAACTTCATTATCACACCAATACTACCTGTTATAGTATTGTGATTAGCATAAATCCTATCCGCAGCAGCTGAAATATAATAACCACCTGAAGCTGCCATATCCCCCATAGAAACTACTATTGGTTTAGAAGTTTCTTCTTTAAATTTCTGTAATTCACTATAAATTGCATCAGAGGCAGCTGAACTACCACCAGGAGTATTAACCCTCAGTAAAATTCCTTTTATATTCTCATTATCCTTAGCTTGATTAATCTGCTTCATAATTTGGTTAGAATTTGCTTGCGCTCCGCCTAAAATCCCACTACTACTACCAGCCATAATTGGCCCATTAACATTAATTACTGCAATACTATTTTTAGGTTCAGGTTGGTCACCAAGACTATTAATTATTAAATATCCTAGACCACCAATCGATAAAACGCCCACTAAAAGAAAAATAAATAAACCAACAGCTAAATACTTAAGATCAACCTTCATCTATTGTTGTAACCTCCTATTTTACTAATATTTAGGTTAACCAATAACTTAGTAATTTATAAATCCATTATATATAATTAAATAAAAAATAGTAATTTCCTGGT